>PACE01000008.1 GCA_002699725.1 Acidimicrobiaceae bacterium
GGGGCGTCAGTCGTACCACGAGCGCCGTGCGGCCACCGACCGGCGGGTCGCTGGCAAGTAGGGTCGCGGCATGGGCACACGGGACGTCATCGCCGCCGGAAGCACATTCGGTCTGTCGATCAACACGCAGAGCGAGGTGCCGTTCCGGATCCGGGAACTGGCCCGCATGCGCATCGCCCAACTCAACGGCTGCGGCCTCTGACTGGTCTGGAGGAATCCGCCGGGAGCGGAACCGGAACTCGACGAGGAGGACTACGTACACGTGGCCGAATGGGCGACGTGGACCGGCTACTCGGACGCCGAGCGGATCGCCATCGAGTTCGCCGAGCGCTTCGAGGGCGACGTCGCCGCCTGTGACGACACCTTCTTTGAACGCCTCGCCGAACACTTCGACGAGGGACTCGTCCGGGACCTCACGTTCTGCATCGGCGGCTGGCTCGGCATGGGCCGCATCACCCGGGTGCTCGACCGGAGCGTCGCCTGCCCCGTGCACTGAGCCCGTCTCAGGCCAGGTCGTAGGCCCCCAGGTCCGGCCGGGCCAGGCGGTCCCGGTACTCCTGGAAGTTCCAGGGCCACGCCATCGGCACGCCCCGGTCGTCGAGGTACCAGCTGTTGCAGCCTGTGGCCCAGACGGTGTTGCCCGCCTGGATCGTGCGCTCCTCCTCGAAGAACTGGGTGGCATCACCCGTCACGCAGACCGACCCGGCTCGGCCGTCACGGAGTAGGTCGAGCAACTGTGCGATGTAGTTGAACTGCACCTCGGCCACCTCGATGAGCGAGAAGTTGCCTACGGGCCCGTTCGGGCCGTTGAGCATGAACAGGTTCGGGAAGCCGGGCGTCGAGATCGACAGGTAGGCGCTCGGTCGTTGCGCCCAGGCCTCGTCGAGCGTCATTCCGTCGGCGCCGGTCACCTCGATGGGGCGCAGGAAGCGGTCCACCCGGAATCCCGTGGCGAGCACCAGCACGTCGAGTTCGTGGAGGCGGCCGTCGGCGGTTCGCACGCCGCCGGGTTCGATCCGCTCGATGTCCTCGGTGACGAGTTCGGCGTTCGGATGCTGGATGCCCTCGTAGAAGGTCGGCGAGACCACGAGGCGCTTGCAGCCGGCCCGGTAGTCGGGTCGGAGCCGGTCCCGAAGGTCCGGGTCGACCACGCTGTCCTCGAGGTTGGCCAGGCAGGCCGCCTCGATGAGCCTCATGCCCTCGGAGTCGGCGTCGACCACGGCATTCGAGAACCCGTTCGAGAACAGTTCCGAGATCTCCTCGTGCATGTCGTGGAGAAGGCTCACGTCCTCCCGGAAGGCCACCTTCTCCTCCTCGGTGTAGGCAGGGTTCTCGGCGGGCATCACCCACTGGGCGGTCCGCTGGAAGAGGCAGAGGTGGGCCACGTCGTCGACGATGGTGGGCACGGTCTGGATGGCGGACGACCCGGTGCCGATGATTCCGACGCGCCGCCCGGCGAGCGCCACCCCCTCGTCCCAGCGGGCGGTGTGCATCGTGGTCCCGGCGAACTCGTCGAGGCCCTCGATGTTCGGGTAGTTCGGGTGGTGGAGCACGCCGGTGGCGGCGATCACCACGTCGGCCACGTCAGTGAGACCCGAGGCGGTACGGAGGTGCCAGCGCCCGCCGTCCCATCGCATCTCCGCAACCTCCTCGCCATATCGGACGTCCTGATCCACGTGGTGTTCGGTGGCGACCGCCTCGAGGTACTCCTGGATCTCCGGACCGGGGGAGAAGCGGTGCGTCCACTCGGGGTTCGGCGCGAACGAATACGAGTAGAGGTGCGAGGGCACGTCGCAGGCCACGCCCGGATACCGGTTCTCCCGCCAGGTACCGCCCAGGCGCTCGGCCTTCTCGTAGACGGTGACATCCGGTAGGCCGATCTCCCGCAGGCGGATCACCGACAGGATCCCGGCCATGCCGGCCCCGATTACGATGACGCGCAGGTCGCGGCGCGATCTGCGGTCGTCCCCCATCTCGTCTCCCGGCATTCCGGGAGTCCACCAGCCTCGGGCGGTCCGAGCCAACCGGGGCCCGGGTCACCCATTGGAGCAACCGCCCACACCTACCCTCGTGGCATGGCCGGCTTCGACGACAGGGTCCTCTCCGGGGGACCGGGGTGCCGCATCCCGGCCAGCGAGGTCTCCTGGCGGTTCGGGCCCTCGGGTGGCCCCGGCGGCCAGCACGCCAACCGGGCCCACACCCGGGTCGAGGCCGAACTCGACCTCACATCCGCACGCGGCATCGACGACGAGGTGCGCGAGGTCCTCGTCGGACGGTTGGGCACGACGATCAGGGTCGTGGTCGACCGCACCCGCTCGCAGGACCGGAACCGTGAACTGGCCCTCGGGAAACTGGAAGAGCGGCTTCAGGAGGCGCGAGTTGAACAACGCAGGCGGAGGCCGACCAGACCGGGCCGTCGAGCCGTCGAACGGCGCCTGACCGCCAAGAAACAGCGGGCGGCCCGCAAGTCCGAACGACGTCGGGACTGGCGAACCGAGTAGCGCTCCCTAGCCGCTGATTCCGATGAGGAACACCATCAGGACGGCGCCCACTTTCTGCGCCTCGGCGGGGGAGAGGCCGTAGGCGTCCGCCACGCGTGTCAGCAGGACCTGATCGGCAGGCGACCATGGCAACGTCACGTCGACGGGAACCGAAATTCCGCTGACCACCGGGATCGCCTCAGGGGGAAGTGGATCGAGGGACACCCGACCACCGAGTGCGTGGAAGAAGTCAAGGGCGTAGACCCCGAAGCGCTGCAACGACTCGGGAGACCGGCCGACCCAGGCCGCCATGGCGACCAGGTCGGCGTACTCCTGCTCCGTGTACCCCGTGGCGACCGACGTCCAACGCCCATAGGCACTGTCGTCGCAGTTCCAGCCGGTTCCCGTGCCGGTCGTCGCAGCGTCGACGAAGGCCTCATTGAAGCCCGACCCGGGATCAGCGCTCGTGAGGAACCGGTCGAGGGCCCTGGCGATCGCCCCCGCCTCGGCGACCAGGACCTCGGGATCGGCGAGGAGCTCGGCCTCGGGGGCGTTCGAGAGGTAGGCGGCCTCGATGATTGCCGACGGGAGGTCGGGCGTGAGTCGGAGCACGCCGTAGACGTCGGTGCCGTCGGAGCGGATCCGCGACGACGCGCCCTTGTGCACCGTGTCCACCCAGCGCACGTCCCAGACGTCGAGGGCAGTCTGGACCTCCTCGAAGAGCAGACCGGCCAGCCGTGTCGACTCGTCGCTTCCGTACTGGTGGAACGTCTCGGTTCCTGGTTTCTGTGAGCGCCGAACGGCGCCGCCGTTGTGGTGGATCGAGACGAAGGCGGAAGGAGAGAGGGCATTGGCGACGTTGGCGCGCTGCACAATGCCCATGTGGAGGTCGACCTCCCGGGTCAGCACCACGGTGTAGCCGAGATCCTCCAACTCCGCCCTGGCGAGGAGGGCCACCCAGAGGTTGACATCGCGTTCGACGAGGCCGTTCGCCCCCACGGACCCCGTCTCCGGGCCGCCGTGCCCGGGATCCAGCACCACATCTACGCTGCGGAACTGGTCGCCCTCGTCGAGGAAGATCTCGGTGCGGCAGGGAGTGTCCACCACCCAGCCGTCGCTGCGTTCCCCGACGACCGTGAAGACGGCCCCGTCGTGGACGACGACGCCTGTTCCGCCGGAACCGCCGTCGGCTGCCGCGACCGAGACACAGCCAGCGAGTAGGAGCGCCACTGCGGCAGGGAGACGGAACCGTCGTCGCATGACTNGACGGTAGGCGCAGGGAAGANCCTCGCCGGGTGATCCCGGACGCGTCACGNCCCCCGATGCCGAAACGNCGGGGGCCGTGANGGTTCAGNCAGGGCGGGGAGACTCGCTCCTCAGAACTGCTCCTCCTCGGTGGAGCCGGTGAGGGCCAGCGTCGAGGCGCCGCCGCCAGAGATGGTCGTGGCGACCAGGTCGAAGTATCCGGCGCCGACCTCCCGTTGGTGGCGGGTGGCCGTGTAGCCGTCGTCCTCCATGCCGAACTCGCGCTGCTGGAGCTCGACGTAGGCCGTCATGTCGCTCTCGTTGTAGCCGCGGGCCAGGTCGAAGGCCGAGGCGTTGAGGGCGTGCCAGCCGGCCAGCGTGATGAACTGGAACTTGTAGCCCATGGCGCCCAACTCCTTCTGGAACGTGGCGATGNTGGCATCGTCGAGCGCNGCCCTCCAGTTGAACGAGGGCGAACAGTTGTAGGCCAGCATCTTGCCGGGGTACTGCTCGTGGATGGCNTCGGCGAAGGCCTGTGCCTCATCGAGGTCGGGAGTGCCGGTTTCACACCAGATCATGTCGCAGTACGGGGCATACGCCAGGCCACGGGCGATGGGCGCCGGGAGGCCGGGTTCGGTGTGGTAAAAGCCTTCAGGCGTGCGCTCGCCACTGATGAACTGCCGGTCGCGTTCGTCGATGTCGCTCGTGATGAGCGTGGCGCCGAGGGCGTCGGTGCGGGCGAGGACGAGCGCCGGGACGCCGATCACGTCGGCTGCGAGGCGGGCGGCGATGAGGGTCCGGATGTGCTGCTGGGTGGGGATCAGCACCTTGCCACCCATGTGTCCGCACTTCTTCTCCGAAGCCAACTGGTCCTCGAAGTGCACGCCCGCGGCGCCGGCACGCAGCATGCGCTTCATGAGCTCGTACACGTTGAGGGCGCCGCCGAAGCCGGCCTCGCCGTCGGCGACGATCGGGACCAGCCAGTCCCGGAGCACCTCGCCGTCGTTCTCGTGCCACTCGATCTGGTCGGCGCGCCGCAGGGCNTTGTTGAGCCGCTCGACGAGCGCCGGCACCGAATTGACCGGATAGAGGCTCTGGTCCGGGTACACGTGCCCCGCCGAGTTGGCGTCCCCGGCGACCTGCCAGCCCGACAGGTACAGGGCGGGAAGCCCAGCCTTGACGTACTGGATGGCCTGGCCGCCCGTCATGGCGCCCAGGGCGTGGACGTACTCCATCTCGTGGAGGCGTTCCCACAGGGTCTCGGCGCCGTGGCGCGCTAGGGAGCACGCCGGGATGTACGAACCGCGCAGGCGCACGACGTCCGCTGCCGAGTAGTCACGTTGGACGCCGGACCAGCGCGGGTTCTCNGCCCAGTCCTGTTCCAGTTCCTCGACCTGCTGGGCGAAGCTGTTCCGCATTGCTTTCTCACTTTCGTACCGGCCGGTCGGGCCGGCGGTCTCTTTTCGGGGGTAGGGGTGATCGTTGTCGGAGTGTGGGCCGCTCAGTCGAGCAGGTCGTACGCCGGCAGTGTCAAGAATTCGATGAACTCGTCGGTTAGGGAGACTGACTCGAACACGCGCCGTGCCTCGTTGAACGGCAGGTCGACGAAGGCACTGGTACCGATCTCGTCTTCGATGGTCCGGAGTTCCTCGTCGATGATGGCGCGTACCAGNGCGGCGGTGACGGTCCGACCGTCCTCGAGGTCCCGGCCGTGCCGGACCCACTGCCACACCTGGGCACGGCTGATCTCCGCCGTGGCGGCGTCCTCCATCAGGTTTCGGATGCTGGCGGCGCCGGTGCCGTCGATCCAGTGGGCCAGGTACCTGAGTCCGACGTGGACGTTGGTGCGGAGTCCGGCCTCGGTGATGGATCCCCCGGTCTCGGCGACGGAGAGGAGGTCGTCGGCGGTGACGTCGACATCGGGGCGCTGGCGGTCGATCTGGTTGGTGCCCCGGCCGAGGACGGAGGTGAACTCCTTCATGGCGACCGGGATGAGGTCGGGGTGGGCGACCCAGGTGCCGTCGTAGCCGTCGTTGGCCTCGCGGGCCTTGTCCTCGGCGACCTTCGTGAGGGCGTTCATGGTGATCTCGGGCTCGTGGCGGTTCGGAATGAACGCCGACATGCCGCCGATGGCGTGGGCGCCCCGCTTGTGGCAGGTGGCGACCATGAGTTCGGTGTAGGCCCGCATGAAGGGGACGGTCATCGAGATGTCTGAACGGTCGGGGAGNACGTACTCGTCGTGGGCGGCAAACTTCTTTGCGACGCTGAAGATGTAGTCCCAGCGGCCGGCGTTGAGGCCCGCCGAGTGCTCGCGCAGTTCGTAGAGGATCTCGTCCATCTCGAAGGCGGCGAGGATCGTNTCGATGAGGACCGTGGCCTTGATGGTGCCCCGTGGGACCCCGAGGGAGTCCTGGGCATGGCAGAACACGTCATTCCAGAGGCGTGCCTCGAGGTGCCCCTCGAGCTTCGCCAGGTAGAAGTAGGGGCCGCTTCCCCGGTCGAGGGCCTCACGCGCTCCGTGGAAGAAGGCGAGTCCGAAGTCGATGAGCGAGGCGGCGGCGGGGCGGCCGTCGACCTGGACGTGGCGCTCGGGCAGGTGCCAGCCGCGCGGGCGCACGACAAGGGTGGCGATCTCCTCGTTGAGTCGGTAGTGCTTGCCGCCCTGTTCGAGTATGAGCTCGCGGCGGTGGGCGTCGCGGAGGTTGCGATGCCCATCGACGACGTTGTCCCAGGTCGGGCTGGTGGCGTCCTCACAGTCGGCCATGAAGACCTTGGCACCCGAGTTGAGCGCGTTGATCATCATCTTGCGGGAGGTGGGGCCNGTGATCTCGACCCGACGGTCGAGCAGGTCCTTGGACANCGGGGCGACGGTCCAGGTGCCGGAGCGGATCTCGGCGGTCTCGGGGAGGAAGTGGGGGCGGGCGCCGACGTCGAGGCGATCCTGGCGTTCCCGTCGGGCCCGGAGGAGCTCGATGCGCTGGTCGCGGAAGGTGCGGACCAGATCGGCGACGAAGGCGGTCGCCTCGGGGGTGAAGACCTCGGCCAGGTGGGGGTGGTCGGTGACCTCGACGCCGGTGAGGTCGATGCTGGTGCTCTCGATGCCGTCCGGGTACTCCATGCTGGCCCTCAGGTNGCTTTCTNGCCGAGNCAAGTATCGACGNAGTTNGGGCCCAGGTCAGGGAGCAGGGGAGCGAAACTTCGGCTGGGATAGCCTTATACGCGAAGAACATGAAGTCTTCAGGCTTTATGTCGGCATCGGGCAAGGAGAGAGGTGGCCCATGGACGCTCCACAGGACGGCTCGCAGTACGACCCGGTCGTGCTCGGGCACCGGGTCCGCCACCATCGCCGACGTTGCGACCTCACGCTGGCAGAGCTCGGCGAGCGGGTCGCCCGACCGCCCTCGTACCTGAGCCAACTCGAGAACGGCCGCCTCGAGCCCAAGTTGGGGGTCCTCGCCTCGCTCGCCGAGGCACTTGGCACCACCACGAGCGACCTCCTCGACCCGGTGCCGCCGAATCGTCGCGCTGAACTCGAGATCCGCCTGACCCGGCTCCAATCGGGCCGCTGGCGTGAGACCCTGGACCTACCGCTGGTGCGCGCCGGGGCCAGGGTGGACGACGATCTGCTCGAGACGCTGGTGGGCCTCTACGAGGCGCTGCCCCGGACCGAGATCAGCAGGGTCGGCCTGGCCCGCCAGAGGGCCGACTCCCAGGCCCGCAGTGCGAACTTGGCGCTGCGCACCGAGATGCGTGCCCGCGACAACTACTTCGCCGAGATCGAGGCGGTCGCCGCCGAGACGCTTGCGGCCTCGGGCTACACCGGCGAGGGTCCACCCTCCGAGAAGCACCTCACCGACCTCGTCGCCCACCACGGGTATCGCATCGAGCGGGTCCGGGGAATGCCCATCACGGCACGCTCGGTCACCGACACGACCCGGCGCGTCATCTACATCCCGCAACGCGACGACCTCAACGTCCGGGCTGCCAGATCGGTCGTCCTCCAGACCCTCGGCCACTTCGCACTCGAGCACGCCGAAACCACCGACTTCGAGGGCTACCTCCGGCAAAGGGTCGAATCGAACTACTTCGCCGCGGCCGTTCTGATCCCGGAGCAGGCGGCCGTGGGGTTCCTCGATGTGGCCCATGGCGAGGGCGACCTCTCGATCGAGGACCTCAAGGAGCGGTACTACGTCTCGTACGAGATGGCCGCCCACCGGTTCACCAACCTGGCGACCCGGCACCTGGGCCTGCCGGTGCACTTCCTACGCACCGACACCGCCGGGACCATCACCAANGCGTACGAGAACGANGGNNTGGCCTTCCCCAGCGACGAAGAGGGNGGCCTCGANGGCGTCCGGGTGAGCCGGCTCTGGGGGGCCCGTCAGGCATGGGCGTCGTCGGAGATCGTCCACGAACAGTTCACGGCCACCGATGACGGTGACTTCTGGTGCGCCACGTATGTGGAGAACGTCGCCGAGGGCACGCCGTTCGCCATCACGATCGGCTGCACTGCAGCGGATGCGGGTTCCTTCCGAGGCGGCGACACTGTGCGCCGGGCGAGCGCCCGAACGGAGGACCTCGCCGCCGACCCCGAGATGATCGACCGCTGGGAGAGGGTCGCCTGGCCGTCCGCCTCGGAGCGGAGCTTCGTCCTGACCGCCCTGCCACCCGCCGGACAGGAGTTCTCGCCGTTCCCTGGCATCGACCTGGTCGACGTCTACCGGTTCCTCGAGCGCCAGTCAGGCGGAGGCTGAGTCGGCAGCGGGCAATCAGCCCTTCGGGAAGTCCTCACCCCGCTCCGCCCTTCCGAGCACGTACTCGACGAAGGCGGTGATGTCGATTCGTCGACCATCCCGGACCATGCCTGTGTGCGTGACGAAGCGTCCGCCGTCCCAGCGGTGGAGCTGGAAGCCGGGTGGTTCGTCCACTGCGCCACCACGGGTGGGGTTCAGGTCGAGGTCGAGTTGGAAGCCGGTCGACGGGCACACGGAGACCAGGGTGGATGCGATCACCGCCTGGATCGGACGGTGCAGGTGCCCGGCTACGACGAGTACCACCTGTGGGTGTGCGGCGATGACGTCCTCGAAGCGGTCCAAGCCCGTGAGGCCGGCCACGTCCATGTAGTCGAGCCCCACCTGGAGGGGGGGAAAGTGGGTGAAGATGAGAGTGGGCCGGTCCGGGGCTGCGGCGAGCGTTCCTTCCAACCAGTCGGCGCGCTCGTCGTCGAAGCAGCCGTCGTGGTGGTCGGGCTTCGAGGTGTCGATCCCGACGAGGCGTACGGGGTGGTCGTCGACCACGTAGCTGCAGTGTCGCTCGGGGAGGTCGCCCGGGTCGCCGGGCAGCAGGTCGGCGAAGGCCTCCCGGAAGTCGGGGCCGTGGTCATGATTGCCCGGGAACGGCAGCAGGGGAGCGGTGAGCGGCTCGACGATCTCACGGAAGCAGGCGTACTGCTCGGGCGTGCCGTCGTCGGTCAGGTCGCCGGTGGCGAGCACCACGTCNGGNNNCGGGTCGAGCCCGTTGAGGTGCTCGACNACNGCAGCCAACGTNGNCGACGTGTCGNCCAGCGAGGAGAAGGCCCCCTCGTCNTCGCAACGGACGTGGCAGTCGGTGATCTGGGCGACGAGCACGGNNNNAGNGTAGGGCGCTTCCCCATCCGAGTCTCCACCTGGCGGTCGCCACGGCCGACCCGGAATCTCGAGCGGGTGAAGGGAATCGAACCCTCATCATCAGCTTGGAAGGCTGAGGTTCTAGCCGTTGAACTACACCCGCGGCGTCGCCGATCGTACCGGTCCGGGTTCGGCGATGACCGCCTAGCCTCCGGAAGATGGGAGCCAAGGGACCGACGGGGATGCACGAGTTCGACCGGGAGAGCGAGGAACTGATCCAGTCGGTGTTCCGCTACGCCCTCGACCGGATCAGGAACGAGCCGCCGCTCGACGGTCCGATGAGTGCCACCGAACTCCAGTCCCTGGTGGGCCAGACCGTCACGCCAGAGGGACTGGGCGGAACCGAGGCGCTGCGCCGATACACCGAGCACCTGGCCCCTGCCAGCATCTCGGCCGACCACCCCCGCTACCTCGCCTTCATCGCCGGGGCGCCGACCAAGGCGGCCGCCGTGTTCGACCTCGTGATCGGTGCCTCGTCGTTGTGCGGCTCGACCTGGCTGGACGGTGCCGGCATGGTGTTCGCCGAGAATCAGGCACTCCGCTGGATTGCCGACCTGGCCGGGATGCCCGATTCGGCAGGTGGCTGCTTCGCCACCGGCGGGACGATGGCCAACCTGTCGGCCCTGGTCACCGCCCGCCACGACGCCAACGCGAAGCGGACTGCAGTAGGGCTCGACCGGCCCGCCCGCTGGGCCATGGTCGCCGCCGAGAGCGCCCACTCGTCGGTCGACTCCGCTGCTCGTGTGATGGACGTCGACGTCCTCCTCGCCAGGGTGGACGGCGATCGCAGGCTCCGGGGCGATGCAGTCGCCGAGGCCATCGCCGGCCGGCCCGATGGCACCGAGGTGTTCGCCGTCGTCGCCACGGCCGGCACCACGAACCTCGGCATCGTGGACGCCCTCGATGGCATCGCCAGTGCCTGCGCCGACGCCGGTGTCTGGATGCACGTCGACGGCGCCTACGGCGGTGCAGCGATGGTGGCACCGTCTGTCCGGCACCGCTTCGTCGGTATCGAGCGCTGCGATTCGCTCGTCGTCGACCCACACAAGTGGCTGTTCTCGCCGTTTGACTGTGCGGCGCTGCTCTACCGCAATCCCTCGATCGCCCGCGACGCCCATACCCAGCAGGCGGGTTACCTCGAGCCGATCATCGACGACACCGTCTGGAACCCCTGCGACTACGCCCACGTCCTGACACGTCGGGCAAGGGGGATGCCCTTCTGGTTCTCGTTGGCTGTCCACGGCACCGACGCCTACCGCGAGGCCATCGAGGGCACCCTCGAGGTCGCCCGGGCGACGAGGGAGTTGGTCGCGGCCGCTGACCACCTGGAACTCATTGTCGAGCCGGAACTCTCGGTCGTGGCATTCCGGCGTAGTGGTTGGGAGCGCGCCGACTACCAGTCGTGGTGCGACCGCCTCCTCGCCGAAGGGACGGCTCTGCTCACCCCGACGACCGTCGACGGTGGACCCGCGATGCGCGTCTGCATCATCAACCCGCGTACCACCGTCGACGACCTCACCACGATCCTGGCCACCCTTGTCTGATCGTCGGGACAGCGGTTTCGACGTTTCGACTGGGAAATCGCCGACCTGCCCGTCACGGGCCACCAGTACACTCGCCCCACTGTGAACCCCCTCTCCTCGCGCATGCGTATGCGCAAGTCCAAGGCAGCGACGAGCGACGTCGCTGATCCCGAGCCCGAAGCCNCACCCGAGGCCCCCAGGCCCGATTCCGTGCGCACCTCCCTCGAGGCACTCGACGGTGACCGCGTCAAGATGACCGTTTCCGTCGACGAGGCCGAGTTCGAGCAGGCGGTCGACCGGGCCTTCCGCAAACTCGCNCACGAGGTCCGGCTGCCGGGCTTTCGCCCCGGCAAGGCGCCGCGTAGGCTGCTCGAGTCCCGACTGGGCACCACCACAGGCCGCCACGAGGCGATCCAGGACGCCGTCCCCGAGTACTACCGCAAGGCGCTCATCGAGCAAGCCGTCGATGCGATCGACTCCCCGTCGCTCAAGATCACCTCGGGCGAGGAGGCCGGCGACCTCGTCTTCGATGCCGTGGTTCCCATCCGACCGCAGGTGTCTGTCAGTGGCTACGCCTCCCTGAGTGTCGAGGTTCCCGCCCCTACCGCCAGCGATGCCGACATCGCCACCCAGGTCGACGCCCTCCGACGTCAGCACGGCACCCTTGAGGTGGTCGAGCGGGCCGTCGAGGACGGCGACCAGGTCACCATCGACATCGAGGGCAGCCACGACGACGAGCCCGTCGAGGGACTCACCACCAACGACTACCTCTACGAGGTCGGTACCGGTGCCGTCGTCGCCGAGATCGACGAGAACCTGCGTGGCGCATCGGTCGGCGACACCCTGGAGTTCGACGCCGACCACCCCCAGGACGAGGGCAGCCTGCACCTGCGCATCGTCGTGAAGGAGGTGCAGATGCTGGTCCTCCCCGAGGCCGACGACGCCTTCGCTTCCGAGGCATCCGAGTTCGACACCATCGACGAACTGGTCGACGACCTCCGGACCCGCATCGACTCGATGAAGCGGGCCCAGGCGGCGGNCATGGCCCGCGAGCATGTCGCCCGGGCAGTGGCCGGACTGGTCGCCGACGAACTTCCCGCTGTCCTCATCGAATCGGCCATCGACGACCGCATCNGCGACATGGCGATGCGAATGGCGCAACAGGGCATCGACTTCGCTCGATGGATGGAGGCCAGCGGCCAGGACACGGAGGCGATGCGCGAGGGCTTCCGGACCGANGCCGAGTTGNCGGCCCGNGCNGACCTCGGCCTGCGTGGGGTCGCCTTCGCCGAGGGGATCGAGGCNGAAGAAGCCGACGTCGATGCGCACCTGAGCCTGATGGCGACACAGGCCGGTCAGCCCGACACGGACCTCGACGAACTCCGCGAAGGGATGGCCAGCGCCGGCCACCTCCTCGATCTCCTCGCCGACCTGCGCAAGCAGGCGGCCATGGACTGGCTGTTCGAGCGGGTCGGGTTCGTCGACGAGGAGGGCAACGAGATCGATCGCGACGACCTTCGACCGCCCGAGCCCGAGGTCGTGATTCCGGGCGAGGAACCAGAACCCGTTGATGTCGCCGATGCCGTCGACCCTGATCCCGAACACGATCCCGAACACGATCCCGAACACGATCCCGAACACGATCCCGAACACGATCCCGAACACGAACAGGAAAGCAGCCCATGACCTTGGCCGACCTCAGCGTGCAGAACTACCTCGTACCGACCGTGGTCGAGCAGACCAACCGGGGCGAGCGGGCGTACGACCTCTACTCGCGCCTGCTGAAGGAGAACATCATCTTCATCGGCACCCCGATCGACGACATCACGGCCAACCTGATCTGCGCCCAGATGCTCCACCTCGAGTCGGAGAACCCCGACCGCGACATCAGCCTGTACGTCAACTCGCCGGGCGGCGACATCAACGCCCTCTTCGCCATCTACGACACGATGCAGTACATCAAGCCCGACATCACCACCATCTGCTTCGGCCAGGCGGCCTCTGCCGCCGCCGTGCTGCTGGCGGCAGGCACGAAGGGAAAGCGCCTCGCCCTGCCACACGCCCGGATCCTGATCCACCANCCCTACGCCGGTGCACAGGGGCAGGTGTCCGACATCGAGTTGGCCGCGAGGGAGATCCAACGCCTCAAGGTCCAACTCGAGGAGATCCTGGCCCGGCATACCGGCCAGAGCGTCGAGCGCATCAACGCCGACACCGACCGCGACTTCGTCATGACCGCCGCAGAGGCCAAGGAGTACGGCATCATCGACGAGGTCATCGAGGCCCGCTCCCTGGCCGACAAGGGAGCCCCCATCGCCGCGGTGAAGTAGGGCTGAGCACGAAGCCGGCCGCGAATCGACCCTGCCGGGGGAGCACCACCAAGTAGGGTCGTNGTCCGGAACCGAGGGAACCGAGGAGCAGCACGTGGCGAAGTTCGGAGAAGGGGGAGAGTTCCTCAAGTGTTCCTTCTGCGGGAAGACACAGAAGCAGGTGCGCAAGCTCATCGCTGGCCCCGGCGTCTACATCTGCGACGAGTGCATCGACCTCTGCAACGAGATCATCGAAGAGGAGTTCTCGGAGCCCAGCGACGTCTCGTTCGGTGAACTTCCCCGTCCCCGGGAGATCTTCGCTTTCCTCGACGACTACATCGTCGGCCAGGAGCAGGCCAAGAAGATCCTCTCGGTCGCGGTTTACAACCACTACAAGCGGGTGCAGGTCGACCGTTCGCCCGGCGACGACGTTGAGTTGGCCAAGTCCAACATCCTGCTTATCGGTCCGACCGGCTGTGGCAAGACCCTGATGGCCCAGACCCTTGCCCGCATGCTCGACGTTCCGTTCGCCATCGCCGACGCCACGGCCCTCACCGAGGCCGGCTATGTGGGGGAGGACGTCGAGAACATCCTTCTGAAGCTCATCCAGGCGGCCGACTACGACATCAAGAAGGCCGAGAGCGGGATTATCTACATCGACGAGATCGACAAGATCGCCCGCAAGAGCGAGAACCCGTCGATCACCCGCGACGTCTCCGGCGAGGGCGTCCAGCAGGCCCTCCTGAAGATCCTCGAGGGCACCACGGCGGCCGTGCCGCCCCAGGGGGGGCGCAAGCATCCGCACCAGGAGTTCCTCCAGATCGACACCACCAACATCCTGTTCATCTGCGGCGGTGCTTTCGCCGGCCTGGAACAGTTGATCGAGAACCGGCTGGGTGGTGCCAGCGTCGGCTTCGGGGCCGACATCCGGGCGCGTGGGGAGAAGGACCTGGGCGCCCTGTTCGCCGGCGTGCGACCTGAGGACCTCGTGAAGTTCGGCCTCATCCCGGAGTTCGTCGGCCGTGTGCCCGTGGTCGGTACCGTCGACAGCCTCGATGTCGATGCGCTGATCCAGATCCTGGTCGAGCCCAAGAACGCACTGGTGAAGCAGTACCAGAAGATCTTCGAGTTCGAGGAGGCCGAACTCGAGTTCACGACGGAGGCCCTAGCGACCGTCGCCGTCGAGGCCCTCGAGCGCGGAACCGGTGCGCGTGGACTGCGGGCGATCCTCGAGGAGGTTCTCCTCGAGGTGATGTTCGAACTTCCTGGCGAGTCCGGGAACTGCCGGGTCATCGTCGACGATGCCTGCGTCAGCGAGCGCAGGACGCCGGACGTCGTGCCGAGCGTCGACGAGCAGCCCGACCGCGCCGCTTCCTGATCCGGACGCGGCGGCAGTACCTCCGACGCCCCCGATGNTCCACTCCCNGGAGCGTCGACCTCCNGTCATCCCNCATCNNGGGATCTTCTGAGTCGATGGACTACTCGGAAGCACTGCNATTCCTCGACNGACACGTCAACCTCGAGGCGACTGCCGGACGGGTCCACGGCCTGAGCCTNGACGCCATGCGCGGCCTGGTCGCCTGCATGGGCGATCCACAGCAGGACGTGCCGACGATCCACGTCACGGGAACAAACGGCAAGAGTTCGGTCGCCGCCATGACCGTGTCNCTCCTCGGTGCCCTNGGCCTTCGCGTCGGCAGCTACAGCAGTCCACACGTCGACACGATCCGTGAGCGGCTCGCCATCAACGGCGAGTTGATCGACGAGGCGGAGTTCGGCGACCTGGTTGGCGACCTCGCCCGCTATGCCGCTGCGGCCCCGGAGACCTCNTCGTACTTCGAGTTNCTGACGGCGGCTGCGCTGCTCTGGTTCGCCAATGAGGCGGTGGACGTGGCCGTGGTCGAGGTCGGAATGCTCGGCCGC
This sequence comes from Acidimicrobiaceae bacterium, assembly GCA_002699725.1. GTDB lineage: Bacteria > Actinomycetota > Acidimicrobiia > Acidimicrobiales > MedAcidi-G1 > S20-B6. The sequence continues at coordinate 15,147 of PACE01000008.1, forward strand.
TTCGACGCCACCAACGTGGTCGAGGGCGAGGTCGCTGTAGTGACCAACATCGGCCGGGACCACACCGANGGCCGGGGCGACTGGCGGCGGGCCATCGCCGGCGAGAAGGCGGGGATTCTCAGGGCGGGGCGTCCACTGGTGCTGGGAGAGACCGCTATCGACGTCCGCGACCTCTTCCTCGCCGAGGAGCCCGACCCGTTCCTCGAGCGGGACCGGGACTTNGGCGTGACGGCGACGCAGATCGCCGTCGGTGGCCAGGTAATCGACNTCTTCGGCCCGCANGGTCGTTACGACGAGGTCTTCCTTTCGCTCTACGGCGCCCACCAGGCGGACAATGCCGCCGTCGCGCTGGCTACCGCCGAGGCGTTCGTCGGTGGGCCGTTGGGCGACGAAGTGGTGGAGCAGGGGTTCGGGACGGTACGGCTCCCGGGGCGCCTGGAGGTCGCCGCCACCGGACCCCTGGTGCTCCTCGACGGTGCCCACAACCAGGAGGCGGCACGTGCGGTCGCCGAAGCAGTTCCGGAACTCTTCTTCGAGGGTGGTGCCGTCGGCCGGCGGATCCTCGTGGTGGGTGCCCTCCGCCCGAGGGAACCCTCGGAGGTACTCGCCGAACTNATCGCGCTGGCGCCCGAACTGGTCGTGACCTGCACGGCGCCCTCCCCGCGGGCGGTGCCCGCCGGTCGACTCGCCGAACTGGTCCGGGAACTGGGCGTCGACGCCGAGGCGGTGGCCGATGTNGGCGAAGCCGTCCACCGGGCGATCGCGTTGGCCGACGACGACGACCTGATCCTCGTCACGGGTTCGTTCTACGTGCTCGCCGCTGCCCGGGAGGTGCTCGCAGGGAGGCGCGAAGAAGCCGGCTGAGACCCGGGGAACCCCGGTGATCGTCCCGCTGGCGGCAGGAATCCCTGGTCGCGCCCGTAGCCTTCGGGGCCATGGACCGCACCCTCGTCATCTGCAAGCCCGACGCCGTCGAGCGTGGCCTCGTNGGGGAGATCATCGATCGCCTGGAGCGCAAGGGCCTCCGATTGGCAGGCGTNGAACTNCGCACGCTCGATGCTGAGACGCTCNGTCGGCANTACGAGGAGCACGTGGACAAGCACTTCTACGGGGAACTCGTGGCCTTCATGTCCCGAGGCCCCGTGGTGGCCATGATCGTGGAGGGCCCGAGCGACACGTTCGCCGTGGTCCGTGCCCTCATGGGGGCCACCGACCCGACCCAGGCAGCGCCCGGTACGATCCGCGGCGACTACGGACTGCTCGTCACCGAGAACCTGGTGCACGGCTCCGATGCCACTGAGTCGGCCGAGCGCGAGATCGGGATCTTCTTCCCGGAGGCGTAGCCGGCGAGTNTGCCGCNTCCCTGCAACCGGNTTNCCCGNATCCCNGCAGGACGCGCGTTCGACGACGCCTTTGCGTGGTCAATCGTGCGCTGAGAGTGGCGAACTCGTGACGAATGCGTTACGTTCTCGGGAACGACTGATGGGGAATCGCCTCCAAGCGTGAACCCCCGGTCCGTTACGCGTGTCCAGACGCGTGATCTCGACCACGAAGACCCGGATACCGGGAAGACCAGGGACGGACGATGCCCGTAGGAAACAGGCGAGGAGGCGGTCCGGTCCTGGGAGGTCGCGACATCGCCGTCGACCTCGGCACAGCGAGCACCNTGGTCTACGTCAGGGGCGANGGCATCGTGCTCGACGAGCCCTCGGTTGTGGCCNTCGACGTCCTGAGCGGAACCCCACTGGCCGTGGGCTCCGAGGCCAAGCGGATGATCGGCCGTACGCCCAACAACATCCAGGCCACGCGGCCCCTCAAGGACGGGGTCATCGCCGACTTCGACGTCTGCGAGAAGATGCTTCGCTACTTCATCCAACAGGTCCACCGCCGGCGTTGGTCGAAGCCCCGCATGGTGATCTGCGTGCCGTCCGGAGTCACCGGCGTCGAACGTCGGGCGGTACAGGAAGCCGCCGAATACGCCGGCGCACGCGTTCCCGCCTACATCATCGAAGAGCCGATGGCGGCTGCAATCGGGGCAGGCCTCCCCGTTGCCTCACCGATCGGCAGCATGATCGTCGACATCGGTGGCGGCACAACAGAGGTGGCGGTCCTTTCGCTCGGCGGCGTTGTCGCCAGCCAGTCCTCACGGGTGGGCGGCGACGAGCTGGACGAAGCCATCCTTCAGTACCTGAAGAAGGAACATGGAATCGCCACCGGCTCCCGGACCGCCGAGGAGATCAAGATGGCACTCGGCTCCGCCACACCCCTGGTCGACGAGATGCGCGCCGAGATCCGNGGCCGCGACCTCCTCACCGGACTGCCGCGGACCCTCGAAATCAACACGCGCGAGATCCGCGAGGCGATCGAGGACCGTGTCGCCGACATTGTCGACGCGATCAAGGTAACCATCGACCGGACGCCCCCGGAGTTGGCCGCCGACATCATGGAGCGGGGAATCACCCTGACCGGAGGTGGTTCGCTACTCAACGGCCTGTCCCAGCGCATCCGGGCCGAGACCGGGATGCCGGTCTGGATGGCCCCGGACCCGCGGCTCTCGGTGGTCCTGGGCGCCGGCCGGGCCCTCGAGGAGTTCGGGACCTTTGGCGAAGTCATCTTCGACGACACGCCGGAGTAGCCGGTGGCCGCGCCTCGGCCCACCGAGCGGCCCCGCCCCACACTGCTGCTTCTCGCCGCAGCGGCCTTCACTCTCCTGACGCTGCACATCCGCGGAGCGGCGCCCCTGGATGCCTTCCAACAGGGCCTCCGCGACATCCTCGAACCCCTTCGCTCCGTCACGGACACCGCAACCGATCCCATCCAGGCCGTCTGGAACGGGATCTTCGGCTATGAGGACCTCCGCGCCGAGAACGAGCGACTTGCCGTCGAACTCGCCCGCCTCCGTGGCCGGTCGGTGACCGATGCCGCCGACAGCGAACTNCTCGAACGCCTNCTCGGAGAGGTGGGCCTCGACTACACANAGACGGACACCGTGGTGGTTCGGATCCTCGGCACGCCGCCCGGCAACTTCGGCACCCACCGCATCGAGGTCGACGCAGGGACCGATGAAGGGTTGAGCGAAGGGTTGGCGGTCGTCACCGGAGCCGGCCTGGTGGGCCGTCTGGAGCAGGTTGACCGGTCCCGGTCCACGGTGATCCTCGCAACGCACCCGGAGTTCCTCGTGGGTGTGCGCCTCGTCGCCTCGCAGGACGAGGGATTGGCCCGGGGCACCGGGCGGGGAACNCTCAAGATCGAAGCCGGAATCCGCATGGACGCCGACATCGACTGGAACGAGGCCGTGGTCACCAGCGGAGGGCGGAGCCTCCTGCCACCCGACATNCCCGTGGGACGCGTGATCGACACTGACGAACACGCCGAGTACGAACGGAACGTGGTCATCGACCTCAACGCCGACCTCGAGAGCCTCAGNTTCCTCAACGTCGTTCTGGCGCATCCCGAGGGCGATCCGCTCGNCGTGGAGTCGGGCCCGACCGGGAGCCCGCGCCCATGACNCCGCGCCTGCGGGTACTCCTCGTCCTCGTGACCGCCGTGGCCCTCGAGGGGACGCTCCTCGACGAACTACGGGTCGACGGGGTGTCCGTCGAACTCCTCCTCCTCGTGGCCATACTGACGGGCTTCCACGGCGGGCCGGAGCGCGGGGCCATCACCGCCTTCTTCGCCGGGCTGCTCCACGACTCGATCGTCGGCGCACCGCTCGGCCTCCACGCCCTCGTCTACCCGCCCCTTGCAGTGGCGGTCAGCAGCCTCGAACTCCGCATGCTCCGCTCCACACCCGTCACGGGAGGCCTCGCCGTCCTTGCCGCCGTGGCGGCCGGACAGGGACTNGCCTCGGTCGTGGGGATGCTGTTCGGCATCCTTGGCCAGACCCCGCAGGCGTTCGTACGCCAGGCTGTCCTGGCCGGCATCCTCACCGNCGTCGTCGCGGCACCGGTGAACCGGGTCGTGCGCTGGGCGGCGACCGGCGGCCTGCCCGGCACCATCGAGATCCGACGCGGTGCNGGCTGAGATGGCCGGNCACGGATGCTCGCAGCGGGACAACGNCGTTGCGCAGCGACGATTCCCGATCCGGGTCGACCGGCATGGATGACCTCACCCGCTANCGGATGCGGGTGGTCGCCGTNGTGGCGATCTCGCTGTTCGCAGCGCTCGTCGCCCGCCTCTGGTATCTGCAGGTCATCACGACCGAGCAGGCGGTCGCCGTCGCCGAGCAGAACGTGATCCGAGAGATCCGGGTGACGGCTCCCCGGGGGCGGATCCTCGACGTGCAGGGTCGGGTACTGGTCGGCAATCGGATCACGACGATGGTCACGATCAATCGAAGGGAGTTCGATCAGGCCGGATTCGACGAGGAACAGCGTCTACAGGTCCTGACTCGCATTGCCATCGAGGTGAACCGGTCCGGCAACGAACTCCTCAAGACCATCGACATCGAGGCGGCGCTCGAGGATCCCGCCTACGGCCTCTACGACGACGTGCCGGTGGCGGTCGACGTCGGTGAGGACCTGTTGATNTTTTTCGGGGAACGCTCCGACCAGTACCCGGGCATCCGGGTCGTGGACTCGACGGTGCGGAGTTACCTCTACGGGAACCTCGCAAGCCACCTCCTCGGCTGGGTCGGGCCCCTCAACGACACCGAGTACCGGAACCGCCGGCCCCCGGGGGGCAAGGACTACGCACTGCGCGACGAGGTCGGCAAGGCGGGCATCGAACTGCTCTTCGAGGACGACCTGCGCGGCGTGGCCGGCGGGCGCGTCGTCGAGGTCGACCGCCTGGGTCGGATCGTGNGGGAACGCGACGANCTGTTCCTCNCCCCCATCCCCGGCGACGACGTCGTGCTGACCATCGACATCGACCTGCAGTACCTCGTNGAGACCGAACTGGAACGGGCCGTCTTCGCCGCCCGGTCCCAGGAGCCCGAGCGCGACCCCGACTCGGACGAGGACCCGCCGGACTTCGACGCACCGGGCGGGGCGGTGGTGATCCTGGCCCCCGCCTCTGGTGACGTCCTGGCCATAGGCTCCTATCCGAGCTACGACCCCAACGAGTCCATCGGCGGCTTCCGCGTGGAACGCTGGAACGAGTTGAACGACCCGGCCAACGCCCTCCCGATGTTCAACCGGGCGATCCAGGGCGAATACGCACCCGGCTCGACCTTCAAACTCTTCACGGCGCACGCCGCCTGGCACGAAGGCGTGTTCGGGACAGGACGGGTGAAGCCGGCGGACGAGGCCTGGGACGACCCCGGCTACTACGTACTCCAGAGTTGCAGCGGGACCGAGGTCGAGGACGTCGAGGCGGGCGGTTGCGTGTTCCGGAACGCCAAGAGCGCACCCAACCCCCAGGTGGACCTGGAGCGCAGCCTCACCGTCTCGAGCGACGTCTACTACTACACGATCGGGGAGTCGATCTACATCAACCCGATCCACAACGAGACCGGAATCCAGGACGCCGCCGGGGACTACGGGATGGGCCTTCGCAGCGGCATCACCCTGCCCTTCGAGCAGGACGGCTTCCTCCCGACGCCGCAGAACCGTGAGCAGCTCCACTCCGACAATCCGACGGCCTTTCCCTATGGCGACTGGTACCCGGGGGACAACGTGAACGTCGCCATCGGCCAGGGGGACGTCCTCGTCACGCCCGTCCAGTTGGCGAATGCCTTTGCCACCTTCGCCAACGGGGGAACCCTGCATTCCCCCAACGTCGTCTCCTCCGTGCGCACCAGGGATGGGGACGAGGTACGGGACTTCGGCCCCCGGCAGATGGCCACGGTGGACATCGACCCGGAGTTCCGCGACATCGCCTTGGCCGGGCTCTCGGGCGTGACGAGCGACGAGCATGGCACTGCCTACTGGGCATTCAACTCGGAGGCGACCGGCGGCGCGTACTTTCCCGTCGACCTGGTGCCGATCGCCGGTAAGACCGGCACGGCGGAGGTCCGGGGCAAGGCCGACACGTCGCTGTTCGCCGCCTTCGGACCGGTCGAGCAGCCCACGCACGCCATCGCGGCGGTGATCGAGGAGGCCGGGTTCGGCAGCCAGGTCGCCGCACCGCTCGTGGCCCGCCTCCTGAAGGCGGTCCTCGTCGACGGCATTGAGGAGGCGCCGACGGCTGCCGTGAGCTACGCCCGCTCGGTCGCCCTTCCACTTTGCGTCGACTGGTACCAGTGGATCACCGGCGAGGACTCACTCGGTCACCTCGAGGGATCCGATCCGACCGCGGACCCGGCCTCGGGCCCGGTCCTCGACGCCGACGGCAGGGTAAGGGTCCGCGGCGAGGTCATCGACTGCACGAGGCTGTTGGAGGACGTGGCCGAGGTGCTCGAGGGGTTGGACGCCCTCCGGGAGGGTGCCTGATGACCTCCGTCCGACACCAGTTCCGGGAGGCCCGCCCCTCCCTCGCCCGGCACATCGACATCGGCGTGCCCGTCTTCTCGTTGCTCCTCGCCGGGGTCGGCGTGATCATGGTGTACTCGGCAACACGCGGCCCGGCGACCGAGCTGCGCCCGGCGGACGACACCTTCCTGAAACGGCACCTCGTCTTCGCCGGGATCGGAGTCGTCGTCATGGCCCTGACGGCCCTGATCGGCCACCGCTGGGCCCGTCGGCTGATGGCCCTCGCCTACCTGTCGACGGTGGGACTGCTGTTCGCGGTGCTCTCGGCCGGCATCGAGGTGAAGGGCTCCCGCGCCCGGTTCTCCCTCGGCGGCTTCCAGATGCAGCCCAGCGAGTTCGGCAAGGTGGCGATCATCGTGGCCCTGGCGGTGATCCTCGGTTCGGGCGACCGAGTCGGTGTCTGGCGACTGCTGGTCGCCGGTGTCTCCGTGGCAGTGCCGGTGCTCCTGATCATGGCCCAGCCCGACCTCGGGACCATCCTGGTCTACGGGGCCATCTTCGCCGGGATGGTGTTCGTGGCCGGCGTGCCTGGTCGACACCTGGCGGTGCTGTGCCTGCTACTGCTGACCGGAACGGTCGCAGTCCTGCAGTCGGAAAGGCTCGAGGCGTACCAGGTCGAACGCCTCCTCGTCTTCATCGACGAGGAGGCGGACACCCGGGCGCGCTACAACCTCGAGCAGGCGGAAGTGGCGATCGGCAACGGCGGGATCACGGGCAAGGGCCTGTTCCAAGGCACCCAGAACGTTTCGGACCTCGTCCCCGAGCAGCAGACCGACTTCATCTTCACGGTTATCGCCGAGGAGACGGGCTTCGTCGGCAGCGTCGTCGTCCTCGGGTTGTTCGGTCTCCTGCTGGCCCGAATCTGGCGGATCGGACGCCTGGCCGACGACCGGTTCGGGCTCCTCGTCACCGCTGGGGTGTTCTCGATGCTGCTGTTCCAAGTCTTCCAGAGCGTGGGCATGTCGACGGGAATGATGCCGATCACCGGGATTCCCCTGCCCCTGATCAGCTACGGCGGCTCGTCTGTGGTCGCAACCTTCCTCGCCCTCGGCCTCGTCCAGAGCNTCCACATGCGGCGCCACCAGGCCCGGGACCGCGGGATGTTCTGAGGCGGAGGACACGGACGTCCACCATGCCGGGGAAGCGAGCCGAAGCGTCGATAGAGTCTCATCACCATGAGTTCGCTCTGGCCCGAGCTTGAGAGAGTCCTCGNCGAGGTCCAGAAGCCNGCCCGCTACATCGGTTGCGAAGACGGGATGATCATCCCGNCGCACCATCCAGACAAGGCGGCCTGGCTCCTGATCTATCCGGATACCTACGAGGTCGGGCTTCCCAANCAGGGTCTTCAGATCCTGTACGAAATCCTAAACGAACGGCCNGATGCGGTGGCCGAGCGGTCCTACGCGCCGTGGACCGACCTNNCCGCTGTGCTGCGCCGTGAGGGCCTGCCCCTGTTCTCGCTCGACACGCACCGTGCGGCGGGCGACTTCGACGTGCTGGCCTTCAACCTGTCGGCCGAACTCGTCTACACGAACCTGCTCGAGTGCCTCGACCTCGCCGGGATCCCGATCCTGGCCGCCGACCGTGGCCCGGAGCACCCGCTNGTGCTGGTGGGCGGCCACTGCTCCTACAACCCGGAGCCGTTGGTCGACTTCATCGACGCCGCCGTCCTGGGGGACGGCGAGGAGGTGGTGTCGGAGATCAGTGNGGTGGTGGCCGCATGGAAGGCGGAGGGGCGGACCGCCCGCGAGGATGTCCACGTGGCCCTCGCCGGGATCACAGGCGTCTACGTGCCGAGCCTGTACACNGCGGACCACAGCGAAGACGGGGCGCTTGCCGGCGTTCGTCCGGTCCACCCTGCCGCTCCAGAGAAGGTGGAGAAGCGCACGATCGCCGACCTCGCCGAGTGGCCGTATCCGAAGAACCAGTTGGTTCCGCTGACCGAGGTNGTCCACGACCGGCTCAACGTCGAGGTGTTCCGGGGTTGCACCCGGGGATGTCGCTTCTGCCAGGCAGGCATGATCACCCGACCGGTACGCGAGCGGCCGGCGGATCAGGTGCGCACGATGGTGGCCGACGGCCTGCGTCGAACCGGCTATGACGAGGTTGCGCTGACCTCCCTCAGTACCGCCGACTTCAGCGGCATTCAGGAGGTCGTGGAGGACACGGTCTCCGACGATGCCTGCGGACAGGTGTCGGTCTCGCTGCCGAGCCTGCGGGTNGACGCCTTCACCGTCGGAATCGCCGCCCAGATCCAGCGGGCGCGCCGCACCGGCCTGACCTTCGCCCCCGAGGCGGGGACNTGGCGGATGCGACAGGTCATCAACAAGCTCATCAGCGAGGAGGACCTCTACGGGGCCGTCGAGTCNGCGTTTTCGCAGGGGTGGCGCCGGGTCAAGCTCTACTTCCTGACCGGTCTGCCCACCGAGACCGACGAGGACACGCTTGGCATCATCGAGATGGCCAAGAACTGCGTCGAGATCGGACGNCGCCACCAGAAGGGCGCCTCCGTCACGGTCTCGATCGGAGGGTTCGTCCCCAAGCCGTTCACACCGTTCCAGTGGTTCGGNCAGAACACCGAGCAGGAACTCCATCGCAAGGTGGGNCTGCTGCGCGACGCCGCCCGGAAGGCCAGGGGCGTGCAGATCAAGTGGCACGACACGCGGGCCTCGGTGGTCGAGGGACTACTCAGCCGGGGCGACCGGCGCCTGGGGCCCGTCATCGAGGACGTCTGGCGAAACGGCGGGGTCTTCCAGGAGTGGGGCGAGCACTTCGACCTGGAGCTTTGGACCGACGCCATGGCACGCCACGGCATGTCCTTCGAGGACCACGTNTACCGCCATCGCCATGAGGACGAGGCNCTGCCCTGGGACCACCTCTCCGCCGGGCTGCACAAGGACTTCCTCTGGCAGGACTGGCGGGANGCCCTCGACGAGGTCGGCCTCGAGGACTGCCGCTGGATNCCGTGCTACGACTGCGGCGCCTGCACCGGCTACGGCATCGAGCACGTCGTCGCCTCTGCGGTGCCGCCGGCCGGTGGCAGCCAGGGCACCGGCCAGGGCCTGGAGCATGGCGGCGGGGTACCNGTTGCCCTCTCGGCGCGGCCACCTCGGGAGCCAGCGGAGGTCNGCTCGTGAGCGTCGTGGGGAACCCGAANATCCNCGTCCGGTTCAGCAAGGCGGGCAAGGTNCGGTTCACGAGCCANCGCGACGTGGCCAGGATCTGGGAGCGTGCGCTGCGCCGGGTTGNACTGCCNGTCGCCTACAGCGAGGGCTTCTCCCCGCGCCCGAAGATCTCGTACGGGCTGGCCCTGCCCACCGGCTACGAGTCGGCGGGGGAGTACCTCGNCGTGGAGTTGGACCGTGAGAAGGCGGAGTCGCTNCAACTCAGGGATNGCCCGGAGGGCGACCTCAGAGAGCGNCTGAACCAGGTGTTGCCGGAGGGCATTCGCGTTCAGGCGATCGCTCCTCTGGAACGCGGCGGCGAGTCGCTCCAACAGGCGGTGATCGCCTGTACCTGGGCGATCGAGGTGGATGGTGCCGACTCTGCCGAAGTTGAGGTCTGGGCGTCGGGGATCCTCGACGCCGAAGAGATCCTCGTGGAGCGCGAACGCAAGGGGAAGAAGGTCACCGACGATGTGCGGCCCCTCGTGCACTCGCTCGACGTGAGTGGAAGTCCGGGAGACGGNGTTCAACTGACCGCCGTCCTCGGGACCCAGCCCCGTGCGTTGCGACCGACGGAGTTGCTGGAGGCACGTTTGGAAGGTACATCGGGGAGTACGCATCCGCCCCTCTCGGCCCNGTCCGTGTGCAGGATGAAGCAATGGATGTTGCGGGAATCGCAGGAATCNCNNGAATCTCAGGAATCGCGAAATCAAACCAAGATCACGCAGGGCGACGCGCGCGTCGAACCGCTGTCGGTGGACGCCGGCCCTGCCGCGCTCGTGGAGACACGGGCGTGAATAGAAGGGAAAGAACCCATGGACGAGAAAAGTCCCGAAACAAGTACCGAANCCAACACACCGGCCNATGCCGGCCCGAACAACCAGGACTCACCGGAGCAGCAGAACAGGAGCTCTGAGTCTGGCAATCNNGCACCGCCGGCCATCGGCTCNGCGGGGCCGATCCCGCCGCCACCCGTAGCGAAGCCCAGAATCGGCGAGACGCGCCCAGCGACGGGCGACGAGAGCNGTCAAGGCGATGGCGAACCGGGCGCAGGTTCCGGCAAGCGTCGCCGAAGGCGCCGTGGTGGTCGAGGCCGTGGCGGCGGCCAGGGCCAGCAGGGCCAGCAGGACAAGCAGGACCAGGGTTCCGGCAAGCAGGGCGGCGGCAAGCAGGGTGGTGGCCAGAAGGGNAAGCAGGGCGGCAGGCAGAGCAGACGGAACCAGCCTGTCGAGGCGATCACCGACGACGGCCCGCTGGAACTCGACGAGGAGACCCTCAAGACGCGGCGCGGCCGCGAGCGGCGCGGCAAGCCCCTCGGTCGCTATCTGATGTGCGTGAGCGTGGCCGGGGGTGCCACGCAGATTGCCGTGCTCGAGGGACGCAACCTGATCGAGCACTACCTCTCGCGTCCCGCTGACGACGTCAGCGAGATCCACGGAAACATCTACCTGGCGACGGTCCAGAANGTGCTTCCCGGCATGGAGGCGGCCTTCGTCGACATCGGCACGCCGAAGAACGCCGTGCTGTACCGGGGCGACCTGCAGTTCGACCCCGAGGAGGTCGAGGGNGGNGGCAAGGCTCGGATCGAGCAGGTCCTCAAGGCCCGGCAGACGATCCTCAGCCAGGTGACCAAGAACCCGATCGCCCACAAGGGAGCCCGGCTCACCCAGGAGGTNTCCCTTCCCGGTCGCTTCGTCGTGCTGGTTCCCAACAGCTCGACCTACGGCATCTCGAAGCGCCTGCCCGAGGGCGAGCGCAAGAGGCTGCGCAGCGTCCTCGACAAGGTCAAGCCGGNCGAGCACGGCCTGATCGTGCGTACGGCGGCNGAGGACATCACCGCCGANGAGCTCGAACGCGANGTCAACCGGCTGGTGCAGCAGTGGACCGACATCGAGGCACTGGTGAAGAAGTCGTCGGCTCCCAGCCTCCTCTACCGGGAGCCCGAGGCGGTCTTCCGATTTATCCGCGAGGAGTTCACGAAGGACTACCGGGGCGTCATGATCGACGACCGCGAACTCTTCGAGAAGGTGCTCGTCTACGTCCAGGGAGTGAACCCGGCACTGGCCGACCGGATCCAGTTCTACGATTCCGGCACCGAGTCGTTGCCGTTGTTTGAGCGCCACCACATCCACGAGCAACTTCGCAAGGCGGTCGACCGCAAGGTCTGGCTCCCATCGGGTGGTTCGCTCATCATCGAGCACACCGAGGCGCTGACGGTCATCGACGTCAACACCGGCAAGAACGTGGGGAAGAAGANCCTCGAGGAGACGGTGTTCCGGAACAACCTCGAAGCCGCCGAGGAGACCGCCCGCCAACTCCGCCTCCGCGACATCGGCGGCATCATCGTGATCGACTTCGTCGACATGGAGGTGAGGAAGAACCGTGAGGCGGTCGCCACGACGCTTCGCGACGCNCTGGCCCGTGACAAGACCCGGACCCAGGTGTTCGACATCTCCGATCTCGGACTCGTCGAGATGACCCGGAAGCGCATNGGCGAGGGCCTGCTCGAGAGCTTCTCGGAACGCTGCGCCGACTGCGACGGGCGAGGCGTCGCCCTCGACGAGGACCTGNTGCTGGCAAGGCCGGGGAAGTAGNNGGATACANCNCCGNAAGTGGCTCGNGCCGGTGGCGGAGCGGCCGGTCAGGGCTAGCCTTTGCACACTATGTACGCAGTGATCGCCACCGGCGGGAAGCAGTATCGNGTCGAGGAGGGGCAGCGGCTCCTCGTCGAGCGACTCGGCGANCCGGAGACCGACATCGAACTCAGCCCCGTNCTCCTGGTCGACGGTGACGACGTCCTCGCCACGCCGGANGCACTCTCCGGTGCCAAGGTGACCGCCCGNATCGTGGGTGACGCCAAGGGTCCCAAGATCCGGGGGTTCACCTACAAGAACAAGAGCAACCAGCGTCGCCGCTGGGGCCATCGTCAGCACTACGCCGAAATCGAGATCCTCGGGATCGCCCGCGGTTGACCCGTTCGGTTCGACGAACNACGTTTCAGAGAGGCAGCGAGCATGTCAAAGACCAANGGCGGCGGTTCCACCCGGAACGGNCGTGACTCCAACTCCCAGCGCCTCGGCGTGAAGGTCTACGACGGCACCCAGGTGACCGCCGGCTCGATCATCGTCCGCCAGCGGGGAACCAAGTTCCACCCCGGCAACAACGTGGGCCGTGGCGGCGACGACACCCTNTTCGCCACCGCCGACGGCGTGGTCAAGTTCGGCCNCCGCGCCGGNCGCAAGCTCGTGGACGTCGTNGCGNAATAGNNCCNGCTTCTTCGGGCCNNTCTCNGTTCGGCCCGTCAACCCGACAGCCCGACCCCGGTCGGNAGTCGCCCTGTCTCCCAACCGAGCAGCCGCTGCGCGCTTCGGCAGGCGAATCGGTCGGTCATGCCACCCACGTAGTTCACGATGGCCTTGTTGCGGTCATCGGCCTCGCTCACGTCGTCCGGCAGGTCACCCGGGGTTTCCAGCAGGTGCTCGACAAGCGCCTGGAGCATGTCGATGACCAATGTTCCCTGGCGGACCGAGTCTGGCCGGAGGTAGATCCGCTCGTAGTCGAACTTGCGGAACGCCGCCAGTGAATCGGCCGTCTCGTGGTCCATGCCAACGATGCCTGTGGCCGCCGTCTTTTGGACTACGGCATCGATGAAGGCCCCGAGCTGCTCGCGACGGGTGGCCCCACAGCGGGACCTCACTACCTTCGGCAACAGGTCCGCTGGGACCACGCCGGCATGGACGGCGTCCTCGAAGTCGTGGCAGACGTATGCGATGCGGTCGGCCCAGCTCACGATCTCGCCTTCGGGGGTCGACGGTGCCGGCCGTGACCAGGAGTGGTTGCGGATGCCGTCCGCGGTCTCCGCGCACAGGTTCAGTGGAGCGAGGGTGACGTCGGCGCCCCACTGGGCGTGGTTATAGCCACCGTCCACATACGGGCTGAGGGCGTCCTCGCTGGCGTGTCCGCCGGGCCCGTGTCCACAGTCGTGCCCGAGCGCGATGGCCTCGGTGAGCGCCACGTTCAGGCCGAGCCCGGTGGCGATGGCCCTGGCCACCTGGGTCACCTCGAGGGCGTGGGTGAGCCGGGTGCGTTGGTGGTCTTCAGGGAAGACGAACACCTGGGTCTTGCCGGCCAATCGCCGGAACGCCGTGCTGTGCAGAATGCGGTCCCGGTCCCGCTCGAAGCAGGTGCGGAGAGGGTCGGGCGGTTCGACGAGGAGCCGGTCTCCTGCACCGGTCTCCGGCGTGGCCGCTGGGTTGGAGACCGGAACTCCACCCGACTCGCGCTCCTTCCGTCCGACCACCTCACAGGGCTCGATGGTCGCCGAACTGTCGGCGTGTGCGGTGCGAACCGAGGCTGATCGGCGACCCTGGGCGCTGGATTCCGTGCCAGCCACGTGTCCGGCCATCGTCGAGGCCCAGACTTGGTCGCGGGCGGGTTGTTCGGCTGCCATCCGGGCCACCCTACGGCCCGTCGGTAGGCTCGTCTCATGACGCAGTTCGTGGACGAGTGCGGGCTGAACGTCCGGGGTGGAGACGGTGGCGCCGGAGTGGTGTCCTTCCGTCGCGAGGCCCACGTGCCCAAGGGCGGACCCGACGGCGGCGATGGTGGCGACGGCGGCAGCGTCTGGTTGGAGGCCGACCACAACGTGGCCTCCCTGCTGTCCTTCCGGGACCACCCACACCGGAGGGCGAGCAACGGAACCCACGGCTCCGGAGGCAAGAAACACGGCCGGTCGGCCGGGGACCTCGTCCTCAAGGTTCCTGAGGGAAGCAGCGTCCACGACATGTACACCGAAGAGCGCATCGCGGACCTCGTCACGCACGGCGACCGCTGCCTCGTCGCCCGGGCGGGCATCGGCGGCAAGGGCAATGCCAAGTTCCTCAGCAACAGGCGGCGGGTCCCGACCTTCGCCGAGCAGGGCGAGGACGGCGAGGATCGCTGGCTGCGCCTCGAGCTTCGGCTCATGGCCGACGTGGCGCTGGTGGGCTTCCCGAACGTCGGCAAGAGCACCCTCATCTCGCGGATCTCGGCCGCCAAGCCGCGTATCGCCGACTACCCGTTCACCACGCTCGAACCGAACCTCGGCGTCGTCCGCCCCGACGGCCGGGGCGAGTTCGTCGTGGCCGACATCCCGGGCCTTATTGAGGGGGCCTCCGACGGCAAGGGACTCGGCCACCGCTTCCTGCGCCACATCGAACGGGCGAGCGTGCTGGTCGTGATGTTGGACCTGGCGCCGACCGCCGAGCGCCCGCCCGCTGATCAGTTGGCGGTCCTCGAGCAGGAACTCGGTGCCTACCGGCCCGAACTCCTCGAACGCCCACGGGTGGTGTTGGGTTCTCGGGCCGACGTGGCCGACGTGGATGTCGACTTCGATGGCGACCGGCTTTCGGCACTGACCGGCGAGGGGCTCGACGCCCTTGTCCACCGCATGGGCGATGCCGTCGACCTTGCCAGGGAGTCGCACGTCGAACGAACACCGGTGGTCGTGCATCGCCCGGAGCCGGAGGGCGTCGTGGTCGTGCGTGGTGTGGACGGTGCCTGGGAGATCCCGGACCGGCGCGTCGCCCGCACGGTCAACCTCAACGACCTCACCAATCCGGAGGCGCTCGTGTACATCCACGAGAAGCTCCGCTCGATGGGCGTCGACCGGGCGTTGGTGCGGGCCGGAGCGAAGGAGGGCGAAACCGTGCGCATCGGCCGGCTCGAGTTCGACTACGAAGAGGACACATGAACCTGTTCACCCAACGACGCTGCCCGGTGCCCGGGGGCGTCCGCTGATGGCCCGGACAATCGTCGTCAAGGTCGGGACCTCGTCGATCACCGACGACGAGGGAGTCATCGACCGCGCCCTCGTGGCCAAACTCTGCGACGAGGTCGCCGTCCTGCACGGCGACGGTCATCGGGTCGTCGTGGTCACGTCGGGCGCCATCGCCGCCGGCCTCCCGGCCCTGGGCATGGGGGGCAACCAGCGTCCTCGTGACTCCGTCACCCTTCAGGCGGTGTCCGCCGTGGGTCAGGGCAACCTCATCGGCACGTACCAGGAGGCGCTGGGCCACCACGGCCTGGTCGCCGGACAGGTGCTACTGGCACCGCTGGACTTCTTCGTACGGGCCCAGTACCTGCACGCCAGGGGAACCCTCACCCGCCTCCTCGAGCTCGGCGTGGTGCCGGTCGTCAACGAGAACGACGCCATCGCCGACGACGAGATCCGCTTCGGCGACAACGACCGCATCGCCGCTCTCGTTGCCCACCTCGTCGAAGCCGACCTGCTGGTGCTCCTGACCGACACGCCCGGCCTGTTCACTGCCGATCCACGGCTCGATGCCGGCGCCTCGCTCATCGAGGAGATCATCGAGATCGACCACGAACTCGAAGGGCTGGCCGGCGGGACGGGATCGAAACGGGGGAGTGGCGGCATGGCCTCGAAGCTGGCCGCCGCCAAGATCGCGGCATGGTCCGGGGTGTCATCGGTGATCGCCGACGCGGGCCGCCAGGGCGTGGTCATCGACGCCGTGGCCGGGAAGCCCGGTGTCGGAACGGTCGTCCGGGCCCGTCAGGGACGCCTCGGCGCCCGTCGCCTCTGGATCGCCTTCGCCGTCGGCTCGTCCGGCCAGGTCGCCGTGGATGCCGGAGCCCGTCGTGCCCTCGAGGAACGACGCGTCTCGCTCCTCCCGGCCGGTGTGACCGGCGTGGACGGCAAGTTCGAGGCCGGTGTCGCCGTCGAGGTCGTCGACTCGGACGGTGCCGTCTTCGCCAAGGGCCTCGTCCGGCACGACGCCGAGCAGTTGCGGGCCATCCTGGGCTGCAGGACCGGCGAACTCCCCGAGGGCGTCCCCCACGAGGTCATCCACGCCGACGACCTCGTCGTCCTCCCGAGCTAACGCCAGAGCCGACGGCGGATGGGGCCGAGGATCAGGTGGGCCTCGGGAACGTCCAAGCGGAACGAGGCCGCCACGTAGACGAGGCCCGACACACCGAGGGCCAATGGGGCGCCGAACACGGCCGGGAGCCCTCCGACCACGATCTTGGCGGCGGCTCCCACGACGAAGGCCAGGGCCGCCGGCACAGCCAGTGACCCGAGGACGCCGGCGGGGGAGTGCAGGCCGGGGGCCGCAGACCGCGCCCGACCGGCGAGCATGCCCAACTCGACCCAGGCTGCGACCGCCGAGCCGAGGGCCAGACCGACGGCTCCGAGGTGCGGGGCCAGTCCGTCGGTTATGCCTCCTGTGCCGAACGAGCCGTCGAGCACGTGGACCTCGTCGAACTGGAACATGAGGACCAGGCCCACCACGGCGGCAACGGCGACACGGATCCCGGCGACGCGCGCTGGACCGGCTGTGTCGCCGACCGAGTGGCAGGTGCCCTGGAGTACCCGAGAGACCGAGGTGGCGGGCAGCCCCAGGGAGTAGGCGGCCAGCACCAGCCAGACCACCCGGGCATCGTCGGCGTCGAACGCCCCCCACCCGAACAGCGCCTCGACGACGAGTTCGCCGACTGCCACGTAGACCACGCCACTGAAGAGCGTGAAGAAGGCCGTCCGCCGCAAGGCGTCGGTAGCCCGCGAGGCCAGCACGGACGGGTCGACAGCCCGCGACATCTCCGGAAGCTCGGCGGCCGCAACGCTCATGGCAAAGAGGCTCAACGGCAGCAGGTAGAGCGCCTGGGCCGACATCAGGGCGGCGACCGCACCGGTGGCGAGCAGCGAGGCCAGGATCAGGTCGACGTAGCCCGAGACCTGCACCACGCCCCGCCCCATTGCCGCCGGCACGAAGCGGCGCCGCACCTCGACGACGCCCGGATCTGAGTAGGCGAGGCTGGGCCGCAGGTCGGGGGCCAGGCGGCGCACTGCCACGGCCTGAACCGCGAACTGCAGGAAGCCGCCGATGACCAGCCCCCAGGCCAGCGCCCGGGCAGCTCCCGTCGGATCCCAGTCGCCGACGAGCGCTGCCGCCAACACCACGATCTGGGCGGCGTTCCAGAGCACCGGCGCCACGTACGGCAGGAAGAACCGACGGTGGCTGTTGAGTACCCCGAGGCACCACGCCGACAGCACCAGGAAGCCGACACCCGCCGTGGTGACCCGGATCAGGTCGACGGTCAACTCGTGGCGGGCCCCGTCGAAGCCGGGGGCCAGCAGGGAGGTAAGTGGCCGGGCGAAGATGATCCCGAACAGCGCCAGACCGCCGGACAGCACCGCCATGAGCCCCGCCACGGCGCCTGCGACCTTCCCGGCCTCCTCGTCCCGTCCCTCGCCCAACAGCCGTGAGTAGACGGGGATGAACGACGCCGACAGCGAGCCCTCGCCCAGCAGGTTCTGAAGCACATTGGGAATTCGCAGTGCGGCGGAAAAGGCGTCGGCGGCCGGCCCGAGAGCCAGGACCGAGCGCAGCAGGGACTCACGCAGCAGCCCGGCAAGGCGCGACCAGAGGATGCCCGAGGCGACGGACCGGGCGCCCCGCGCAGATGCGTCGCCGTCCAGCGCGGGAGCGTCCTTCATCCGGGCGACCCTAGTTGTCAGGGCGATCCCGGCAGGGTCGCCAGGGACCCACTCACCACCCTCCCGGTAGCCTTGTCTCCCGTGAGCGTTACTACCTCGACCATCGCCGAGCTCGGGCGCCGTGCCAGGGCAGCCGCACCGACGCTGGCGGTCACTTCGACTGACCAGAAGAACGCAGCGCTTGGCGCCGCCGCCGACCGGATCCTCGTCGACGGCGACCGGATCCTCGAAGGCAACGAGGTGGACCTGGTGCGCGGCGAGATCGAGGGCATCTCGGCCAACCTGCTCGACCGCCTGCGCCTCGACGGGTCCCGCCTCGAGGGCATGGCCTCCGGGCTACGCCAGGTGGCCGAACTGCCGGACCCGGTGGGGGAGGTCACTGCCGCCTGGGACCGCCCCAACGGCCTCCACATCTCAAAGGTTCGGGTCCCGCTGGGCGTCGTGGCGATCATCTACGAGATGCGCCCCAACGTCACCACCGACGCCTTCGGCCTGTGCCTCAAGTCCGGCAACGTGGCGTTCCTGCGGGGCTCCTCGGCCGCCCTCGAGTCGAACCGGGCCATCGCAGCCTCGATTCGTGCCGCCGTCGCCGGGACTGGCCTCCCCGCCGACGCCCTCGTCCTCGTTGAGGATGTCAGCCGCGAGGCCGCCGTCGAGTTCATGCAATTGCGCGAGAGCATCGACTGCCTGATCCCGCGCGGCGGACCCTCGCTGATCCGCTCCATCCTCGACAACGCCACGGTGCCCTACGTGATCGACGGTGATGGCAACTGCCACGTCTACGTGGATGCCTCCGCTGACCTCGACATGGCGGTGTCGATCCTCCACAACGCCAAGACTCACCGTCCGTCGGTGTGCAACGCCGCCGAGAGCCTCGTGGTCCACGCCGACGTGGCCGACGAGTTCCTGCCGCTGGCCCTGGCTGCTCTCGATGGCGTCGAGTTCGTGGGCGACGGCCGCTCGCGCCTCATCACCCCGTCGATCGGCGTGGCCGACGACGACGACTTTGCCACCGAGTTTCTTGACCTCAAGATCTCTGTGCGGGTGGTCAACAACCTCGACGAGGCCATCGAGCACATCAACCAGGCCGGCAGCGGGCACTCCGAGGCAATCGTCACGAGCGACGAGGCAGCCGCCCATCGGTTCTGCAACGAGGTTGACGCCGCAGCGGTCCTCGTCAACGCCTCCACCCGATTCGTCGACGGTGAGGAGTTCGGCTTCGGGGCCGAGATCGGCATCAGCACCCAGAAGCTCCACGCCCGCGGTCCCATGGGTCTCCCGCAGTTGACCACCGAGAAGTACGTGGTCCGCGGCGACGGCCAGATCCGGGCCTGAGCCGGCGCAACCGGACGAGACTCCGGATCCCGACTGCGGCCCGCCGGTTACCGGTCGGTACGATTACTCCCATGTCCCACCGTTTCGAAGACGTCGCGTCCGTTCGCACCATGTTGGCCGAGGCCAAGTATTTGGCCGACGAGGGGATCGCCGGCATCGTCTACCTGGCCGACCGCCTTGGTAAGCCGATCATCGTCGAGGGCCCGGCCGGCACCGGCAAGACCGAACTTGCCAAGTGCGTCGCTGAAGTCACCGGCGCCCGCCTGATCCGCCTCCAGTGCTACGAGGGCCTCGACGAGTCCAAGGCCCTCTACGAATGGAACTACAAGAAGCAACTCCTGCGCATCCAGACCGAGGCTGACAGCGACTGGTCCGAGATCGAGGACGACCTTTTCTCCGAGGAGTTCCTCCTCGCCCGCCCCCTGCTCGAGGCCATTCGGGCCGAGGATCCCGTCGTGCTGCTGGTGGACGAGGTCGACCGGCTCGAGATCGAGACCGAGGCCCTGTTGCTCGAGATCCTCTCCGAGTACCAGGTGTCGATCCCAGAACTGGGGACGGTCGTCGCCACCCAGGTGCCGCTGGTGTTCCTCACCTCGAACGCCACCCGCGAACTCTCCGAGGCCCTCAAGCGGCGCTGCCTCTACCTCTACATCGACTACCCGGACCTCGAGCGCGAGCGCCAGATCGTCGAATCCAAGGTCGAGGGCATCAATGAGAACCTGGCCGACCAGGTCGC
This sequence comes from Acidimicrobiaceae bacterium, assembly GCA_002699725.1. Classification (GTDB taxonomy): domain Bacteria; phylum Actinomycetota; class Acidimicrobiia; order Acidimicrobiales; family MedAcidi-G1; genus S20-B6. The sequence continues at coordinate 35,289 of PACE01000008.1, forward strand.
CCGCATCGTCCGGTCGGTCCGGCAACTCGACCTCAAGAAGCACCCCTCGGTCTCCGAAACGCTCGACTGGGCCCGCACGCTCGTCCTGCTCGGCATCGACAAGGTCGATGACCAGACGGCCACAGAGACGGTGAACATCCTGCTCAAGTACCGCACCGACATCGACAAGGCCGTCAAGGAGTTCGCCGACAACCCGGACGAGCTGGTCCCCGAAGGGGTTTGAGCGCCCGGCTCGACGTCGGAGTCATACCGTGAGCCTCGCCGAACCTACGACCCACGAGGGCGAGAAGCCGCTCCTCGACCTGTTGAGCGACTTCATCGTCGAACTCCGCAAGGCTGGCCTCCCGGTCAGCCTGACGGAGAACCTCGACGCCATGGAGGCGGTCACCCACATTCCGATCGAGGACCGGGAGGCCTTCAAGTACGCCCTCGGGGCGACGCTGGTCAAGAACCACGCCCACTGGAAGGCCTTTGAGGTCGTCTTCGAGGTCTACTTCTCGCTGCGGGGCCCCGAGTACGACGTGATCAGGGAGGGCGACGACGCCGTCCCCGGCGAGGACGGCGAGTTGGCCCCCGGCGAGGGGCAGCANNCCCAGGGCGGCGGTGGTGGCATGCAGTCCCTNACGCCCGAGCAGTTGGCCGAGATGCTCTTCAAGGCGCTCATGAACGGCGACGCCTCCATGCTCGCAGCCCTNGCCCGCCAGGCGGTCACACGCTTCGCCGGCATGGAGCCCGGNCGNCCCGTCGGNGGCACCTACTACCTGTATCGCACGCTCCGGAACCTCGAACTCGACGACCTGCTCGAGCAGCTCATNGAGGCCTCCCGGGAGGAGGCNCCCGANGACCTGACCTCCCTGGAGGAACGCCTNGAACGCGACGAGTTCTCGGACCGNATCGAGCAGCTCAAGCGCGAGATCGAGGCAGAGATCCGCCGACGCCTGGTCGCCGANCGCGGCATCGACGCCATGGCCAAGACATTGCGCAAGCCGCTGCCCGAGGACATCGACTTCATGCACGCCTCACGCGAGGAGCTGGCCAACCTNCGCAAGGCCATCTACCCGCTCACCCGCAAGNTGGCCGCCAGGCTCGCCCGCAAGCGCCGCCACGGCCGCAAGGGGGCGCTNGANTTCCGCAGCACGATGCGCCACTCNCTCAGCTACGGGGGAGTCCCGGCCGAACTCAAGTTCCGGTACCCCAGCCCGTCGAAGCCCGAGGTCATGGTCGTCGCCGACATCTCCGGTTCGGTGGCGGCGTTCGCCCGGTTCACGCTCCACCTGGTCTANGCCATCAGCAACCAGTTCTCGAAGGTGCGCTCCTATGTCTTCATCGACGGCCTCGACGAGGTCACACGCTTCTTCGACGGGGTCGAGGACATCGGCGAGGCGGTCCACCGCGTCAACACCGAGGCCGACGTGGTCTGGGTGGACGGGCACTCCGACTACGGCCACGCCTTCGGTGTGTTCTGGGAGCGCTTCAACCGCGACGTCGGACCCAAGACGACCGTCCTGATTCTCGGGGACGCCCGCAACAACTACCACGCCTCCCAGTCCTGGATCCTCAAGGAGGTTCAACACAAGGCCCGCAAGGTCTACTGGCTGAACCCGGAGCCGAGGGCCTACTGGGACACAGGAGACTCGATCGTGGGGGAGTACGGCAACCACTGCGACGGCGTATTCGAGGTGCGCAACCTGCGCCAACTCGAGAGGTTCGTCGAGAACCTGGTCTGANCCGGGAAACCGGTCCCGTCTACNCCCGGTCGTTGCGTAGGAATTCGGCGACCCGGAACGCCAGGTCGACGCTCTGCATGCCGTTGAGGCGGGGGTCGCACATGGTCTCGTAGCGGTTCTCGAGGTCGGCGGNGNGCACATCGGCGCCACCACCNAGGCACTCGGTGACGTCGTCGCCGGTGAGTTCGAGGTGCACTCCACCGGGGTTGGTCCCTACGAAGCGGTGCGCNGCGAAGAAGCCCGAGACCTCGGCGAGCACGTCGTCGAAGTGGCGGGTCTTGTGACCGTNGTCGGCGGTGAANGTGTTGCCGTGCATCGGATCNCACACCCACACGACCGGATGGCCAGCGTCCCGNACGGCCTCCAGGAGGAGNGGAAGNGTGTCGACGANCTTGGTGGCACCCATGCGCGTGATGAGCGTGAGGCGTCCCGGCACCCGGTCNGGGTTGAGCGCCTCGCACAGGGCCAACACNTCNTCGNCGGTNGCNGACGNACCNACCTTGCAACCCAACGGGTTGTGGACGCCCCGCAGGAANTCGACGTGGGCACCGTCGAGTTGCCGGGTGCGGTCGCCGATCCAGAGCATGTGGGCCGAGCAGTCGTACCAGCCTCCGGTGAGCGAGTCNCGGCGCGTGAGGGCCTCCTCATAGCCNAGNAGNAGCGCCTCGTGGCTNGTGAAGAAGTCGACCTGGCTGAGCTCGGACAGGCGCTCNGAGGTGACGCCGCAGGCNCGCATGAACTGCACGGCCCGNTCGATCTCCGCCGCCAGGTCCTCGTAGCGCTGTCCTGCNGGGCTGGNGGCGATGAATTCGCGGTTCCACTGGTGGACCCGCGAGAGGTCGGCGAAGCCTCCCTTGGTNAAGGCGCGCAGGAGGTTNAGCGTGGCGGCGGCCCGGTTGTATGCGGTCAGGAGGCGCGNCGGATCGGCAGTCCGCTCGNCCTCGGTGAACCCGACGTCGTTGACGATGTGGCCNCGGAATGAGGGGAGTTCGACACCGTCGACGGTCTCGGTGCTGTTCGAGCGGGGCTTCGCGAATTGTCCGGCGATGCGGCCGACNTTCACCACGGGGACTCCCGTGAAGTAGGTGAGCACGACCGACATCTGCAGGATCACCCGNAGGCGGTCGCGGATCGAGTCGGCCGAGGTGTCGAAGGACTCGGCGCAGTCACCGGCCTGGAGGAGGAACGCTTCGCCACGGGAGACGGCNGCAAGGCTTTCAGTCAGGTCGCGGGCCTCGCCGGCGAANACCAGCGGAGGCAGGTTGCCNATCTCCTTGATGANCGCCTCNTGGGCGGCGTCGTCGGGCCAGTCGGGCTGTTGGAACGCCGGGTGGTGGCGCCAGGAACGGGGATCCCAGTCGGTGGCCGCGCGCATGTGCATGGTGGAGGGAGGGTCGGCGGGGAAAGAGGTGTTCACAGGTGGCAGCCTACGCGGAGGGCGCGCGCGNGCCCCGGTGGGTTTTCGGGGGCTGCAGGTGTGGCCGGCAGGGAGGAGGCTCAGGCGGCGTCGTTGGCGACTTCGGAGGCGCGCTCGCGCACGGTGTTGACGGCGCGCTTCACCAGGCGCCGGGCGGCCTCGGCGGTGACGCCGAGCTCCTCGCCGACTTCGCGAAAGGATCGCTTGCGGCCGTCGTGGAGCCCGAAGCGCTGCTCGACGGCGTAGCGGGCACGGGAGTCGAGGACGTCGAGCAGGCTCATCGCCATGTCGTTCTCGGCTCTGGACATGACCTCGGACTCGGGACCCGGCTTGGAGTCGGGGAGGAGGTCGACCAGTTCGTTGCTGTCGTCGTCACCGATGGTGCGGTCGAGGGAGGTGGGGGTGGTGAGCCGGTGAAGGCGGGCGTGCTCTTCATCGAGTTCGTCGCCGTTGCCGGAGACGGCACGCAGGGCGGCGCGGAGGCTGGCCGAACGGTCGCCGGGGAGGCGAACCAGGCTGGCCTTCTGGTCGAGGGCCCGGCCGATGGCCTGGCGGATCCAGAACGTGGCATAGGTAGAGAACTTGAAGCCCTTGCGCCAGTCGAACTTGTCGACGGCATGCTCGAGGCCGAGGTTGCCCTCCTGGATGAGGTCGAGCAGTTCCATGCCGGGGGGCAGGGGATAGCGGCGGGCGACGCTCACGACCAGGCGGAGGTTGGAGCGGATGAACCGGTCCTTGGCCTGTGCGGCCTTGCGGATGGCACGGTCCAGGATGACGCCGGTCTCGCCGTCCTCCTTCTTGGCACGGGCCTCTGCGCCTGCCTCGATGGTCTGGGACAGTTCCCGCTCATCTTGGGCGTTGAGGAGGGGCACCATGCCGATTTCGTTCAGGTACTGGCCAACGGAATCACTCATTGTTTGTTCACACTCACTTGCTGTCTTGCTGGGTTCGGAGGGGGTCCGGTTCGCGCGCACGCGAACGGTCGATTTCGAGAGATTTGGGAGCCGGGTCGCAGGTTGAGAGGTTTGACCGCTCCGACGAGCCTTTATTTAAGCACAGATCGGTGCCCGGGGGAAGGCCGAATTGTATGACGTCGGACACATTTCTGCATAACCGCAGGTCAGACTCGTGGATGGTTCCCGTTTGTGTTCTTTGGGTCGCTGATTTCGTCACACAGGGGATGGGTAGGCTTCGCCTGTGACAGAGACCGCCGTCCACCGATCCCGGGATCGGATTGGTGTTCTCGGCGGTACATTCGACCCGCCCCACGGGGGTCATGCGGCGGCAGCGGAGGCGGCGGTTGCGAAGCTCGGGCTTTCAAGCCTCCACCTGGTCGTCGCCAACGATCCCTGGCAGAANACGGCCGATGCACCGATCACGCCTGTCGNNGACCGCCTGGCCATGACCCGGGCGATGGCCGAGGGACTGTCGATCGCCACCGGACAGGTCGTCGTCGACGACCGAGAGGTNCGACGCGGCGGTCCTTCCTACATGGCCGANACCCTGGCCGACCTGGGCGCCGAGTATCCCGGTNCCGAGCTGCTCCTGCTCCTCGGAACCGATGCGGCAGTGCTCCTCGACACGTGGGTGAGCCCCGACGAGGTGCGCGAGCGTGCCACGATCGTCGTCATGCACAGGTCGGGAGAGTCGGGTGGGCCACCGCCAGGGTGGGCGTTCCGGGACCTCGAGGCCGACCTACCCGTGGTGTCCAGCAGCGACCTCCGCGTCGGGTACGCAGCCGGAGCCGAAGTCGGCGACCTGGTGCCTCCCGGCGTCGACGCCGTGATCCGGGAGCGGGGCCTCTACGGGACCGGAGGTACGACATGACCTCCGTCGAGGCACAGGAGCGCGATCACCTCGACGTGCCGACGCACCCGCAGCGCTTCAAGCAGCGCATCCCGACCCCACCGCTTTCGACCGGGTGGCGGTGGGGCTTCCCGATTCTGCTGGTCGCCGCTATCACCTGGTCGACGTTGCTTGTGGTCGAGGGATTCAACCAGGTCCTCGAGAGCGAGGAGGGGGCGACCCTCGACGTGATCACCGACGTGACGGCCCCCGGCTTCGAGGCCTTCGTCGAGCAGACCTGGTCACTACTCCTCGTGTCGCAGGACGACGAGGGCCAACTCACCGGCGTGACCGTCCTCGCGGTCGCCGATCGGCTGAACGGNGGCGGCACGGTTCTCGTGCTTCCCCCCGAGGCGGCCTCCGGGACCCGGACGTTGGCCGACGCGCACGAGACGACTGGTGTCGACGGGCTCCGCGACGCCGTGGTCGACATCCTCGACGTCGAAGTCACCAACACGGCGCTCCTCACACCGCCTCGGCTCAGGAGCCTCGCCGAGCCGGCAGGGATGGTGCGGGTCCCGATCGACGACGCCTCCGTCGCCGGAGCGGANGCGCCGGACTATCTGGGCCTGTCCTTCGACGACCCGTTGCAGCGCGTTGCCCGNCAGGAGGCGTGGTGGCGGGCCTGGTTCGCGACGGTGGGAGCGGCCTCGGATCCGGCCGACCGACTGCCCGCCATCGTCATAGAACTCGTCGACGTGGTCAGGGCGGTGGCCGCTGGGGACGTCAGGGTGGTGGCCTGGCCGTCACCGGACCCCGGCGCCGAGTGGGTCGACCGGATGGTGGTCGAGACCTTCCCCTTCCCGATCCCGGCCGTTCAGGGCTCACGGACCACGGTTCGACTCCTNAACGGCAACGGTGACTTCTCGATCGACGACGTCGCCCGGGAACTCCTCGTGGCGGCGGGCGCCGAGGNTTCGGTGGTCGGCAACCACGAGGACTTCGACCTGATCGGCACCCGGGTGCTCTACCGGGATCCCATCTCTGAAGCTGAGGCCGCCCGCCTGGCAGTGGTGGTCGGTGGCGGCACGCTCCACGATCCGCTGCTCAGTCCGGCGGCTGACCTGACTGTGATCCTCGGCGCCGACTTCGCAGCGGAGCACGGTTCCACCCCTGCGGGGGACTCCGCTGTCGACGTCTCGACGGGTGGCGGCGCTTGAGACAGCGCCGGGTAGCGTCACCGCAGTGACGCCCGAGACGACCGCCCCCGCAGAAGCCAGGACGTTCGAGGGCCTGCACGAATGGGCGCTTGAGGCGGCCCGGGCCGCCGATCAGGGCCTTGGCCGTGACACCGTCGTCATCGATGTGGGCGATGTGCTCTCGGTGACCGACCTGTTCGTCATCACCAGCGGCGCCAACCGCCGCCAGGTGCGCGCCATCGTCGACGATGTCGAGCAGATGGTCGCGGTCGCCGGAGGGCCCCGCCCTCTTCGGGTCGAGGGAGCGGAACGCAGCGAGATGGTCGGTGGGCACCTGTGGATNCTCCTGGACTACGCCGGCTTCGTGGTCCACGTCTTCGACGNCGACTCCCGCGCCCACTACGACCTCGAACGTCTCTGGTCCGACCGTCCGAGGATTCCGTTCGACGGGGGATGACCCCCGGGCGCGAANCATCCCGGGCAGGGGCCCGGGATGCTGCGTGGAGCTAGAGGGAATTGAACCCTCGACCTCCTCCATGCCATGGAGGCGCTCTGCCAACTGAGCTATAGCCCCGAGGGGCGGTCAGGCTACCAAGCACGGTGCGGCGAGCGGCCCGCCTTCCGGACCCGTGGTCGGTAGCCTCGGCAGCCATGTCCACCCCGTACAACCCCCAGGCCATCGAGGCCCGTTGGCAGCAGTACTGGCTCGACCACGGCACCTACGAGGTCGACAACGATGACCCCCGGCCGCCGTACTACGTGCTCTCGATGTACCCGTATCCGAGCGGGCCGGCGCACATGGGGCACGTTCGCAACTACACGATGGGCGACCTGCTTGTCCGCTACCGCACCATGCGCGGCGACGGCGTGCTCTCGCCGATCGGCTTCGACTCGTTCGGCCTCCCCGCCGAGAACGCCGCCATCCAGACCGGCACCCACCCACGGATCAACACCGAGGCCAACATCGAGGCCCTGTCCGCCTCGTTGCGCCGCATCGGCGCCGNCTACGACTGGCGACGGGTCGTCAGGAGCCACGACCCCTCCTACATCCGTTGGACCCAGTGGATCTTCCTCAAGTTCTACGAGGCCGGCCTCGTCTACCGTGGCCAGGCGCCCGTCAACTGGTGTCCCGGCTGCCAGACGGTGCTCGCCAACGAACAGGTCCTGCCCGACGGCACCTGCGAACGATCCGGCGACGTCGTCGAGAACCGGGACATGGAGCAGTGGTTCTACCGGATCACCGCCTACTCCCAGGAACTGCTCGACGANCTCGACGACCTCGAATGGCCCAACAAGGTCAAAGTCATGCAGCGCAACTGGATCGGCCGCTCCGAGGGCGCCCAGTTCGGACTGCCCATCGCCGACGCCGAAGGTAACGCCCGCACCGACGTTGAGCCGCTGCACGTCTTCACGACCCGCCCCGACACCGGCTTCGGCATGACCTTCGCCGTCATCTCGCCCGAGCACCCCCGCCTCGACGAACTCACCACCGACGACCGGCGGGCCGAGGTCGCCGCCTTCCGCTCCTCGCTGGCCGGCCGCTCCGAGATTGACCGCCTCTCCAGCGGGGACACGCTGGACAAGCGGGGCATCGCCACCGGCGGCCGGGTCGTCAACCCGTTCACCGGACGGGCCATCCCGCTCTTCGCCGCCGACTACGTCCTCATGACCTACGGCACCGGGGCGATCATGGCCGTCCCCGGCGAGGACCAGCGCGACTGGGAGTTCGCCGAGGTGCACGNCTGCGAGATCATTCGCACCATCCAGCCCCCCGACGACTTCGACGGGCAGGCATACCTGGGCGACGGACCCGCCGTCAACAGCGGGTTCCTCGACGGCCTCCACGTCACCGAGGCCAAGGCCGCCGCCATCGACTGGCTCGAGGCCGAGGACCTGGGGGAGCGCAAGGTCAACTACCGCCTCCGCGACTGGCTGCTCTCCCGCCAGCGCTACTGGGGCTGTCCAATCCCGATCGTCTANTGCGNCGGCTGCGGCGAACAACCGGTCCCCGCCGACCAANTGCCCGTCGACCTGCCCGACGACGTCGAGTTCATGCCCACCGGCCGCTCGCCGCTCACCACCCACGAGGGTTTCCTCGCCGCAACCTGCCCGTCCTGCGGGGGAGCGGCCCGCCGCGAGACCGACACCATGGACACCTTCGTCGACTCCTCCTGGTACTTCCTGCGCTTCACCGACCCCTGGTGCGACGACGCTCCCTTCGACCCTGCCGCAGTCGCGCGCTGGCTGCCGGTCGACCAGTACATCGGCGGTGTCGAGCACGCAATCCTCCACCTCATGTACGCCCGCTTCTTCACGAAGGCCATGGCGGACCTCGGGGTGGCCCCCAGCGGCTTGCGCGAACCCTTCGCCCGCCTGTTCACCCAGGGGATGATCCGCCTGGGCGGCGTCAAGATGTCGAAGTCCAAGGGCAACCTCGTCGCCCCCGAGCAGATCCTCGACGACCAGGGCGCCGACGCACTNCGCCTCGCCCACCTGCAGGTCAAGCCGCCACAGGAAGACGTCGACTGGGAGGACTTCGGGATCGACGGCTGCGCCAAGTTCCTCGCCCGCGTCTGGCGGCTCGCCGAGCCCGGGAGTGGGTTGGCGGCCGGGGCACGTGACGGTGACCCCACCGAAGCCGATGTGGTGGTCGACAAGGCGACCCACCGCCTCGTCGCCCGCATCACCGACGAGTACGACCGCTGGTCCTACAACACCGCCATCGCCGGGTTCATGGAGTTCACGAACCTGGTGTACCGGTGGGTGCAGGCCGACGACGGCCCACACGGCCCCACCCTCGACGCCGCACTCGATGGCCTACTGCTGGTCATGGCGCCCGCCGCACCCCACGTCTGCTCCGAACTCTGGGAACTCCGCAACGGCGGCCACGTCCACGAAGAGCCGTGGCCCGAGGCCGACCCTGCCAAGCTCCTCGACGACACCGTCACCATGGTCGTCCAGGTCAACGGCNGGGTCCGCGACCGGATCGAGGTCNCCGCCGACATCGACGAGGCTGCCGCCGAGGCCGCTGCCCTGGCCTCCGAGCGGGTCGCCGCCCACCTCGACGGCGCTCCACCCAAGAAGGTGGTCGTCCGACCGCCCGGCCTGGTCAACGTCGTCGTCTAAGCGCTCCACTCACTGGTCGCGCAGGAACTTCTCCAGCTCGGCAGCCAGGTCTTCGCCCGTCGGAAGGCGCAAACGGGCGTCGTGGAGGTCATCGTAGGTGGCCTCCATCTTCTCGAGCATGGCGACGTGTTCGGGATCGCGGGCCACCATCTCGTCCAGGCGGGCCCGGGCGGACAGCGCCCGTTCAGTGATGGGTGTGATGTCCATGTCGACCCCGGCCAGAGCGGCGAACCCGGTCAGAAGCGCCTCCGTGGCCGGAGCGAAGGAGGTGGCCGACAGGTAGTGGGGGACCTGCGCCCACAGGCCGAGCGCCTCGATCCCGGCGGCAGTGGCGGCCGCCTCGATNGCCGCCTGGGCGCCAGCCGGAACCTCGAGGGAGGCGGTGAGGAAGTCGAGGCGGTCGACCAGGTCGGCCGAGCCCGCCGTGCAGGCGAGGCGGGTGGGACGGGTGTGGGGCACCGCAGCCGGATAGGCCCCCAGGCCGATGACCAGTGCCACGTCCAGGCGCTGGCACATGCCGACCACCGCATCGGCGAAGGCCCGCCACTCGTGGTCGGGCTCGGCGCCGTGGAGCAGGAGGACGTCCCGCCCCTCGAGGTGGTCCAGGAGGCGCAACTCGATGGCGGGCCAGTCGAGTCCCCGACTCACGCCGTCGACGAGGCTCAACGTCGGCCGGCGGGCCCGGTGGTCGAGGAGGCGGTCCGTGTCGAAGCGTCCGATCATGTGGCCGTCGCCGGCCAACAGGTGGGAGCGGACCTCGCCGGCGGTACCGGCGGCGTCGATCCATCCGTCGAGGGCCAGGACCAGCACCGCCTGCTCGAGGTCGGGGGGGTCGAAGAACTCGACGAGGTCGCGCCCGCTCACGGGAGCCGTCCGGCACACTCGGCGGCAAGGTCGGCGAGGGCGAGCACCCGGTCGCCGAAGAGTTGCGTCAACTCCGGATCGGCATCGCCCATCACCCCTGCCTCGTAACGGGCGTACACGCCCTCGACGATGCAGGCGGTGCGCCAGTGGGCGAACGCCAGGTAGAAGTCGAGGTGGGCGAGGTCCCGCTCACTGCGGGATGCATAGAGCCCACAGACCTCCTCGGCAGGGGGGTAGCCCTCCGCCGAGGTGTTGAGCGGAACGGCACCAGCGGCCCGCTGGTCGCCATACGCGATCATGGCGGCCAGGTCCGACAGGACGTCGCCCAGCGTGCAGAGTTCCCAGTCGAGGACCGCTGCCACGCCGCCGTCGGAGCGCATCATGCAGTTGTCGAGCCGGTAGTCGCCGTGCACGATCCCAACCCCCTGCTGCTCGGGGACGCGGGTGGCAAGCCGCTCGTGGACCTCGAGCACCTGGGGAATGTCGCGGGTGGCCGACTGCTCGAACTGCGCGCGCCAACGCTTCAACTGCCGCTCGATGTACCCCTCGCGGCGTGCGAAGTCGCCCAGTCCGACGGCGTCAACGTCCAGGTCGTGCAGGCGGGCGAGAACCCCGACCAGTGACTTACCCATGCGCCCCAGCAGGGCCGGATCGAGGGCCGAGGCGTCCTCGAAGGTGCGCACGACCATGCCCTCGATGAACTCCATGACGTAGAAGGGCGCCCCGTTGACCGCCTCGTCCCCACACAGGCCGATGATGCCCGGAACCGGTACGCCGCTGTCGGCGAGGGCGCTGATGATCCGGTGCTCCCTCGCCATGTCGTGGGCGGTGGCAAGGACGTGGCCGAGGGGAGGCCGGCGCAGGACCCAACGGCCTCCGGCCTCGTCCGACACGGTGAAGGTGAGGTTGGAGCGGCCACCGACGATCTGCTCGAAGGCCAGTGTCCCGGCGACGCCGACGTGCTCCTCGAACCAGTGCTGAAGGTTCGCTGCATCCACGCCCTGCGCCGTTGGTCCACCGGTCATGGCCGGGAACGGTAGTGGAGCCTCCGGGGTGTCTCCCTACCCTGAACGGCGAAGCCCCCGTCAGGCCACCTCGGGAAACGAGAGACGAACCCATGGATGTCACCGACGCCACCTTCCAGGCCGAGGTCCTCGACCGCTCGGCACAGGTGCCCGTCATAGTCGACCTCTGGGCACCCTGGTGCGGGCCCTGCACCCAGTTGGGACCAATCCTCGAGAAGGTCGTCGGCGAGACCGGGGGCCGGGTCATCCTCGCCAAGGTGAATGTTGACGAGAACCCCGGAATCGCCCAGGCCTTCCAGGCCCAGTCCATCCCCGCCGTCCACGCCATCGTCGACGGACGGCCCGCCGACTCCTTCACGGGAGCACAGGGCGAGGCCTTCGTGCGCGACTTCGTCACCCGCCTCCTGTCGCCGGAGGAGTCGTCGGAACTCGAACGCCTGCTGGCGGTCGGCGACGAGGCCTCCCTGCGGGCGGCGCTCGAGGCCGAGCCCGACCACCCTGAGGCCGTCGTCGCCCTCGCCGCCCTCCTGGTCGAACGCGATGACCCCGGCGACCGCGACGAGGCACTCGTGCTGATCGCCGGCATCCCGGAGACCCCCGAGACCCGCCACCTGGCGGCGCTGGTCCGCACCGAGCCGATCGACGACATCGAAGGCCGCCTGGCCGAACTCCTGGGCTCGGTGAAGTCGGACGACGAGGTCCGCCAGGCCTACGTCGACCTTTTGGACATCCTCGGTCCCGACGATCCCCGCACCGCCGAGTGGCGCCGACGGCTCACCTCGGCGCTGTTTTGAACACGCTTCCCTGACCGGGCGGTCCTGACCCGCCCACGCACGGCTTCCCCGCCTGTCTGCTGGACTGTCCGGGAGGTGCACCGTGCCCGTCGTTCCACCCGCCGAGGGCGGCCCCCTGCGCCGCCGGATCTCGGACTTGTTCTTCGAACACCCGCTGGACGCCCGTCGCCTGGTCGCCGCCGCCGTCCTGTGCGCCCGGCGCTCGGCCCGCCGGGCGGGCCACTTGGCGCTCCTGCTACTCGGAGTGATCCTGGTGGCGAGCGCCCACTCGGCCTGGACCTCGGTGCCGGGGACGGGAGCTGCAGGCGGACTGCGCATCCTCGACGAAGCGGGAACCGTCATCGTGGTCGACGAGTTCCGGTCCGCCGAGCGCCTGCTCGCCGACCTGCGCCGCAGCGGGGTACGGGCTCCGTCGCTGTTCGTGTTCCGGGCGGCGATCCCACCGGAGGTGGCAGATGCGCTCGGCGAGCGGTTCCCCGGGGTGGGGCTCTGGGGCCCACCCGGTTCGACAGGCGCACTCTCACCACCCCCGGGCACGGTGATCCGGGTGGGGGGGAGTCCTGGCAGGTCGACCCCCTCGGCGGCCACCTCACCGTTCGTCGGCGTCCGGAGCCGTGAGGCAGCGGTGGTCGGACTCCGGTCACCCCCGCCGTGTACCGTCGCCGACGTGATCCTGGAGTTGGGCCCCGAGCACGTCATCGACATCACGTACCGCTCCGTCGTGATGGGCATCCTCAACCGCACCACCGACTCCTTCTTCGATCAGGGTCGGCACTGGGATTTCGACGCCTTCCTGCGACTGGCCGAGCGGCAGGTCGCCGAGGGAGCCGACATCCTCGATGTTGGGGGGATCCGGGCCGCCCCCGGACCCGAGGTCACCGCCGCCTCCGAGGTCGACCGCGTCGTGCCGGCGGTCGAGGCACTCCGGGAGCGCTTCGACCTACCCATCTCGGTGGATACCTTCCGCGGGTCGGTCATCGCGGAGGCACTGGCGGCTGGTGCCTGCATCGGCAACGACATCAGCGGCTTCGCCGACCCCACCTTCCTCGCGGCCTGCGCACGCCACGGGGCCTCGGTCGTCGCCACCCATGTCCGGATCGGCCCCCGGATCGCCGACCCGGAGCCCAGGTATGGCAATCTCCGCTGTGAGGTCCGGGACTTCCTTGCCGAGCGTGGACGCTGGGCGGAGGCTGCCGGGATTCCGAGGTGCCGCATCATGCTTGACGCCGGGCTCGACCTCGGGAAGACGCCATCGATGTCCGCCGAACTGCTCCGTCACTCCGGAGACCTCCCAGCGCTGGGCTATCCGGTCCTGCTCTCAGCATCCAACAAGGGCTTCCTCGGGGCGCTCGTCAGAACCGAGGTGGACGACCGGCGCGAGGCGACCTGGGCGGCACACGCACTCGGGATCGGCGCCGGCTGCCGGATCCTGCGAGTGCACGACGTGCGGGGCGCACGGCGCGTCGCCGACCTGATGGCCGCAGTCCTCGCTGAGGACGAGGATGCGGCCCGGGAGCCGGTCGGATGACCGTGCCGGTCGTCCTGATCACGGGCAAGGAGGAGGTCCTCGTCGGCGAGGCCGTTCGAGCGGCCGTCGAAGCGGCCCTTGAAGGCGAGGACCGCGCGCTCGCTCTCGAGGAGCTCGACGAGTCGCACTACCGCTCCGAGGAGGACGGCGACTTCTCGCCCTCACGCCTTCTCGACGCAGCGCGCACCCCCGCCTTCCTCACCGGCCGGCGGGTCGTCGTCGGTCGTCACCTCGGGCGATTCGGCACCAAGGAGGAGGTCGCCCCGCTCGTCGGGCTCCTCGCCGAAGGGCTGGTGGACACCCGCCTCGTGCTGGTCTGGGAGCCGGGGGTGGATCCGAGGCAGCAAAAGCTCAACCAGGTCCCGAAGTCGTTGCAGGAAGCCGTGGTCGCCGCTGGCGGACGTGTCCAGCAGTGCTCGGTGGGGAGCGGCCGGGAAGCGGATTCCTGGTTGTCTTCCCGGCTCGAGGCCGCCGAAGTCCGCCTCGACGGCAGGGCCCGGGCGCTCGTCGTCGAGCGGGTGGGCGAGGACCGAGCCCGAGTGGTCGGCCTCCTCGAGACACTGACGGCGGTCTTCGGACCCGGCGCAGAGGTCGGTCCCGGCGATGTGGCCCCCTACCTTGGCGGCGCCGGACAGGTACCGCCCTGGGAACTCACGGATGCGATCGACGCTGGCGACATGGCCAAGGCCATCGACCGGCTGCACCGGATGATGGATGCCGGGGACCGGCACCCGCTGGGGATCCTCGCTGNCCTCCACGGGCACTACGCCCGACTGCTCCGCCTCGACGGTGCCGGCATCGGCGACGAGAAGGGCGCTGCCGAGGTCCTCGGCATCAAGGGATTCCCGGCCAAGAAGGCCCTGACGGTCAGCCGACGCATGGGGAACGAGCGGATCACGGGGGCGATCCGCCTGCTGTCCGATGCCGACCTGGACCTCAGGGGGCGGACGGGCTGGCCGCCCGAACTGGTCGCCGAGGTGCTGGTCGCCCGGNTNGCGAGCATGAACCGCCGCTAGNGNCCTGNNGTAGGGGAGCGTGGCTCCCGGCGTCAGGCGCCGAGGGCGTTGATGCGCTTCTGGAGTCGGGACTTCTGACGNGCCGCAGCGTTGGCGTGGATGATGCCCTTGGCTGCGGCCGTGTCGATGCGCTTCATGGCGGCGTTCAACTCGTCGGTACCGCCCTCGCCGGTNTCGGCAGCGGTGTGCGCCGCCTTGATACGTGTGCGCAACTCGGAGCGCACCGTGCGGTTGCGTAGGCGNCGGANCTCGTTCTGTCGGTTTCGCTTGATCTGGCTCTTGATGTTGGCCACGGGGGCGCAGGTCCTTCGTCTGGGGAGAATCTGGTCGGGAGNCGNCCAGCGGGGACGTCCCGTTCACGAACCGGTGCCTCNTGCAACGGCGAACGCCAAGGCTAGCGGAGAGCGTCGGCAACACGGCGGGACAGGGGTCANGCGGNCAACGTCGCCNGTCCCGGTACCGTCAGCCGACGATGGACCAGTCGCGACTGCGCAACACGGCGATCATCGCCCACGTGGACCACGGCAAGTCCACGCTGGCCGATCGCATGCTCGAACTCTGTGGCGCGGTCGAACCCCGCCTGATGCGNGCNCAGTACCTCGACTCGATGGACCTCGAACGCGAACGGGGCATCACCATCAAGCTCCAGAGCGTCCGGCTCGAATGGCAGGANTCGGTCATCAACCTGATCGACACTCCCGGCCACGTGGACTTCAACTACGAGGTGAGTCGTTCGCTGGCCGCCTGTGAAGGTGTGATCCTCGTCGTCGACGCCGCCCAGGGCATCGAGGCCCAGACCCTCGCCAACTGCTACCTGGCNCTCGAGCACAACCTGGATATCGTCGCCGTCCTCAACAAGATCGACCTCCCGGCCGCCGAACCCGAGCGCTACGCGGAGGAGATCGAACGGGTGCTCGGCATCGCCGCCGANGACGTCATCCAGATCAGCGCCAAGACCGGTGACGGCGTCACCGANCTCCTCGATGCCGTGGTNGCCCNGACCCCGCCGCCGGCAGGCGATCCCGAAGCCCCGCTCCGGGCACTCGTCTTCGACAGCAACTTCGACCAGTACCGCGGGGTGGTCTCCTCGATTCGGGTCGTCGANGGCACGATTCGGAGCACGGACAACCTCCGCTTCATGCAGGCAGGCGTCAACCACGAGGTCGACGAGATCGGCGTGCGGCTCCCCGACATGACGCCGGTCGNCTCCCTTGGTCCCGGCGAGGTGGGCTACCTCCTGGCCGGCGTCAAGGACGTGGGAGAGGCGCGATCCGGTGAGACGGTCACGACGGCGCGCAACCGCGCCGAGCATGCACTCGNGGGCTACCGGGAGCCACAGCCCATGGTNTTCTCCGGCCTCTACCCGATCGAAGGNGANGAATTCTCCGACCTGCGNGAGGCGCTNGAGAAGNTGCGCCTCAACGANTCGAGCTTCACCTACCAANCCGAGACCTCCGGCGCACTCGGCTTCGGGTTCCGGTGCGGCTTCCTCGGNCTNCTCCACATGGAGATCGTGCGCGAGCGCCTNGAGAGGGAGTTCGGGCTGAGCCTCATNACCACGGCGCCGTCGGTCGAGTACCGGGTGACCCGGGTCGGCGGCGANGCCGTCGACATCGACAACCCGTGCGACCTGCCACCTGCCGGCGAGATCGAGAGCATCGAGGAGCCCTGGCTGCAGNCCAAGGTCATCACCCCGACCGCCTACACGGGTGCACTCATGGAACTCTGCCAGGAACGCCGCGGCGAGTACGTCGACATGATCTACCTTTCGCCCGAACGAGTGGAGTTGACCTACCGACTACCCCTCGCCGAGGTGGTCATCGACTTNTTCGANCAACTNAAGAGCCGTACCCAGGGCTACGCCAGCCTCGACTACGAGNCCATCGGGGTGAAGGCCTCGAAGTTGGTGCGGGTCGACATCCTGCTTCACGGNGAGGTGGTCGANGCCTTCAGCATGATCGTCCACCAGGACGCNGCCGACTCCTACGGCCGCAAGATGACGGCNAAGCTCAAGGAACTCATCCCGCGCCAGCAGTTCGAGGTGCCCATCCAGGCGGCCATCGGCGGGCGGGTCATCGCCCGCCAGACCGTCCGGGCCTATCGCAAGGACGTGACGGCCAAGCTCTACGGCGGCGACATCACCCGCAAGCGCAAGCTCCTCGAGAAGCAGAAGGANGGCAAGCGCAAGATGAAGTCCATCGGCCGCGTCGACGTCCCCCAGGAGGCCTTCGTCAGCGCCCTCCGCCTCGAGGACTAGAAACTCGGCGCCCGGTAGCATCTGGTCATGTCCGAGGACCGCAAGGCTGCCATCCTGCGTGCGGTCGTCCAGGAATACATCGAGAGCGCCAACCCTGTCGGGTCGGGCCGCGTCGCCGACCGGTCCGGNATCGANGTCTCCACGGCGACGATNCGCAACGAACTGGTCCTCCTCGAGGAAGAGGGCTTCCTCGTCCAGCCGCACACCTCGGCGGGCCGNATCCCCACCGAGAAGGCCTACCGCTTCTTNGTCGACGGCCTCCCCGNNCCGGGCCGACTCGAGGCCGCCGACCGTGAGCAGGTCAGCGCCTTCTTCGCCCGCTCGCACAGNGAACTCGAACTCATGCTCCGCGACACCAGCACCCTGCTCTCGGACCTGACCGGGAGCCCGGCAGTCGTCCTCGCNCCCGACCGCGACCACCAGGAGGTCCGGTCCCTCCAGNTGGTCGGCCTCGGCCCGCACCTTGCCCTGCTCGTCATCGTGATGGCCAACGGCGCCGTCGAGAAACTGGCCCTCGAATTCACCGANGACGTCCACGAGTCGACCCTCGCCATCGCCACCGCACACCTCTCCGGGGCGATGATCGGTCGCCATATGAGCGATGCTCCCGAGCCCTTGAGGACCGGCGATCCCGCCGTCGACCACGTGTTCGGCGCTGCCCGGGCCCTGTTGGCCGACCGGGCGGCCGACCTCGAGGAGGCGTTCGTCGGCGGCGCCGCGAGGGTTGCCAACGTCTTCGACGACGTCGGTCTCGTCCAACAGGTGCTCAATGTCCTCGAACGGCAGTACCTGGTCGTGGGCCTGCTCCGCGACGTGCTCGACCGCGGCCTGAGCGTCGTGATCGGCACAGAGACCCGGGTCGAGCCCCTCAACGAGTGCTCGCTCGTGGTCGCCCCCTACGAGATCGACGGCGACCAGGTCGGCTCGATCGCCGTGCTGGGCCCCACCCGGATGAACTATCCGCAGGCAATGGCCACAGTGGCTGTGGTGAGCCGTCAGCTGGGCGACCGGCTGACCTCGGGTTGACCGTGCCCCGCGACCACTACGAAGTGCTCGGCGTCGGCCGCGACGCCTCAGTCGAGGAGGTCAAGAAGGCCTACCGTCGTTTGGCCCGAGAAGAGCATCCCGACGCCAATCCCGGCGACCCGGGGGCCGAGGCACGCTTCAAGGAGGCGACCGCCGCCTACGAGGCGCTTTCCGATCCCGAGCGCCGGGCCCGCTACGACCGCTTCGGCCACGACGGTGGCGGTGTCGGCGGACCGGCCGACCCCTTCGGCGGGCTCGGCGACCTCTTCGAAACCTTCTTTGGCGGGAGTGGCCTCGGCGGACGACAGCGCGGCCCCTTCCCGGGCGAGGACCTCGAGGTTGTCCTCGACCTGAGCTTCGAGGATGCCGTGTTCGGATGCGACGCCGAGGTCTCCGTCCGCACGGCCGTGACCTGCAGCACCTGCGAGGCGAGCGGAGCAAAGCCCGGCACCTATGCCGATCGATGTAGCGGCTGCGCGGGTAGCGGCCAGGTGCGAAGGGTCCGCCAGTCGGTGCTCGGCCAGATGGTGACCTCCACCGTCTGTCCGACCTGCGGCGGTCGGGGCGAGTCGATTGAGTACCCGTGTGCGGAGTGCGACGGCGCGGGGAGGATCATCGAGAGGGCGACCCATGCGGTCAAGGTGCCGGCCGGCGTCGACGAGGGCCGTCGGCTGCGGATGGCCGGTCGGGGGGCCGTCGGACCCCGAGGCGGCCCGGCGGGTGACCTGAACATCCGGCTCCGGATCGCCGACCATGCGGTGTTCGAGCGGCATGGCGATGACCTTGTGCACCGCCTCCACCTCCCGGTCACCCAGGTGGCACTCGGCGTGGAACTCGACTACGAAACCCTGGATGGCACAGAGGCCCTGACCATCCCGGCCGGCACGCAGACGGGGGCGGTCTTTCGCATCCGCGACAGGGGAGCGCCACACCTGCACGGCCGCGGACGGGGGGACCTGCTCGTCGAGGTGGTGGTCGACACGCCGACCGACCTGGGAACCGAAGACGAGGAACTACTCCGCCGCCTCGCCGAGGCCCGGGGCGAGACCGTCGCCGAAGCCGGCGAGGGGCTCTTCTCCCGGATCCGCCAAGCTTTCAACTGAGGAGCCCGGGTCCCGTGGCGAGCCGAGCACCCGACGGCACCGGCGGCCCGCACGCCTTCGTGGCGGACCTCCACTCGCCGGTGCTCGGGGCCGACGATCGCCATCACCTGGAACGGGTGCTACGGCTGCGTGCCGGTGATCCCCTGACGATCTGCGACGGTGAGGGTCGCTGGCGGGACTGTCGGTTCGACAAGGACCTCGAGGTCGTCGGCGAGGTTTTCGACGTTCCGGAACCCAACGGAGAGGTCACCGTCGGCTTCTCGATGCTCAAGGCCGGTCGACCAGAACTGGTCGTCCAGAAGTTGACCGAACTGGGCGTGGACCGCATTCTCCCGCTCCTGGCCGAACGATCCATCGTGCGATGGGATGCCGACAAGTGCGCCACCCAGCACCAGCGCTTCCTCCGGGTTGCCCGCGAGGCGGCCATGCAGTCGCGTCGGGTCCGCCTTCCGGTGGTCGAGGCGATCACCCCGGTGGGTGAGGTGGCGGACCGGCCGGGAACCGCCCTCGCCCAGCCGCGGGGCCGGAGCCTGGTGGCCGGTGATCGGATCGTCCTGGTGGGCCCCGAGGGCGGATGGAGCCCCGACGAGGTGGCAGGCCGCGACGTCGTCGACCTCGGTCCGACCGTACTCCGGGCCGAGACGGCCGCCATCGCCGGCGGAACGCTTCTGACCGCGCTCCGTGACGGCCGGGTGCTCCCACCGCTCTGAGCGCACGCGTTTCCGATTCTCGGAGCGCATCAGGCATCCATTTGCCACGGAGCGCGGCCGGTCGCTACGCTCGGCTGCCACGCCGGGTGGCGGGTTCGGAACCGGACCCGAGACCACGAAGGGGAACCCATACACATGACCGATGACGACGACCTCCGGTACCGCCGCCAGGTGGGGGAGCGGATCCGCCAGATCCGCCGCCAGAAGCGGCTCTCCCTGCAGGATGTCGAGGCTCGCTCAGATGCCGAGTTCAAGGCGTCGGTCCTCGGTGCCTACGAACGTGGCGAACGGGCCATCTCGGTGCCTCGCCTCCAACGGATGGCGCGCTTCTACGACGTACCGGTCGACCAGTTGCTGCCGGTCGGCGAGGACGACCTCGGCATCTCGGGCGGTGGAGCCGTCCCGCAGAAGGTCGTCATCGACCTGGTGAAGCTCCGGAAGGCCGAAGGGCCCGAAGCCGAGATGGTCACCCGCTACATGACGATCATCCAGGTCAAGCGACAGGACTTCAATGGCCGCGTCCTCACCATCCGGCGCGACGATCTCCAGGCCCTGGCGGCAATACTCGGTTCGGGCGTCGAAGAGACGATCCCGCGTCTCGATGAACTCGGACTCCTCTTCCAACCCGACCCTGACTGACCGGGTAGCCCTGCAGCACAGGCGGCGCCGCTGGCGCCGCAGCGTCGACCGAGGCCACACGGGCCGCCGGTAGCCTCAGCGTCGACATGGGTGCATTCTCACGAGTCCTCCGCAGCGGCGAGGGCAAGAAGATCAAGGCCCTTGAGGCCATCGTCCCCGACATCAACGCGATCGAGCCCGAGACGGCTGTGCTCTCCGATGATGCCCTGCGAGCGAAGACCGCTGAGTTTCGGCAGCGATTCGACAACGGCGAGGACATCGACGACCTTCTGATCGAGGCATTCGCCGTCGTCCGCGAAGCAGCCACCCGCGTCATCGGACAACGGCACTACGACGTCCAACTCATGGGAGGCGTGGCCCTCCACCTCGGATGGGTGGCCGAGATGCGCACCGGCGAGGGTAAGACGCTCGTCTCGACCCTGCCGGCCTACCTCAACGGGTTCACGGGCAGCGGCGTCCACCTCTGCACCGTCAACGATTACCTGGCCACCCGCGACTCCGAGTGGATGGGGCAAATCCACCGCTGGCTGGGCCTCGAGGTGGGCCTGGTTGTGCCCGGTGAGCGGGACGCCACCGCCAAGCGCCTCGCCTACGGCGCCGACATCACCTATGGCACCAACAACGAGCTGGGCTTCGACTACCTGCGCGACAACATGGCCATGTCGGTCGACCTCAAGGTCCAGCGCGGCCACGCCTACTGCATCGTCGACGAGGTCGACTCGATCCTGATCGACGAGGCCCGCACCCCACTCATCATCAGCGGGCGCCTCAGCGACGCCGTGGCCCTCTACCAGCGCTTCGCCGCCGTCGCTCGGGGCCTGCAACGCGACTTGCACTACGACTTCGACGAGGAGAAGCGGATCGTCGCCCCAACCGAGGAGGGCGTCCACGCCGTCGAGGCGGCGCTCGGCGTCGAGAACCTCTACGACCAGGTCTCCTCGAACCTCGTCCACCAGTTGCAGTCGGCGCTCAAGGCCAAGGAGCTCTACCTGCGGGACAAGGACTACATCATCTCGAACGGCGAGGTCCGGATCGTCGACGAGTTCACCGGTCGGGTCCTCGAGGGACGGCGCTGGTCCGACGGCATCCACCAGGCGGTCGAGGCCAAGGAGGGGGTGGCGATCAAGGAGGAGAACCAGACCCTCGCCACCATCACGCTCCAGAACTACTTCCGCCTCTACGACAAGCTGGCCGGCATGACCGGTACCGCCGAGACCGAGGCCGCCGAGTTGGCCGGCATCTACAACCTGCAGGTGGTGTCGATCCCCACCAACCGTCAACTCGTCCGCGACGACGCCAGCGACCTCATCTACAAGACCGAGGCCGGCAAGTTCGATGCTGTGATCGAGGACATCCTCGAGAGCAACGAGGCCGGCCAGCCGGTGCTCGTCGGCACGATCTCGGTCGAGAAGTCCGAACACCTCTCCCGCGAGCTCGAGAAGCGGGGCGTTGCCCATGAGGTCCTCAACGCCAAGCAGCACTTCCGCGAGGCGGAGATCATCGCCCAGGCCGGCCGTCCCGGTGCGGTCACCGTGGCCACCAACATGGCCGGCCGCGGCGTCGACATCCTGCTCGGCGGCAACCCTGAGAGCATGGCCGCCCGCGAGGCCCGGGCCGTCGGGCTCGATCCGGAGAGCCCCGAGGGGCAGGCCAAGGTCGCCTCCCTGCTGCCGCGCCTCACCACGGACTGTGAGGAGCGCGGCGACGAGGTTCGGCGCAACGGCGGCCTGTACGTCCTCGGTACCGAACGGCACGAGAGTCGACGGATCGACAACCAGCTGCGCGGGCGGGGCGGTCGCCAGGGCGACCCGGGGAAGAGCCGCTTCTACCTTTCCCTCGACGACGACCTGATGCGTCTCTTCGCTTCGGGTGCCATGCGCGGCATGATGGACAAGGCCCTTCCCGAGGACATCCCGATCGAGTCGAAGATGGTGACCAAGGCCATCGAGCGGGCCCAGACCACCGTCGAGCAGAAGAACGCCGAGATCCGCAAGAACGTCCTCAAGTACGACGAGGTCATGAACGAGCAACGACGCGTGATCTACCGGCTCCGAGACCGTGTCCTCGACGGTGCCGAGATGCGCGACGAGGTGCTCGAGGTGGTGTCCCATGTGGTCGACGCCGGACTCGGCACCTTCTGTGCAGCCGAACATCCCGAGGAATGGGACATCGCCGGCCTCCATGTTGAGATGGAAGGTTTCTGGCCGCTCACGGTCGACGCCGACGACCTGAGCCGCATCCTGGACCCTGTCGAACTCTCCGAGCGGCTCGTCGACGACGCGGTCGCCTGTTTCGAGGGGCGCGAGGGAGAACTCGGTGCCGACACGATGCGCGAGGTCGAGCGCCAGGTGATGATCCGCATCATCGACCAACGCTGGCGCGAGCACCTCTATGAGATGGACCACCTCCGCGAGGGCATCCACCTCCGGGCCATGGGCCAGCGCGATCCGACCACCGAGTGGCAGCGGGAGGGCTTCGACCTCTTCGGCCAACTCACCGACCTGATCGGCGCCGACTTTCTCCGATACGTGATGCGCATCCAGGTTGCGATCACCGAGGAGGATGGTGGCGTGCCGGACGACATGCAGACCAGCGGGCCGGAAGGACCGGTCGGTGGGGCGGCAGCGGTCGCCGCAGCAGCCGGAGCACCGGCAACGGTCACCGAGGAGCCCCCCGGGCCGGTTCAGAAGGTGAACACCGGCTGGGACGCCACGCCGCGCAATGCCCCGTGTCCCTGCGATTCGGGTCGTAAGTTCAAGCACTGTCACGGCCGCTGACCGACCACCCCACTCCATGCAGGACTTCTCTCCACGACTCGATGCCCTCCACCGCCGCCTCGGCGAGGCCGCCGGCTATCTGCGTACCGATGATCTGGCCGAGCGTCGATCCGCCCTCGAACTCGAGGCGGCCGACCCCGACCTCTGGACCGACCAGGATCGTGGCCGGCGCGTCCAGCAGGAACTCGCCGGCGTCGTCGAGGATCTCGACCTGCACGCCACCCTGCTCGGCCGCCTCGAGGACGCATCGACCCTCGCCGAGTTGGCCGTCGAGGAGGACGATGACAGCTTCGAGGCCGAGATCGAGGAGGCTCTCGTCGACCTCGAGGGGAGCATGGATGCCCTGGAGTTGAGGTCGCTCTTCTCGGGTGAATACGACGCGGGTGACGCGGTCTGCCACCTACAGTCCGGTGCCGGAGGAACCGACGCCCAGGACTGGGCCGAGATGATGCTGCGGATGTACGCCCGGTGGGCGGAGAAGCGGGGGTTCTCGCTGGAGCCGGTTTCCTCCTCTGAGGGGACCGAGGCCGGTATCAGTTCCGCCGAGTTCATCGTGCGCGGCCGCTACGCCTACGGCCTCCTGCAAGGGGAGCGGGGCGTCCACCGACTGGTGCGGATCTCGCCCTTCAACAAGGAGGCCAAGCGCCAGACGGCGTTCGCCTCACTGCACGTGGTCCCGTTCGTCGAGGACGTGAGCGCCGAGATCGAGATAGACGAGGGCGACCTCCGGATCGACACCTACCGCTCGTCGGGTGCCGGCGGTCAGCACGTCAACGTGACCGACTCGGCGGTGCGCATCACCCACCTTCCGACCGGCCTGGTCACCTCGTGCCAGAACGAGCGCAGCCAGCACCAGAACAAGGACCGGGCCATGCAGATGCTGGCCGCCAAACTGCTCGACCTCGAGCGCCAGAAGCGCCGGGACGAACTGGACGCCGTCAGTGGGGAGCAGCGGGGCGTCGACTTCGGCAGCCAGATCCGCTCCTATGTGCTCCAGCCCTATCAGATGGCCAAGGACCTCCGTACCTCCCACGAGGTCGGTGACGTCGAACGCGTCCTCGACGGCGACCTCGACGGCTTCATGGAGGCCTACCTCCGTTGGGCGCGTGCCGGCGGGTGACGGGTCGGACCGGGTGCTGCGTCCGGACCGACAAGGCGCCACGATCCACGACGGGTGCTCTGGTACCGTGCCCGACGTGCAGCCAGTGACAAGTCGTACCCCTCTGCCGGCCATGTGCAGGAGCCCTCGACGATGATCCGGCTAGAAGGTGTCTCGAAGATCTTCAAGGGCGACGTCACCGCCCTCCGGGAAGTTTCGGTCGAGATCCAACGCGGCGAGTTCGTCTTCCTCGTAGGCCCTTCGGGCTCTGGCAAGTCGACCTTCCTCCGCCTCCTCAACCGGGAAGAGGTCGCTGACACGGGGCGGTTGATGGTGGCCGGCAAGGACATCGGGGGGATGCGCTCCTGGAAGGTTCCGTACCTGCGCCGAGAGATCGGATACGTCTTCCAGGACTACAAGTTGCTGTCGAGGAAGACCGTCTACGAGAACGTCGCCTTCGGCCTCGAGGTGATCGGCCGCCCCCGGAGCGTGATCCGCAAGCAGGTGCCGTTCATCCTCGAACTCGTCGGTCTGACCCCAAAGGCCGAGCGCTTCCCCGAGGAACTCTCGGGTGGGGAGCAGCAGCGGGTGTCGATCGCCCGGGCGTTCGTGAACCGGCCCCTGATCCTCCTGGCGGACGAGCCCACCGGCAACCTCGACCCCTCGACGTCGGTCGGCATCATGCGCCTCCTCGACCGCATCAACCGTTCGGGCACGACGGTCGTCATGGCGACCCACGACCGGGGCATCGTCGACACGATGCGGCGACGGGTCATCGAACTGGATCGTGGCGTCGTGGTCCGCGACGAGTCTCGGGGGGTCTACGAGTGACCCCGTCGGCACCCGACCGCCGGGCGTGCATCCGGAGTACGGGACGGGCCTGACGTGTATCGCCTCTGGTACTACCTGCGCGAGACCATCCTCAGCATCTGGCGCAACCTCAGCCTCACGCTGGCCGCCATCCTTACGGTTGCTGTGTCCCTGGCCCTCGTGGGTGCCTCCATGATGATCCGCGAGGGGGCCGAGCGCGCCACGGCCCAGTTCCAGGAAGGCGTCGAGTTCATCGTCTTCATGAACCCCGACGCCGATGCCGACCAGGACGCTGCCATCCGCCACGTCCTCGACTCCAGCCCGGCGATCGAGGGCTACACGTACATCGACAAGGCGGCGGCCTACGACGAGTTCGAGACGCTGTTCTCCGACAAGCCCGAGTTGGTCGAGAGCGTCACCCCCGACGTCATGCCGCCTTCCTACCGAATCGTCCCCTCAGACCGTTCGGCACCGAACGTGAGCGAGTTGGCGGACCAGTTCTCTGCTCAACCCGGTGTCCGCGAGGTCGCCACGGCGACGGAGGCCATCCGCCAGATCGACGACTTCTCCCAAAGGGTCAGCCAGGCGCTGCTCATCGCCGCGGTGGTCCTGGTCGCCGTCTCGGCACTGTTGATCCTCAACACCGTCTTCACCGCCATCGGCGCCCGCCGCCAGGAGATCGAGGTCATGAAACTGGTGGGGGCGTCGAACTGGTTCATCCGCATCCCCTTCATGCTCGAGGGCACGATCCACGGACTCATCGGGGCGGCAATGGCCATTCCGGCCCTATTCGTGGTCGACAACGAGGTCATGGCCTTCTTCCAGGAGTCCGACGCCGTCCCGCTCTTCCGCGGCTTCGCTGTCCCCGATGGCTTCGTCTGGGACACCAGCATCTGGTTGCTGATCCTCGGTGGGGCCGTGGGCATGATCGGATCGGCCATCGCCGTGACCCGTTACCTCGACGTCTGATCCCGTGGGTGCCGACCCGGGCTGGGTGCGGGTCTCCGATGCCGCTGCGGCACGCGGCCTCGCCCCCGGATCGGCCATCGATGCGGCGCTCGACGAGCGGGACCTCGTGGTCTGGCGGA
The DNA here is from genome assembly GCA_002699725.1 of Acidimicrobiaceae bacterium. Lineage (GTDB taxonomy): Bacteria > Actinomycetota > Acidimicrobiia > Acidimicrobiales > MedAcidi-G1 > S20-B6. The sequence goes on from PACE01000008.1 coordinate 61,279, forward strand.
CGACCGACGGCCGCCCGTGCGTGATGGAGGCCCGCTGCCCGCACCAGTGGTCGCACCTGGCCAGCGAGGGGGTGGTCGACGGTGACGAATTGGTTTGCCTGACACACTTCTGGAGGTTTACCACCGAGGGGGAGGGGTGGAAGGTGAACGTCGGGGGCCGGCGCGACCGGAAGGGCGACATCGAGACCCTGCCCTGTCGGGAGGACTCCGAAGGGATCTGGGTACAGGACGGCGGCTAGGTTCGGAGGTCCGGAACCGCGGGAGGGGAGCGATCCATGGGCGACGAGCAGCAGCAGGAACTCGATCCCGACCTGCTCGGTCGGTACACCCTGACCACCTGGGGCTACAAGCAGGGCGAGATGGTCTCGCTGATGGTCCACCTCGGAACCCGCCTCGGCCTCTACGAGGCCCTCGATGGTGCCGGTGTCGTGACCTCGACCGACCTGGCTGCCAGCACCGGCCTCCATGAGCGCTGGTTGCGGGAGTGGCTCCGCGGACAGGCCGCCGCCGACCTGCTCGTGTCCGAGGACGGTGAGACCTTCCTCCTCGAACCGGAGGCCGCCGCGGTACTCGCCCGGACAGGCGGCCCCAGCTTCGCCGCCGGGGTGTTCCGGAACCTGCGCCACCCCGAGGTTGCGGATGGCCTCGCTGAGGCTTTCCGGACCGGGCTCGGACTCACCTATGACGACCAGGGGGAAGGGTCCGAACAGCACACCGAGGCGATGCTGGCCCCGATGGCACGGTCCTTGTTGGTGCCCGTGGTGGTGCCGCTCCTCGACGGCGTCGTCGAGCGCCTCGAGGCTGGTGCGAAGGTCGTGGACGTCGGATGCGGAACCGGGTTGGCGCTCGAACTCCTCGCCGACGCCTACCCGAACTCGGTGTTCGAGGGCTACGACGTCTCCGAACGGGCCATCGCTGCGGCGAGGGACCGCTTCGCCGGCCGTGCCAACGTGTCGCTACACCTTGTGGGTGGTGAGGACCTGCCTGCGACCGGCGACGTTGACCTGGTCATGACCCTCGACTGCCTCCACGACATGCCGCGTCCCGACCTCGCCATGGCGGCCATCCGGGAGGCAATCGCAACGGATGGTGTCTGGTTGGCGAAGGAGATCAGGTCCTCGCCGGACTGGCAGAAGAACCGACGCAACCCGGTGCTGGCGATGATGTTCGCAGCCTCGGTGTCGACGTGCATGGCGTCGGCGATGTCGACCCCCGACGGCATGGGCCTTGGCACGCTGGGCCTCGATCCGGCCACGCTGGCCGAGATGGCGACGGCTGCCGGTTTTACCCGCTTCGTCCAGCACGAGGTTGACGACCCAACGAACCTCTACTACGACATCCGCCCCTGACCAACCGGCACTTCAGGTCGCCGGGTGCCCTTCATCGGAAATCGTGCCACTCGCCCGTGGGGACGATGCAGCCCCCGGGGGCGTCGTCCGTGGCGCCGGTGCCCCTTCCGAAGCGGCAGGGGTACTGGTACTCGAGGTTCCGGACGACGTCCGGCAGGTCGTTCTTCCGACGGGCTGACGAGGTCGGGAGCATGCCCGGTAGGTCCACCTCGTCGAGTCGGTAGAGCACCCAGTTCACATCGGCCTGCCGGGGGTTGACACCGGCATCTCGGAGCGTGCGCACGGCGATGCGCACCAGGGCGCAGGCATCCGCCACCGTTTTGTGGGCGGCGCTGGTCGGATCGGTCGGGTCGGCGACGGGCCGTCCGGTCACCCGCGAGTACTCGGCGTTGCACATCCTGGAGAAGGGGTCGGGGAAGCCCTGCCCTGCAGCGTCGGGAAGCCGCCAGGTCCCTGTGTCGGCTGCGTCCACGATGAACGTCCCGTCGTAGTAGGTGGCCGCCTCGGGGCCGCCGTAGGCAAGTACCTGGGCGGCGGCCAGGTCGCCGGACTGCCCGTTGAGGCCGGTCTGGATGAAGACCGGCTTCGGCATCCCCTGGCGGATCATCTCCGTGAGGAGTCCAGGGAGCGAGACGGCGTTGAGGACCGGGAACACAACCGTCGATCGGTCACCGATCATCCGCTCCACGGCGGCCTGGATGCCCACCCTGCAGGTGGTCGTGCCCTCACAACCGATGGGATGCACTTGGATGTCGTAGCCGAGGTCTTCCATGGTCTCGAGGAGGCCGTCGGAAACGGCCTCGGACTGGCCGGGAGTGTCCGACACGACGACGGCGATCGTGGCTCCCGTGAGCAACGATCGTGCCTCGGCGGAGCGTGCTGCCAACTCCAGTTGGGTGTCGCTGGCGACTGCGGTCGCCAGCAGGCGGCCACGAGCCGTTCGGAGGTCATCGGAGGACCGGGGCTCGGTCGTGATCAGGGGCGTCTTCCCGGTGTCGGCGAGGCACAGCGGCGCCGAGCCCTGGAGTCCGGTCAGGTCCAGGACGAGGACGGCACCGAGGTCGTCGGTCGCTTCCAGGCAGGCGGCACTGCGGAGGGTGTCGATATCGACGCCGCCACCACCGAGCGCCGTGACCTCGACCAGGCGGAGGTCGAGGCGTCGGCCGTACACGCCGCCGCACTCTTCGTTCACGATCCCGACGAACGCCTCGACCATCTCGGCGGTGTCGCCGACGGGGAACTCGAATCCGATCTGCTCGTAGTCCTCGAGGCGGGTGCGGAGGTGGACGATCCGGATCGCTTCTGCCGTGATGCCTTCGTCGGTGGCACGCAGGGTCGAGGTGGTCGCCTCGCCGGGATGGCAGAACAATTCGAGGCGTTGGAAGCGGTCGCCCCGGTCGAAGGCCGCCTGGAAGTCGGCGAACGCCTCGCCGCGGGGGTCGGCGAAGCCCAGCGGCCACACCTCCGGGTTGAATGTCGTGGTGGGGGGGAGGGTGGTCGTGGTCGTGGTCGTGGTGGGGGGGAGGGTGGTCGTGGTCGTCGCTGGGAGGGAGGTCAGGGCGATCCCCGAGGCGCTCCCGGGATGGGTCGGTGCGTCTCTGGTGCAGGCGGACAGAAGGCAGGCCAGGAGGAGGGCCGGGGCAACGAGCAGGAGCCGCGGCACCACGCTTCGGGATGTGCTCTTCACCCGACGGGTTCGGGCAGAGGGGTACGGCGGGTCGGGCGGCGGCACAGCGGGCGATGGTATCGACGGACGGGTCCCTGTAGGCAGCAAGGGCGAGGGTGCCCGCCTCGGGTGGCATCTGTTGCCTAGCCTCTCGCCCGTGGATAGACCGGAAAGGCGATGAGCGACTTAACGGGCGATCCGCCCGGCACGAACGAACCGTCCGACGATCTGCCACCCGTGGAACCGGATGCCGAACAACGCCCTGAGCAGCGTCTGACGGAGGCCGGCACCGAGGTGTCCGGCAAGCTCCGAACCCGGCGCGGCTCCTTCTTCCGGGCCCGGCGCGAGGGAACGTCACCCGTTGCCGACGTCGAGGTCGAGGCAGGTCCACAGTGGAGCGAGCGGGAGGCCGAGCGCCAGATTCGCATGTTCCTGCTGCGTCTCGCCGGCGACCGGCCCCTGGAGCACCATGACGACCCGGTCGACTTCGCACGCGAGAACGACCTTCTCCTCCTGTTCGGTCCCGACGAAGAGGAGGCGTTTGCCAAGTTGGCGGTGCGCTTCCCGGAGGAGATCGTGGCGCAATGGGCCACGCTCCTGGCCGGCGGTGACCGCTCGGAGGCCTTCGGGCCGCGCTCTCGGGCCGAGCGCCGCGACGAGGCCTCGATCGAGCAGTCGATCAAGCTCGGCGTTCGCAAGCGGGCGCTCACCGTGCTGGNGGTCGCACTTTTCGCCACAATCGGCTTCCTGGTCATTCGGAGTGCGCTGGAGGAGGNCCCGGTCGATCGATCGGACCGTGCCCTCCGCTTCACCACGACCAGCNAGAANCGGGATCTCGGCAATCCCGGTGATCCGGANGCACCGCTGACGGGAGGTCCCCCGGTGGCCGAGCCTCTNCTGGTGGTCGGACTCGACCATCTCGTGGCCGTGGCNGTCGGGGAAGGGGCGGTCGAGGACCGGATCAGACTGAGCGTCGATGAGGGCATCCTCCCCGTGCCCGCCGGTGGCGTCGCTGCATCGGTATTCGAGCACCGTGGCGGGCAGGTCGCGCTCGTCGGTCCCGGGGGATGGGTGGAGGCGGCCTGTGTCCGAGCGTCGGTGGTGACCGAGGTGCTGAGACCACTCGACGTCGTCCTCTTCGGGTCCTCCCAAGGAGCGTGTCCGGTCGCCCTGGAGGGTCGACCGGCCGTAGCCACCTGCCGGGGCACCGATGCGCTGATCCTCGAGATCGACATTCCCCAGGGTGAGGTCGACCTCGTCGAAGGGGGCATCGGCTGGTCGGAGGGCATCCGCATCAGCCTCGAGTTCACCGCACCCGGCTGGGAGGAACTGTCGTTGCGGGGCACGATCATCGTGCCGTCGNGTGCCGAGGCCGTCGCCATCCCCAGCTTTGGTGGCGAACCGGGTGATGAGGTCACGGTCGACCTGGGCGAGGGCCGGACCGGCACCTGCACATTGGGCTGAGTGGGCCTCCCCAATGCGGGNCTGCCCCGGCCCGGCGGCGGCTGCCCGATACCGTGGCGCCCATGTGTGGCCGGGTCGTCACGAGCTCCACGCCCGAGGAACTCGCCGAATACCTCGGGGCGGACGAGATCGTCGCGACCCTCGACGGTCCCGACCACAACGTTCCGCCCACTCGGCCCCTGCCTCTCGTCTGGGAGAAATCCGGTGACTCGAAGGGCAGTAGGAAGCTCGGCATCGCCCGCTGGGGACTCGTGCCCTCGTGGGCCAAGGACCCCTCCGTCGGCAATCGCATGTTCAACGCCCGAGCCGAGACGGTTACAGAGAAGCCGTCCTTCCGATCGGCCTTCAAGCGGCGCCGCTGTCTGGTCCCGGTCGACGGCTTCTACGAGTGGGGTCCGGCGGTGCCCGGCTCGGCTGGGAACAAGCAGCCCTGGCTCGTCCGTCGTGCCGACGGCGACCCGCTCGTTCTGGCCGGCCTCTGGGAGAGCCGGTCCGAGGAGGACAGCGGGACATTGCGCACCTGCACGGTGATCACGGTCGATGCCAACGAGGACATGGCGCCGATCCACCACCGCATGCCTGCACTGCTCCCGCCTTCCGGATGGGACGCCTGGCTCGACCCCTCCAGTGACCGCCTGAAGTTCGTCGAGGCACTCCTGTTCCCAGCGCCCACCGGACTCCTCATCCGCCATCCGGTCGACCGACGCGTCGGCAACCCCCGGAACAAGGGTGCGGGACTGTTGGAACCGGTTGAGGTCGGCGCAGTCGTCGAGGACCCGCCGCTCTGGCCGGAGGAGAGCCGGTGAAGGGCAACCGGCGGCGTCCCAACTGGACCGACGAGTGGACGGGTGAGCACGTCACCGTGCGGGTCCACGAGGCCCGCCGTCGCTTCGACATGAGGCTGTTGCGCTGGCAGGCGCAACTCGAGACCCCGGCCGTGGACCGGTTCTTGCCCTGGATCGCGGCCTTCGTGTTGTTCGTCTCGCTGTCTCTCCTCGCCCTCGCCAAGAACCGAGACCTCGGTCTCGGCCTCGGAATCGGCTTCCCCCTACAGGCCATCCACCTGCTCGAGGGCGGCCGCCCGCCGGTGATCTCGGAACTGGGGCTGAACATGTTCGCCGTGCAGGCGGCGTTCCTCTTCGTGCCGATCGCCTTCCTTGCGCGCTTCGTGCCGACCACCGAGATGCTGCTCGTGTTCCAGGCCCTCGCGCTGGCCCTCCCCGTCGTGCCTATCTGGCGCATCGCGCGCGGGCCGGCCAACCTCCGGATCGGCGCCGCCAGCGCCCTACTCCTCGCCTTCGCACTGCACCCGTCGATCCACAACCTCAACCTGGCAGGCTTCCACACCGAGGCGATCGCCCTCCCGGCGCTCTTCATGGCCTACCTGGCCGGGAGGCGGGGCCAGTGGGTGCGCCTGGGCCTCCTGTCACTCGTGGTCGTGGCTGCGCGTGCCGACCTGGGCCTCGCCCTCGGTGCCCTCGGGCTGGTCCTTGTGCTCGAGGACCGCCGCCGGCCCGGATGGATCCTCGCGGCCTTCGGGACGGCCTGGTTCGTGGGGATGGCATTCGTCGTACAGCCGATGTTCGGCCACGGTGTCTATCCACACCTCGGGGCATTCGCCGCCTTCGGCGACAGTGCCCTGGGGGTCCTTGGCGGGATGTTGAGCGACCCCTTCGGGGTGGTGGCCGACCTCGCCGACCGGGCGGCATTCGAGAAGTTGCTCCTGCTCCTCGCACCGGTGCTTTTCCTGCCGTTGATCCGTCCCCGCTACCTGTTGCCGGTGCTCCCGCTGTTCGGCCTCTACCTGATCGCCGATGTTCCCGACCTCGGACTCGGCAATCCCCAGCAGGACGTGGCCACCCTGCCGTTCGTCATGATCGCAGCGGCCTATGCGCTGCAGCGCCTGGGACGGCGGGGAGTCAGCCGGGTACTGGTCGACCGGCGGATTCTGAGTGTCCTCGTACTCACCGCGCTTGCCTTCTTCGTCCGGGATGCCGCCTCGTCGCCCTACGAGCAACCCTGGGACTGGGGCCGCCGTGATGCCGTCGACACGGCCCGGTTGACGGCGGTGGGGATGGTCGAGCGATGGGACCGGGTCCTTGCGACTCCGACCGTCTTCCCGCTCGTCGCCGAGAGGACCACGGCTCTGGTCCTCAAGGACGACACGCCGTTCCTCCCCGACCTGGAACTCGTAGCGGGCATCGACGTGGTCATCTTCGATGAGACTGCGGCGAACTGGGCCCGTTCGAGCGTCCGCGGCTTCGGTGGTGTGCTCGGAATGCTGGACTTCGAGGAACGATTCGCCGAGGAGGGCGTGCACCTCTGGGTGCTTGCCCCCTGACGGGGGAGCAGTTCAGGCGACCGACGCGTGTCCTTCCGCCCGGAGCGCACCCCGGAGTGTCTCGGCCACGGCGTCGAGGTCGGCCGGGTCGGCGCTGACATCCGCCGAGCCGAAGTCCAGGTGTCCCATATGGTCGATCGGAACGACGTGCACGTGCGCGTGCGGTACCTCGAACCCGGCGATCACAAGACCGACCCTCGCAGGCGAGAAGGCCTTCTGCTGGGCACGCCCGACGGCATGGGCGACGGCCATGCAGTGGCTGGAGACGTCGGCAGGCAGGTCCGTCCAGCGGTCGACCTCCGCGATCGGGATCACTAGTGTGTGGCCCCGGTTGAGGGGACGGATGTCGACCATCGCCACGCACACGTCGTCGCGCCAGACGATCCGGCCGGGAATCTCACCGGCGATGATGCGGGTGAAGATCGAGGGCATGACGGGCTCCGGGCGCGAACTGGTGGACGGGGTGGACGGAGGTCCATCGTAGGCTCTCGCTCGTGAGCAGTCGTGAGCAGCCACGGACGCCCACCCCACGGACCGGGTGGAGCGGGGTGTGGACCGTCCCCAATGCCATCAGCGTGGCGCGGATCGCCTGCATCCCCTGGTTCGTCTGGCTGCTCTTCGCCGCGGAGGACCGCACGGCGGCGGCGCTGCTCCTCGGGGCCCTCGGGGCCACCGACTGGGTCGACGGGTGGATCGCCCGGAGGTTCGACCAGATCTCGGAGGTCGGCAAGGTCCTCGACCCGACCGCCGACCGATTCCTCCTCCTGGTGGCGGCCCCGGCGATGATCATCGACGGCTCGGTCCCGACCTGGTTCGCCGTTGCGGCGCTCCTCCGAGAGGTGCTGGTCGGCGTGGCAGCGCTCGTTCTTGCGGGCTTCGGCGCTCGCCGCATCGATGTGACCTGGTGGGGGAAGACGGGGACCTTCGCCCTCCTGTTCGCCTTCCCGTGCTTCCTGGCGGGGGAGTCCACGATCATCGGCCGTCCGGCCTTCGCCATCGCGGCATGGATCTTCGCCATTCCCGGGCTGCTGATCTCATGGTGGGCTGGGCTGGGCTATGTCCCCGAAGGCCTCCGGGCGCTGCGGGAAGGTCGTGCCGCCCGAAACGGCGCCTGAACGTCGCTCCCAGAGCCCACTGGCGACGATGCATTGTGTAGGTTCGGACGCATGAACGTCCCGGGAGAACTTCGGTATTCGGCCGATCACGAATGGGTTCGCGTCGGCAAGGGCGGGCGGGTCCGGGTCGGCATCACCGACTACGCACAGGATGCCCTCGGCGATGTCGTGTTCATCGACCTTCCCCCCGTCGGCACAAAGGTGGCACCCGGTGCGGTGTTCGGAGAGGTCGAGTCGACCAAGTCGGTCTCCGAGCTCTTCGCACCACTTTCCGGAACGGTCGTGGCGATCAACGACGAACTCGAGGTGGCCCCTGGACGCGTCAACGAAGATCCGTACGGCGATGGTTGGATCTGCGAGATCGAACTCTCCGATCCTGCAGAGCTCGACGACCTGATCGATGCCGCCTCCTATTCGGCGCTGATCGAGGGTTGATCGTGGCCGAGACCACGTGCCCGGAGTGCGGGCGGATCGAGGACGGAGGGGCCAACTTCTGTCCCTCGTGCGGGCACGAGATCCGCGCCACCTCGGATGAGACCACCGACACCTTCGAACTCGGGGAGGAGCTCCCCCACGAGGAGGACCGGGCCCGCTTCCCCCACGACTGCGGCCTGTTCGTCGTCGAGTCAGGCCCCAAGGCAGGCGCCCGCTACGGCCTAGAGGCCGAGCTGACGACCCTGGGGCGTCATGGAGACGCCGACATCTTCTTCGACGATGTGACGGTTTCGCGACGTCATGCCGAGGTACAGCGCACCGATGACCGGTATCTGGTACGAGACTCCGGCTCCCTGAACGGCACCTATGTGAACCGCGAACGGATCGAGAGCGCCCTGCTCCAGGACGGTGACGAGCTCCAGATCGGACGCTTCCGACTCGTGTTCTTCCACGGCACCGCGGACTGACCGGCGGGCTATGCCAGGGAACACCGCACTTACGATCGGGGAGGTCATCGAACGGCTCTCCGAGGAGTTCCCCGACATCACGGTTTCGAAGGTTCGGTTCCTCGAGTCCCAGGGACTCGTCGAGCCCGGACGGACGCCGTCCGGCTATCGCCAGTTCACCACGGGCGACGTCGACCTCCTGCGGTGGGTGCTCCGCCAGCAGCGTGAGCACTTCCTGCCACTCAAGGTCATCCGGAAGGTTCTCGAGGGAACCGGTGGGCGGGTGCCGGAGCCTGACGGGGAGGTCGACGAGTCCGAGGTGTCGCCCTTTCGCGAGCGTGGCCGATCCCGGCGATTCGTGGGATCGGTCAGCGTTTCGCTGGAGGAACTGGCGGTCACGGGCGGCGTGGACCCCGCAGTCGTCGCCCAACTCGAACGACTGGGTCTCCTGGTCGGCCATGAGGCGGGCTCGGCGATCGTCTACGACGGCGAGGCACTGCACGTCGTCCGACTAGTGGCTCGGTTCCTCGAACTCGGAGTAGACACCCGTCACCTGCGGATGTTTCTGGTCGGCGCCCAGCGGGAGGCCGGCGTACTCGAGCAGGCCCTGTTGCCCCGGCTACGGGGCGACGATCGCTCCCGCCGTGAGGTGAGGGCCCAACTCGACGAGTTGGTGGATGCCGGGAGCCAACTGCGCGAGATCCTGCTGCGCCGTTCGTTGGGCCGCCTGGACGACCAGTCGTAGGAGGCCGTATGGGCGCACCCCGACTATTGCTCGGTTCCGACGACCTGGCTCGACGCGTGCATGGTCTCGGTGTGGAGATTGCCGAGTCCCTCGATGACGACGCTGTCGTCATCGGCGTGCTGCGCGGCTGCCTTCCCTTCCTCGCTGACCTTGTCCGTGCGGTCGATCGCCGCCTGGAGATCGACTTTCTGTCGCTCAGCGCATTCGCTCCCGACAGCGGCCGGGTCCGTCTCACCCGTGACGTCGGGCTCGACGTGGCCGGCCGCCAGGTGCTCCTCGTGGAGGACATGGTCGACACCGGCCTNCGGCTCGACTTCCTGCTCCGCCACCTCCTGGGGCACGAGGCGTCGGAGGTGCGGGTGTGCACCCTCTTCGACCGCGTCGACCGACGAGTGCTTCCGGTGCCGGTCGACCATGCGGGATTCGTACTCGAGGAGAACTTCGTCGTCGGCTACGGCCTCGACCATCGCGGCCTGTTCCGCAACCTTCCGTGCGTGGTCGCATTGGAACAGGTGGACCTGGATGAGGACCTCGATGGTGATCCGACGCCCGGGGCCACCCTGGTCGACGACATCCATGCGTTGGCCAGAGCCGATTCTGGCGGCGAGACTAGGGTGCCCGCGTGATCCAGCAGGCGTTCCCCGAGGGCTGTCGATGATCGAGATGCAGGTCGTCGGCGTGCAGGAGGTGCTGCCGACGAACACGCCCGTGGTGCTGCTTCGGGAATCCGAGGGCCGACGCCTACTGCCGATCTTCATCGGGCGTCCGGAGGCGACGGCGATCGCACTGGTGCTGGCCGGCCAGGAGACGCCACGCCCGATGACNCACGACCTGCTGGTCGAGGTGCTCGAGGATTTCTCCATCCGGGTGGAACAGGTGGTCGTGAGCGAACTCAGGGACCGCACCTTCTTCGCCGAACTNCACCTGAGTGGGCCGGACGGTCCACAGGTGGTGTCCGCCCGCCCCTCCGATGCGATCGCCCTCGCCATCCGGACGGGGACGTCGGTGTTCGCCGCCGAGGAGGTGCTCGACGAGGCCGCCTACCTGCCGCCCACCGAGGAGAAGTCGGTGGGCACCGAGGAGCAGGTCGAGGAGTTCCGTGAATTTCTCGAGCAGGTCAGTCCCGAGGACTTCGTCGGGGAATAGTCCGGGAACGGGCAGTCGGAGCAAGGCATCGGAGCAAGTGATTGACGCCGCGCGCGCTTCCTCGTACCCTGTGGGGGTCACAGCGGTGTAGTTCCGCTGCTGTGGTTTGCGATGCACCGACACCCGGGCCGTCGAGATGGCCCGACGAGGTGGCAGACGGTGCGGAGAGGGGCACCCCATGAGCACGACCACCGAGGGCTACAGCGCTAGGAGCAGTGCCGAGATCGTCGGTATCACCTACCGCCAACTCGACTACTGGGCCCGCACCAACCTGGTGCGACCGTCTCTGACCGATGCCGAGGGCAGCGGCTCCAGGCGCCGGTACTCCTACCGCGACCTGCTCGAACTCAAGGCCATCAAGACCCTCCTGGACGCCGGCATCCGGCTGGAACGCGTCCGCAGGGTCTTCGAGTTCCTGCACGAGACGCTTGACGAGGACGTCGTCGAGGTCAACCTGGTGATCAGCGGCGACTCCGTCCTGGTCCGTCGTGGCGAGGATGAGGTCATCGACCTGCTGCGCAAGGGTCAGGGCGTGCTCAACATCCTTCCCCTGGCCGGCGTCAAGGAGGATCTCGATGCCACGATCGTCGAGCTCTTTCCGGCCGTAGGCGGAAACCTGACCGACGACCAGGATCACGACCAGGCGATTGGCGAGTAGAGGCGGCCGTGTCCGAGGTCCGTGCGCTCCGACCTGAACCGGACCCGGTGAAGTTCGCCCACGATTCGGAGCGCCGGGTCGCCGAACTCCTCGATTCCTACGGCATCGCCTGGCACTACGAGCCCCGCACGTTCGTGCTCGAGCGGGGTGCCGATGGCAATCCCCGATCGGCCTTCACTCCCGACTTCTACCTGTCGGACCACGACCTCTACCTCGAGGTCACGACACTGCGCCAGTCGCTCGTCACCCGCAAGAACCGCAAGGTCCGCCAACTCCGCGAGCAGCAGCCCGACATCCGGGTCCGCATCCTCTACCAGCGCGACATCGAACGCCTCTTCGCTACACACGCCGCCTGAGTGCCGCCCGCCCGGCGTGACCTTCGCTCCCATGGGCGACCTGAGTACCTCACTCCCGACTCGGACACCGCGCTTGGTGTGCGGATGGTGGAGTTCGGCGGCTGGGACGTGCCGGTGAGCTAACCGGCATGTCCGGTCAGTCGAGCAGGTCGGGCTGCTCCCGCAGGATTTGGTCGAACATGGGCTGTGCGCTGAACCAGCCGGCGAAGCCGCTGCCGACGAGGGCGTGGGTGGCGGCTGCGACGTCCTCGTCCATGACCACCGGTGTCCCGGCCGCCTCGGCCAGCAACTGGGCCTGGCAGGTGCGCTCCATGGTCACAAACAGCCAGGTCACCTGGTCGACGCTGCGGCCAACGGTGAGCAGTCCGTGGTTGCGGAGGATCACCGCTGCGTGTTCGCCGAGGGCGTAGGCGATGCGCTTGCCTTCCTCGGGGTCGTTGACCACGCCCGTGTAGTCGTCGAACAATACGTGGTCGTTCCAGAAGATGCAGGAGTCCTGGGTGATCGGGTCGAGCGTCCGTCCCAGTGACGACCAGGCCTTGCCGTACAGCGAATGGGAGTGGGCGGCGGCCACGACATCCGGTCGTGTCATGTGGATGCCGGAGTGGATGGCGAAGGCGGCCTGGTTGACCGCGTAGTCGCCGTGTAGAACCTCGCCGGTGTGCGAGACGAGTAGCAGGTCGGAGACGCTGATGTCGGCGAAGGGCTGGCCGAAGGCGTTGACCCAGAAGGCGTCGGTGTGTTCTGGATCGCGGGCCGTGATGTGGCCCGCGACGCCCTCGCTGAAGCCGAACTTGCCGAAGATCCGGAAAGCGGCAGCCAGGCGTTCCTGGCGGTGGCGTCGTTCCTCTTCGAGCGACGAGAAGGTCGGGAGGTCGTAGTAGAGGGACAGGGCGGCTTCGCTGGATCCGGAGGTGGGCGTCTCAGGCATGGCGGACTCCTGGTCGGTGTTGCCCGAAGTGTAGGAGCCGATCGCGTCCCGGCCGGGGTCAGGCGCCCGGACTATTCGCCGAGGACGTCCATCGCCTGCTGGCGCAGCCAGTGGTCGGCGAGCGTCAACAGCGCCATGGCCTCGACCATCGGCACGGCGCGGGGAAGGACGCAGGGGTCGTGGCGCCCCTTGGCTTCGAGCATGACGGGGTTGTTGTCGGTGTCGACGGTTTCCTGGGCGGAACTGATCGTTGCCGTGGGCTTGAAGGCCACCCGGAACAGGACGTCGGCGCCGTTGCTGATGCCACCCTGCACGCCGCCGGAGCGGTTGCTGGCGGTCGTCGGACCGTTGACGCCGGGTACGAACGGGTCGTTGTGCTCGAGGCCCGTCATGGCGATGGCGTCGAAGCCGGACCCGATGTCGAAGCCCTTGACGGCTGGCAGGGACAGCATCCCCTTGGCGAGGTCGGCCTCGAGGCGGTCGAAGACCGGCTCGCCGAGCCCTGCGGGCACCTTGCGCGCCACGCAGGTCACGATTCCGCCCAACGAGTCGCCGTTCCTGCGCGCATCCTCGATGGCGAATGTCATGGCGGCGGCGGCGTCCGGATCAGGGCAGCGGGTGGGGTCGGCCTCGACCTGCTCGAGGGTCACGAAAGCCGAGTCGACGGTGGAGCCGATCGTGTGGACCTGGGAGACCCAGGCCAGGACTTCGATGCCGGTGGCGTCGGCGAGGAGTCGCCGGGCGATGGCGCCCGCAGCAACGCGGCCCACGGTCTCGCGGGCGCTGGCCCGACCGCCGCCCTGCCAGTTGCGGGCGCCGTACTTGGCGTCGTAGGTGAAGTCGGCGTGGGAGGGCCTGTAGACGTCCTTGAGGTGTTCGTAGGCCTCCGGCCGGGCATCGGCGTTGCGTACCAGCACGGCGATGGGGGTCCCGAGAGTGTGTCCTTCGAAGATGCCGGAGAGGATCTCGGCCTCGTCGCCCTCCTGGCGCTGGGTGGTCAGGCGGCTCTGGCCCGGGCGACGTCGGTCGAGGTCGCTCTGGATGTCCTCGGTGACGAGCGGCAGGCGTGGCGGGCAGCCATCAACGACGACTCCGATTCCGCCACCATGGGACTCGCCCCAGGTGGCGACTCGGAACAGGGTTCCAAAGGTGCTGGCCATGCGGCGAGCATACGGTGCTTGTCTGTTCCCTCTTGGGAGGTTTCTTGTCCTTCTCCGGTCGCCGGGCCGGCACCGCCATTCACTCCGGCTTGACGCTCGCGTCCGCTCGTCGCCGGCACCGACCCGGCGACCTCCCGGGTGGACTCGGATCGAGGGAAGCGAAACGTCGGTCCCTTCAATGGGACCACGTTGACTTCGTCCTCTTCGCCCGGCTTGTGGGAAGTTGGTCCACGGGCCGTCGGCTGCCGAGTGGGGTGGCCCGGTCAGTCGAAGAGGTCGTCGCTGATGCGCCTGGCGTTGGGGTCCTGGCGGGTGCGGATGCGCTCGTGGCGCTCGGCGATCTGGATCAGGTGGTCCTCGTCGGTGAAGATCCAGAACGTGTCGGAGGTGACGGCGTCGTGNACCATGTCGGCGACCGCAGCGGGCTGCANGGCGTTGGCGGCCATCCATTCGAGGAGCGCCTCCCGGCCCAGTTGCTCTTCATCGTCGAGCGGATCGCCGGGTGCNTCCTGGAGGGACTCTGGGCGGTTGCGAACCGCAGAGAAGATGTTGGTGGCGACGAANCCCGGACAGAGGCAGGACACGCCCACNTGTGAGCCCACCTCGCGGAGNTCGGCGTGGAGGGTCTCGGCGATCGTGACCGTGGCGTGCTTCGAGGCGTTGTAGGGGCCGAGGCCCGCGAACGAGGTGTGGCCGGCGATCGAGGCCGTCATCACNACGTGTCCCTCGTCCTGTTCGATGAGGCCCGGCAGGAAGACGTCNAGGCCGTGGACGATCCCGAAGAGGTTCACGCCCAGTACCCACTGCCAGGACTTCAGGGACTGCTCGGCGATGAGGCCTCCCGACGCCACGCCGGCATTCAGGCAGACCACATGGGCAGTTCCGAAGGCCTCCTCCACCGCCGTCCCGAAGTCCTGCACCGAGCCATGGTCGGACACGTCGCAGCGCATGCCGAGCACTTCGGCGCCTGCCGCCTCGAGCTCGGCGACCGCCTGGTCGAGCACCGGCTCCTCGATGTCGGCGATCGCTATGCGCATGCCCTCGGCTGCGAAGCGGTCGGCAAATGCCCGGCCCATCCCTGATGCGCCACCGGTGATGACGGCGACCTTCCCGTTCAGTTCCTGCATGGTCTGTCTCTCCTCTTTGGTCCTNAGAGCTCGAGCAACGCNTGCTCGAGCACTTCGGGCATTGCCGGATGGATATAGAGCTGGCCGAGGGCCATCTGGTCGACGGTGAGGCCGTGGGCCATGCCCTGGATGAGCTGCTGGACCAGCGTGGGNGCCTGNGGGCCGATCAGGTGGGCGCCCAGCAGGAGGCGGGTCTCCGGGTCGGCCAGCAGCTTCACGAACCCGGTGGTGTCCTCCATGGCCCAGCCGTAGGCGGTGTCGGCGTAGTTGCGTACGGACCGCAGGAAGGGGCGCCCGTCGGCCAGTAGTTCCNCCTCCGTGGGTCCGACCGAGCCGATCTGGGGATGGCAGAAGACGGCTNCGGGCGTCAGGGACCGGTTGATCGGAAGNGGGTCGTCCGGCGCGACCANGTTGCGGGCGACGACCCTGGCCTCTGCGTTGGCGGTGTGCTTGAGTTGGGCCGGNTTGGTGATGTCGCCCAGGGCCCAGACGCCTTCGGCGGAGGTGTGCAGGAACTCGTCGGTCGTGACGTAACCGCCATGGTCGACGTCGACCCCTCCGGCGGCCACGTCGAGGCGGTCGCTGTTCGGCTGCCGGCCAGTGGCCACGAGGAGCGCGTCGGCCTCGAGGGTGGAGCCGTCGGACAGTTCGAACCGGAATGCACCGTCGTGTTGCACCCGTTCCACCTNNGTCTGGAGGCGCAGGTCGAGGCGATCGGCGTAGACGTCGGTGATCCGTCGACGGATGTCCTCGTCGGCCCGTCGCAGCAACAGGTCGCCCCGGTACAGGATCGTCACCCGACTCCCGAGTCCGTGGAAGATGTGGGCCATCTCGAGGGCGATGAAGCCGCCTCCCAGGATGACCAGGTGGTCGGGCAGGTCGTCGATGCGCATGATCGAGTCGGAGGTGTGGAAGGGCGTGTCGGCCAGGCCCGGGAGGTCCGGCACCACGGACCGGGCACCGGCGGCGAGCACGACCCGGTCGGCCGTGACCGGATGCGCACCGATTTCGAAGGAGCGATCCCCGGTGAATCGGGCNTCGGNCCCGTAGACGGTGACGTTGTCGAGGCNGTGGCGGTACTCCAGTCCCGCCACGGCGATCGGGTCGATGCGCCCGAAGATGCGGTCCCGGATGGCCGGCCAGTCGGCCCGCTCGAANGTGGTGTGCACTCCGAGGGCCGGTGCATGNCGTGCCGNNATGGCGAGGTCGGCAGCGTGCACCAGCATCTTGGAGGGAATGCATCCCCGGTTCATGCAGGTGCCGCCGAACAACCAGGGCTCGGCGATGGCGATGTCCCAGTCGTCGTGCTCCGGNCCGATGANCGANTTGCCGGAGCCCGCACCGATGATCAGGAGGTCATGGTGGGGCATGGCGGGTTCAGGCCTCCGCCAACAGGCCNCCGAGCGAGCGCAGCGACTGGGTGCCGGCGCCAAGCGAGGTNGTGAGGTGCTTGTTCCAGAGCGTGTAGCGGTGGAGCGGATAGTCCTTCGCCACACCCATGCCGCCGTGGCAGTGCTGGGTGGCATGGGCGACNTCGGTGGCNCGCTCCGANGCCCACCACTTGGCGATNAGGAGGTCCTCGCGGGCATCGAGTCCCTGCGCCAGGCGCCAGGCCGCGGAGAGGGTGGCGAGGCGGATGCCCCCGACGTTCACGAACTGGTCGGCAAGCCGCTGTGTCACNGCCTGGAAGGTGGCGAGGGGTCGCCCGAACTGCTCGCGTTCGCTGGTGTATCCGGCGGTCATCCGGAGGGCCTGCTCGGTCACCCCCAACTGGGTGGCGCAGATCCCCATGAGGAGGTGGTCGACCAGCCAGTCGACCGATGTCGAGCCACCNGCTCCGAGGGGATTGGCCGGTGTGCCGTCGAACTCGAGTTCCCAGAGCGGCTCCAGCCGAGTTGATCGGCCCTCGGTGCGCGTGATGCCGTTGGCCGAGAGGTCGACGAGGAAGAGTCCCGGTCCGTCCTCGCCGATGGCCGTGACCACTGCGTGTCCGGCCAGGTCGGCGGCCTCGACGACGATCTTGGTGCCATGGAGGCCTCCCTCGGCGACCCGGACAGCCGGCTCCCGGGTCCGGTCATCGAGGTACTCCTGGACGGCGACGGTGAGGACGATGCTGCCGTCGGCACATCCGGGGAGCAGGTGCCTTCGCTGCTCCCCGCTCCCGAACCGCTCCACGGCGAGGGAGGCGACCCCGTGGGGGAGCAGCGGCAGCGGCGCCACGTGGTTGCCCTGTGCCCGCAGCAGGATCGCCAGTGCCACGGCGTCGAGGCCGCTGCCACCGACATCCTCGCCGAGGGTGATTCCGAGCAGGCCCGCCGTCGCCAGCGACGCCCAGAGGTCGGCGTCGAACCAGGCGCCACGCTCCTCGATGCCGAGGAGGAGTTCCATGTCGAGGCGGTCGGCCAGGATCTGGTCGGCCAGGTCGGCAACGGCCTGTTGGGCCTCGTCGAGAGCGAAGTCCACGGTGCGCGTTCTCCTCCCTCAGTCCTTGCGGCGCTTCTCGCGGGGCAGGCCGAGGCCGGCCGCACCGATGATGTCGCGCTGGATCTCGTTGGTGCCGCCCCCGAAGGTCAGGACCCAGACGGAGCGGTAGGCGGACTCGATGCCGGCCGAGAGCTCGGCTCCGGGTGAGCCCTCCTTGAGGTGTCCGGTCGCCCCGATCACCTCGGTGAGGAGCGTGTAGATGCGGTGCATGCTCTCAGACCCGTGCACCTTGACCGATGACGAGTCAGCGGGGTTCATGCGGCCGTGGGTGTTCTCGTCCGCTACGTACCAGTTGAGGAGGTCGAGGTGGCGGGCGAGGGCCCGGCCCTCGGCCAACTTGACCTGCACCCATTCCTGGTCGATGACTCGGCGTCCGTCGGCGAGATGCGTGGAGCGGGCCCAGGTGACGGCGTCGTCGACGAGGCGAGTCAGGCGTGCGGCGGGGAACAGGGAAACGCGCTCGTGGTTGAGTTGGTTGGTGATGAGCCCCCACCCGCCGTTGACCTCTCCGACACGCATCGAGTCGGGGACTCGGACGTCGTCGTAGAAGGTCGCCGTGGTGTGCGTCTGCCCGAAGGTCACGAACGGCTGGATCGAGAACCCCGGATCGGAGGTGTCGACCAGGAACATCGTGATGCCCTTGTGGCCGGGGGCATCAGGATCGGTGCGGGCCGCCAGCCACACGTAGTCGGCGTTGTAGGCGAGGCTGGTGAACAACTTCTGGCCGTTGACCACCCATTCGTCGCCGTCCCGGACTGCCCGGGTGCGCAGCGACGCAAGGTCGGTGCCGGCCTCGGGTTCGGAGTATCCGATCGCGAAGTGGACCTCACCGGCGAGGACCCTGGTAAGGAATTGTTCTTTCTGCTCCTCGGTGCCGAAGCGGCGGATGGTGGGTCCGACGGTATTGGTTGTCAGGAAGGGGATCGGACACCCGGCGGCCTGTGACTCGTTGAAGAAGATGTACTGCTCGACCGGCGTGAAGCCTTTTCCTCCGTATTCGATCGGCCAGCCCACGCCCAGCCAGCCGTCCCGCCCGATCTGGCGGATCAGCTCCTTGTACTCGAGGTTCTCGGCGAACTCGGCGGATGCGATTCGCTCCCGGACCTCGTCGGTCATCAGGTTCGAGAAGTACCCGCGCAACTCGGCCTGGAGGGCCTTCTGGTCGTCGGTTAGGTCGATGAACACGGAGACGGAAACCTCAACTGCGGGGGATTGATTCCCAGGCGGCGCCCTTGTACGGGTCGGGCTCCTTGGGGAGGCCGAGGACCCGTTCGCCGATGATGTTGCGCTGTACCTCGTCCGTGCCGCCTGCGATGCTGATGCCGGCGGTGGCGAGGCAAGCGGTCGCCCACCGACTGCCTTCCGAGTCCTCGGCATCCCAGGCCTGTGCGGCGCTGCCGGCGATCGTCATCGAGACGTCGCGCACCCGGCGAGCGAGGAGGGAGCCGTACAACTTGGCGAGGGACCCCTCCGGCCCCGGCACGCGTCCTGATGTCACGGCCGCCCGGATGCGCTGGCTGATGTAGCCCTTGATCTGTTCGCGGATCCAGAGGTCGGCGAGCCCCTGCCGCAGGACGGGGTCGTCGCCGAGTCCCAGGGCCTGCGCTGCGACGATGAGCCCGGGCGACCGGTCGGCGTTGAGGCCGCTCCCGCCCCCGGCGCCGATCGAGACCCGCTCGAACATCAACATGGCAACCGCCAGGTTCCAGCCCTGGCCGAGGTCCCCCAGTTGGTAGTCGACGGGAACCCTGGCCTCGGTGAAGAAAACCTCGTTGAAGCCGCTCCCACCGGAGATCTGGCGCAGCGGACGCACCTCGATGCCCGGCTGTGCCATGTCGACGATGAACATGGTCAGGCCCTGGTGCTTGGGCAGCGTGGCGTCGGTCCGGGCGACGACGATGCCGTAGTCGCAGTAGTGGGCGCCCGAGGTCCACACCTTCTGGCCCTCGAGGATCCATTCGTCACCGTCCCGGGTCGCCCGGGTGGACAGTCCGGCAACGTCGGAGCCGGCGCCCGGTTCGGAGAACATCTGGCACCAGATGCTGGCACCGCTGATGTTGTCGGGCATGAACCGGGCCTTCTGCTCCGGAGTGCCGAACTGGTCCAGCATCGGCAGGCACATGCCGTGGGAGATGGACAGGGGCATGTTGGGCAGGTACCAGCCCTGGACCTCCTGGTTGAACAGTTCCTGGTGCCGTTTCGTGAGGCCCGCTCCGCCGAACTCGGTCGGGAACCTCAGGCCGCCCAGTCCGGCATCGACCATGGCTCCCTGGAAGGCCCTTGCCGTGGCGACGCCCTCCGGGTCCTCGTCGCCGACGGTTCCGGACCGGTCGCCGGCACGCGAGCAGTTGGCCTCGAGGAACTCGGCCACACGGCGTCGGAAGTCTGCCACTTCGACGTCGCCCAGTTCGGTGTCGTCGATCTGGGTATCCATGGCGCTGACCGTACCGGGCGACCCGTGTCGGCCGGGGATCGGGCGTTGGGAGTGATGACGGGAAGCGGGTGGCGGTGATTCGTGGTGGCCGAAGTCGATGGGCGCGAGAGTGGTCCTTGTCGTCGGGGGCTCGAGGGGCCAGTCTGTGGTGTCGTCGAGGCTCGGGAGGTCGATCCGTGGGGAGCAGTCAGGGGAAGGTGGTGCTGGTCACCGGTGCCGCCGGCGGGATCGGAGCGGCCGCAGCGCTCCTGTTCGCCACCGAGGGGGCGGCCCATGTCGCACTAGCGGACCGGGACGCCGACCGTCTCGAGGCGTCCGCAGGTGTCGTCCGGGATTCCGGTGGATCGGCGTCGGCCCATGCCTTCGACGTGACGGACGAGGCGGCCGTCGCCGCATGGGTGGACGGTGTGGCCGCCGCACACGGACGAATCGACTGCGCCTTCAACAACGCCGGCATCAGCCAGCCCAGCACACCCCTGCACGAGATGGAGCGTGAGGCCTTCGAGGAGGTGATCGCCGTCAACCTGACGTCGGTCTTCCTCTGCCTCAAGCACGAACTCCGCCACCTGGTCGCCCAGGGCACGGGCGGGGCGATCGTCAACACGTCGTCCGGCGCCGGTCTGGTTCCCGCTCCCGGGCAACCCCACTACACGGCGGCGAAGCACGGTGTCCTCGGACTCACCCGCTTGGTCGCCCGGGAATACCTTCGTAACGAGATTCGCTGCAACGCCATCCTTCCCGGCATCACCGATACGCCGATGCTGCGTGGCGGCGGGGAAGATCTCACGGACCGGGCACGCGAGGGCCTCCGGAAGTTCTCGCCGACCGG
This sequence comes from Acidimicrobiaceae bacterium, assembly GCA_002699725.1. GTDB lineage: Bacteria > Actinomycetota > Acidimicrobiia > Acidimicrobiales > MedAcidi-G1 > S20-B6. The sequence continues at coordinate 81,965 of PACE01000008.1, forward strand.
CGAACTGCTCGACCCAACGGAGGTCGCCGCCGCCGCCGTGTGGCTGTGCTCAGACGCCGCCCGCCGCATCAACGGGCAGTCGATCGTCGTCGACGGCGGCGGGATCCTGCATTGACGCGGCTTCGGCCCAGGGGGAGCCTGCCTCCTACACTCGGCGGACAGACAACACTGTGGAGAATGGGGAGTCAATGACCGATACTGCGCCAACGAAGGCCCGCGTGCCTGCTGTCGAGGGCCTCTTCACCATGGACGACCCTCCGCACCTCATCGGTGGCCGGTTGTCCGAAACCGGCGGCTACTGCTTTCCGAAGGACCTCGGGGGATCCGACCCGGCGGCCTCGGGAGGCGAGGTCGACGAGGTCCTCCTGTCGCGCACCGGTCTCATCTGGTCCTTCACGAACAGCGCCTATCCGCCGCCGCAGCCGTTCGTCATCAACGAGCCCTACGAGCCTGTGACAGTCGCCGCTGTCGAACTCGAGGAAGAGCGCATGGTCGTCCTCGGGCAGGTCCACCCGGACTGGAGCGTTGCGGACCTCGAGGTCGGCATGGCCGTCGAATTGGTCCTCGGGACACTGTACGAGGACGACGACCACGAGTACCTGACCTGGCAGTGGCGGCCGGTACCTGCCGCGGAAGGATCCTGATGGACGAGATCGCCGTTCTCGGGGTCGGCATGCATCCCTGGGGGAAGTGGGGCCGGAACTTCGTCGACTATGGCGTGCACGCAGCGCGAGAAGCGATTGCCGACGCCGGGGTCGAGTGGCGCGACGTGGGCTTCGTCTCGGGGGCAATCACGGTGCGCTGTGGCTATCCGGGCTATGTGGCAGGGAGCACTTTCGCCCGGGCGCTCGGATTCACCGGTGCCCAGGTGGCCAGTTCCTATTCCGCCTGCGCATCCGGGGCGACCGCACTTTCGGTGGCCCGCGGGCAGATCCTCTCGGGCGCCTGTGAGGTGGCGCTCGTCGTGGGCGCCGACACGACCCCCAAGGGATTCCTCGCACCGAACGAGGGCAGGCGCACCGATGACACCGACTGGCTGCGGTTCCACCTGGTCGGAGCCACCAATCCCGTCTACTTCGCCCTACACGCACGTCGCCGCATGGCGCTCCACGGCGCCACTCCCGCCGACTTCGCCGCCGTCAAGGCCAAGAACAGCCGCCACGGGGTACATAACCCGAATGCCCGCTTTGCGAAGGAGTTCAGCGTCGAGGACGTGGCCAACTCGCCAGTCGTGTCCGACCCTTTGCGCCTCCTCGAGATCTGCGCAACCAGCGACGGCGGTGCTGCCGTGGTGGTCGCCTCGATGGACTATGCGCGTCGCCTCGGTGTGACAGATCCGGTGCGGGTGGCGGGCATCTCGCTGGTGACGCCCACCTACCCCGACACAGTGATCGACCTTCCGTACCTGGCCACCGACTCGGCCGCCGCCGCCGAGCCCCCCGACCTGAGCTTCAAGGAATCGATCGGCGCACGGGTCTACGAGGAGGCGGGCATCGGCCCCGAAGATGTCGATCTGGCTGAGGTCTACGACCTCTCCTCAGCACTCGAACTGGACTGGTATGAACACCTGGGCCTCTGCGAGGTCGGGGAGGCAGAGTCGCTCCTGCGCTCGGGGGCCACCAGCATCGGCGGACGCATCCCCGTCAACGCCAGCGGTGGGCTGGGTGCCTTCGGTGAGGCCGTACCGGCCCAGGCGATCGCGCAGGTCTGCGAGCTCACCTGGCAGTTGTCCGGACGGGCCGGGAAGCGCCAGGTCGAGGGGGCGAGGGTCGGAGTCACGGCCAACCAGGGCCTCTTCGGTAACGGATCTTCCGTCCTGCTCCGCCGCTAAGGTCCGATCATGGCCCTCCACGAGACGATCGCAGACGGCATTGCCACGGTGGTGATGGCGAAGCCTCCGGTCAACGCACTCGACATCGCCGACGGCTACGCCATGGCCGACCTGCTCGACGGGTACCGGCGGAACCCAGACGTGCGGGCTGTGGTCCTGTGTGCCGAGGGCCAGGGGTTCTGCGCCGGGGTCGACATCAAGGAGATGCAGTCCCTCCCGGGCAACGAGGGGATCCTCGAGGCCAACCGCTCGTGCTTCGAGGCGTTCCGAGCCGTCTACGAATGTGCCGTGCCGGTGGTCGCAGCGGTCCAGGGCCACTGCCTCGGATCAGGCATCGGCCTGGCCGGTAACGCTGACGTGGTGATCGCCGCCACCGATGCCGTCTTCGGACTGCCCGAAGTCGACAACGGGGCACTCGGTGCCGCCACCCACCTGATGCGCCTGGTTCCAGCCCAGCGTGCCCGCTGGATGCTCTACAGCTGCGAGACCGCCACGGCAGCCGAGCTCCTGGCCTACGGCTCGGTCCTCGACATCGTGCCTGCCGCCGAGCTCCTGGCCCGCGCCACCGAGGTGGCCGCTGTCATTGCCGGCAAGGACGCAGCCACCATCCGTGCAGCGAAGGCCAGCCTCAACGGCATCGATCCCATCGACGTACGGCGCAGCTACCGCTACGAGCAGGGCTTCACCTACGAGTTGAACCTGCGCGGGATCGGTGACACCGCCCGCGAGGCCTTCCTGCAGGGCGAACGGGGCGGCGAGGCGCCCTCGGCGTGACCCCCTCCGATGTCACGCTCCTCGTGATGGCGGGCGGGCTGGGCTCCCGGTTCGGAGGTGACAAGCAGCTTGTCGACGTCGGCCCGAACGGCGAGACGTTCCTCGACTACGCGATCCGGGACGCCCTGGCAGCGGGCATCGGCAGCGTCGTCGTCGTGGCCCGGACCGACCTCGATGCCCTGCTCCGGGATCACCTCGCACGCCAGCACGGGCCGGACCTCCCGCTCACCATCGTCCACCAGGACATGCACGGGCCGGACCGGCACAAGCCCTGGGGCACGGGTCATGCGGTTCTGAGCGCCGCCTCCGCATGCCCTGGTCCCGTCGTCGTCCTCAACGCCGATGACCACTACGGACCGACCGGCGTCCGACGCACGGTCGAGGCGCTCTTGGCGGGCGGTGGTAGCCGGGGGGTCATCCTGGCCTTCAAACTGGGACGCACCCTTTCGAGTTCCGGATCGGTTTCCCGGGGCGTTTGCCGGATCGCCGGCGATGTCCTCGTCGAACTGGTCGAGACCCACGGCATCCGACGGGAGCACGGTCGGATCGTCGCCGACGACCCGTCAGGGCAGCTCCCCGACGATGCCCCGGTGTCGATGAACCTCTGGGGACTGCCCGAGGCGGCGATCGCCCGTCTGCCTGGACAGTGGGCCGCCTTCCATGCCGTGCACAGCGATGATCCCTCCGCCGAATTCCTGCTCCCCGAGGCACTCGACCAGCAACGGGCCGAGGGTCTGCTGCCCATCGACGTCGTGGGGACCGAGGAGCCCTGGATCGGCATCACGAGCCGCGAAGACCTTGAGACCGCCCGCACTGCCCTGGCCGAAACCTGAGGAGCCACCATGCCCGACTGTCTCGTCGAGAAGGACGGCCACGTCCTGACGGTCACCCTGAATCGGCCGCAGCGTCGCAACGCCATGACGCTCGCAATGTTTGCCAGGCTGGCCGACGCCTGGGACCTCGTGGAGGAGGACCTCGACATCCGGGCAATCATCCTCACCGGCGCCGACGGGAACTTCTCGGCGGGCATGGACCTACGCGCCATGGCCGGAGACGCCGAGGTGACGGACGACTACGACGTGAAGGGCCGCATGGAGCGTGAGGGCTCCAGCTTCATCTACGACGGACTCCTCAAGACCCGACACCCCAGGGTTCCCGTCATTGCAGCGGTCGAGGGCAATGCCGTCGCCGGGGGCACGGAGATCCTCCAGGGCACGGACATCAGGATCGCCGGGGAGGGCGCGACCTTCGGGGTCTCGGAGGTCCGCTGGTCGTTGTACCCGATGGGCGGCTCGGCGGTCCGCCTCGCCCGACAGATTCCATTCACCGAGGCCGCCGACATCCTCCTCACCGGACGCCACGTCGACGCCGCCGAGGCGAAGCAACTCGGCCTCATCGGCCGGGTCGTGCCGGAGGGTGATGCCCTCGCCGCCGCCAGGGAGGTCGCCGACACCGTTGCCGCCAACGGCCCCCTGGCCGTCGAGGCGGTGCTCCGGACCCTCCGGGAGACCTCGGGGATGACCGAGGAGGACGCCTTCGCCCATGAACAGTCCTATGGGATGGCCGTGTTCAACTCGAGGGACGCCAAGGAGGGCCCGAAGGCCTTCTCGCAGAAGCGCACGCCCGGGTACGAGCGCCGCTGAGCAGGCGGGGAACCGGGGCTTAGTCGGGGAGGCGGTCGGTTCCCGGCTCGAAGCCCGGAAGCTGTGTCTGGAGCGGGTAGCCGTGTTGGGCGGCATCGAGCAGCACGAGGTGCTCGCACTCCGACCAGTCGCTTGCCCTGGGTCCCCCGAGGTCGCGGTTGTAGGGAGCGTCGAAGACGACCACCCGGTTGCCGGTGGCCCGTAGCGCCTCAACGTTGTGGGGACCGTCATCGATGTAGAGGTCGGCCTCGACCTCGGGCTTGGCCCCGAGGAAGCAGATGTCGCGGTACGGAATCCGGTGCTGGTCCAGCCACTCGACCGTGTCGGCGATGGCGATGGCGTGGCTCCAGTTCACGTAGAGCCGGTGCGTGATGATCCGGATCCAGACCCCCGCGTCGGACAGGCGCCAGAGCGCTTCGGCGGCGTCCTCGATGACGGGCATCGTGCGGAGGATCCGGTGGTCAGCCACGGCGATGAGGTGCAGTCGCTCGAAGTCCTCCGGGGTGAGGTTCCATTCCGTGAAGTCCCAGGACCGCTCGAGTGGGAGTTGCTCCTCCTCGATGCCCAATTCGTCGGCGACGACGGAGCGAAAAGCGCTCGTGTAGTCGCCACAGACGCCGTCGAGGTCCACGCCGAGGACATAGGGACCTTCCATCCCGAGCACGGTAGTGGGCCGCCCGCGACCGGTCAGCCGGCGGTCAGGCCGGCGTCGACGGAGAGGATCGCCCCGTGGACCTGTCGGGCCTCGTCGGAGGCCAGGAAGGCGAAGAAGGCAGCGATGTCCTCGGGCCGGGACATCTCGCGGAGGCCGATGTAGCCCGCCATGAGCGAGAAGTCGATCTCCTCGGGGAGTTGGTAGTTGTCGACCAGCGGCGTCTGGACGGCTCCGGGAGCGATGGCGTTCACCCGCAATCCGGTCTTGGCGTACTCCATGGCGAGGGCACGGGTCATGTTGACGACCGCACCCTTGGTGGCGCAGTAGGGGACTGTGTAGGCCTGACCCATGAGGCCTGCATTCGAGGCGATGTTGATGAGGACGCCGTCGACCTTGAGGAGGTGGGGAATGGCGGCCTGGGCGCACCAGAAGACGCCCGACAGGTTCACGGCGACCATCTGGTCCCAGTCCTGTTCGGTGACGTCGGGAACGTGCTGGCTCCTGGCGACGCCGGCGATGTTGCCGAAGACGTCGAGGCGTCCGTTGTCGGCGACCACCTGCTCCACGGCGGCATGGCAGGCCGCCCTGTCGGCCACGTCACAGACGATCGCGTCCATCGACCCGGCGGCCTCGGTGGTCCCGGCGAGTCCGGCCTCGTCGATGTCGAGGCCGACGACCGTGGCACCCTCGGCGGCCAGTCGGATCGCCGTCGCCCGGCCGATGCCCGAGGCGGCACCTGTGAGGGCGGCCA
>PACE01000009.1 GCA_002699725.1 Acidimicrobiaceae bacterium
GCCGTGGTCGTCGGCGCAGCCGTGGTCGTCGGCGCAGCCGTGGTCGTCGGCGCAGCCGTGGTCGTCGGCGCAGCCGTGGTCGTCGGCGCAGCATCCCCGCCACCCGAATTTCCGCAGGCGCCAGCGGCAAGCGCCAACACCACCGCCGAACCGATCAGGCACTTCCTCGCTCGGACCATGATTCCCCCGTTCTTCGGTACACCGTTCCCCCGAACGGCGACGCGAAGTTACCCCAAGGATCCGGCAATCCCCAACTGTTCCAAGTCACCAGATCAGGCCGCATTGCCCGCGCCCCGGGACACTCACCTACGGTTCCGCGTAACGAACCGAACAGGGGATCCCACGTGCGACTGAAATTCGACGAGGCGACCGAAGCCTTCCGCGCCGAGTTCGTGGCATGGCTGGACGCCAACCTCCCCTCTGGATCAACGACGAGCGAGCGTCCCACGTCGAGCGCCGGCATCCCGTCCTGGTCNCGTGCCTTCCAACGGAAGATGTTCGACGACGGCTGGCTGGTTCCCGGCTACCCGACCGAGTTCGGGGGACGCAACGCCNGCCTCTCCGAGCAGATGGTGTACTTCGANGAACTGGCCGAGCGACACGTCAGCCGCAGCCTCAACCCACAGGGCCTCGGCATCATCGCATCGTCGATCATCGAATTCGGCGACGACGGGCAGCGGCGGGACTACGCCATCCCGATCCTGCGTGCCGAGATCACCGCTGCACTGGGCATGAGCGAGCCCGGTGCCGGCAGCGACCTGGCCGGCCTCACCACCCGGGCCGTTCCCGACGGCGACAACTTCGTCGTCAACGGGCAGAAGGTCTGGACCTCCGGCGCCCACGACGCCGACGTGCTGCTGGCGTTCGTCCGNACGGACCCCGACGTCCCCAAGCACCGGGGCATCTCCGCCCTGATNATCGACACCGATACGCCGGGACTGGAGTGTCGACCATTCCCCGACCTGATGGGTCCCGACCACCTTGACTTCAACGAGGTCTTCTTCGACGACGTGTTCGTCCCGCGCCGGAACCTGGTGGGTGAACTGAACGACGGGTGGCGGATCTGCACCGGTGCCCTGGCCCACGAGCGGGCGATGCTCTGGGTGCTGTGGTCCGAGGGGTTCGACACCTCGCTCGACGACCTCGTCCGATGCGTGGGCGACACGCCCCTTGCACAGGACGACGTCTTCCTCGATCGGCTGGGGTCGCTGCTCATGGACGCCGAGTCACTCCGCCTCCTCGGCTACANGGGCCTGGCGCGCCTGCAACGCGGCCTGGTGGCCGCCGAGCAGTCGCTCCTCAAGTTGATGGGTTCGGAGGGCCAGCGTGACGTCGCCCTCCTCGCCCTCGACGCCCTCGGGGCCGACGCCCTCGACCANCGGGAGGGCACCTCCGTGTTCCAACCCTGGGGAGCCAACCGGGGCGATTCCAGNTGGTTCGACCGCTTCCTCAACTCCTTCGCCGGCACGATCTCCGGCGGGACCAGCGAGATCCANCGCAACATCATCGCCGAACGCATACTCGGCCTCCCGAGGAGCTGAGGCGCATGGACTTCGAACTCGACGACGACCAGCGCGAACTCCAGAGGACGGTCCGCGAGGTCCTCGACAACGAGTGCCCGCCTGCCTATGTNCGGCGCATCGTCGACGAGGGCCACGACCCGGCCGACCTCTGGNCCACCCTCACCGACCTCGACTGGCCGGCCCTCACCCTCGACCCGGAAGTCGGTGGGCTGGGCATGACCTGGGTCGAGCAGGCGGTCGTCCTCGAGGAACTCGGCTACGCCTCGGCACCGGGGCCCTTCCTCGCTACCACCACACAATTCGTCCCGGCGATCCGAGAGACCGGATCCGACGACGAACGGTCGAGGTTCCTCGGTCCTGTGGCACGCGGCGAGGGCACGGGGACGCTCGCCATCGACGAGGGTTCGGGGACCTGGGACCCGGCCGACGTGGNGGCGACTGCAACGGCAGAGGGAAGCGGGTGGGTCCTGGCCGGAACCAAGGAATTCGTCGTCGACGGCGACACNGCCGACGAGGTCGCNGTCGCCCTCCGCATCGACGGCGAACTACGCCTTGCCGTCGTGCCCGGCGGGGACCTCGACACCGAGCCCCTCGACCCCATCGACCCCACCACCAGNCATGCCCGAATCCACCTCGACGGCGTCCGCATCGACGGTGACCGNCTCCTGGGCGCTGGCGACNCATCCGTGGCGCTCNGNCGAGCCCTCGANGAGGCCTCCACCGCCGTGGCGCTCACCACCGTCGGCNCCTGCCAGCGGATCCTCGACCTGGACCTCGGGCACGTGAAGGAGCGCCACCAGTTCGGCGTACCGATCGGCTCGTTCCAGGCCGTGAAGCACAAGTTGGCCGACATGTACCGGGATGTCGAACGGGCCCGGGCACTCGGGTACTTCGCCGCCCTCTGCCTCACCGAGGANGACCCCCGCCGTGAGCGGGCCGCCGCCATGGCCAAGGCCTCAGCCGGAGAGTGCCAGCGGCGCGTCGTGCAGGACGGCCTCCAACTCTTCGGCGGGATCGGCTACACGTGGGANCACGACCTCCACCTGTACNTGCGTCGCGCCAAGGTCGGCGACCTCCACTTCGGCACGAGCAGCCGCCACCGCCGTCACGTCGCCCGCCTCGCCCTCGGCGGCTCCTAGCCCTCCGCCGGAGTCGGGTCGAACACGACAGGCAACGTCGTCGGACCTCGGAAGGCGTAGCCCGAGACCTCCGGGACAGGGGCATCGCCGTCCAGCCGGACGCCCGGCAACAGGTCCAATACCGCAGCCACGCCCACCTCCATCTCCAGGCGGGCCAGGTGCATCCCCAGGCACAGGTGGGGCCCACCGCCGAAGCCCATGTGGGCGCCCGCCTCCCGGTCGATGTCGAAGGCGTCNGGATCCGGCCACCGGTCGGGATCACGGCCGGCCGAGCCGTTGAGCACCGTTATCGGGGAACCGGCNGGGATCGGNCAGCCGCCCAACTCGGTGTCCANCGTCGTCCGACGCATGATCATCGTGATGGAGGTCTCCCAGCGGAGGGTCTCCTCCACGAGCCGGGGNATCAGGCTTCGGTCCGCCTCCACCCGGTCCCGGACGTGCGGCAGGGTCAGCAGGGCNACGATGGCGTTTCCGAGCGCCCGGTAGGTGGTCTCCGCCCCAGCGGGCAACAGGAGCCGCAGGAAGCCGTAGAGNCGTTCCTCGGAGAGGCGTTCACCGTCCACCTCGGCGTTGGCCAACTCGGAGAGCAGGTCGCCGGTCGGTTCGGACCGCCTGGCCTCGACGAGCGGTGCCAGGTACTCCGCCATCGCCGCCGAAGCCGCCAGCCCGGCCTCCGGGTCGAGCGGACCGTGGTTGATCTGCTCGGCCCAGGTAGTGAACCGCTCGTGGTCCTCGAGCGGTACGCCCACGATCCCGCAGATCACCTGCACCGGGTAGTGGACGGTGAAGTCGGCAACGAGGTCTGCCCGACCGGCCGGCCGCACCGCATCGAGCAGTCGGCCGACGATCGGCTCGATCAACTCGGTGCGCCACCTTTCGAGGTTCGACCGACGGAAGGCCGGCGCCACGAGGTTGCGGTACTGGCGGTGCTCNTCGCCGTCGAGCGCCAGGATGAGGTCGCCCATGAACGGCCCCATGAAATCGCCGTTGATGGTCGACGAGAAGGTGCGCCAGTCCCGCAGGACGGCTGCAGCGTCCNCGTGGCCCAGNACATGGAACGAGCCGGTGTCCTCCCAGGGTTGGGGCTCGACCGACACGACCGGGCAGTGCCCGCGGGCCTCGGCCCACATCGCATGGGGTTGGGCGGTCTCCCACTCGTCGATCTCCGGTAGTCGGTAGTCCACGGCGTCTCGTCCCCCATTCCTCTCCGACCTTGCNGTCGACNGGCCGTCTGGCTGTTCNCCAGAGGCCCCGGTCTACCATCNATNTCCACCGAACTCGAAAAGGNGAANCNCATGGAGGACGTGCTCCGGTACGAAGGGACCCGTGCCGTCGTGACCGGCGCTGCATCGGGGATGGGCGCAGCGNCTGCNACGATCCTGGCCGCCCTCGGGGCCGAGGTCCACGGGCTCGACATCCNACCGTGCGGCGGCGCCGTCNACGAATCCCACCTGGTCGACCTGTCGGACACCGACCAGATCGACGCNGCCGTCGAGGCCATCGGGGGCCCGATCGACAGCCTGTTCAACTGCGCCGGCCTNCCGACCACCGCACCGGACCTCGCCGTCATGCTCGTCAACTTCGCCGGCCACCGCCACCTCACCGAGGCCGTCATCCCACTCCTGTCCGACGGTGCCGGGATCGCATTCNTCTCATCGGTCGCCGGCATGGGCTGGGTGGCCAACGCAGCAAGGAACCTGGAGNTCGTCATGACCCCCGACTTCGACGCGGCCCGGNCGTGGTGCGAGGAGCATCCCGAGGNCATCGGTGGCATGGGCTACTCCGCCTCCAAGGAGGCCATCAACGCCTACGTGGCGTTCCGCGGCTTCCAACTGGCCCCGTCGGGGGTGCGGCTCAACAGCCTCAACCCGGGCCCGACCGACACGCCGATGATGCCCTCCTTCATCGAGTCGCAGGGCCAGGANTTCTTCGACAACTTCCCNAAGCCNGTCGGCCGCAACGCCCGCCCCGACGAACAGGCGTGGGCNCTCGTNCTCCTCAACAGCCCACGCAACAGCTACACGACCGCCACNTCGCACTTCGCCGACGGCGGATTCACGGGCGGCCTGTTCACCGGGGGCATCGACATGGCCCTCCTCATGCCACNGGAGTAGCCNCTCCGCTCAGAGNATCGCGCCGCTCTCCTTCANCGCNGCGATCTCGTCCCACGCCAGGCCCAGGTCGAGGAACACCGCCTCGGTGTGCTCGCCGTGCTCCGGGCCGCGTTCGACGGTGACCGGCTCCTCGTCGAACATGGCCGGGCTGGCCACCAACTGGACCTCCTCGCCGTTGCCGGCGGTCATCGTCGGGAGATAGCCGTTGGCGACCACCTGGGGGTCGTCGTAGAGCTCGATCAGGGACTGGAACGGCGCCCACACACCGGTGAATTCGTCGAGTGCCTCCCTCCAGTNGGCCAGCGGCTGCGAACCGAAGGCCTCGTCAAGGATGGCGATGCACTCGGTGCAGTGCTCGGCCCGCGACACGGCGTCGGCGAACCGGGGATCGGTCGCCAACTCCGGCCGTTCNAGGCGCTCCGCCAGGTCGGCCCAGAACTTGTCGGGCTGCAGGAGGATGAGCGTGATGTAGCGCCCGTCCGAGGTGCGGTAGGCGTTGACCCCGGGGTTGGCGGCCTTGGTGCGGTCCCGGGGCGGGAAGCTCCCGAGGCCGAACAGCTTGGCGGCGACCACCAGCGGGGACGCCTGCCACATGGCGGTGGCCAGCAGCGAGACGTCGACGACGCTCGGCTCGCCGGTCCGCTCCCTCTTGGCGAGGGCGGCGGCGATCGCCCCGGCGACGGCGAGGCCGCCCATCACGTCACCGAACGCNGGGGCNGGCTGCCCCTGGGGCCAGCCCTCNGCGTCGCCCGGGAAGAGCCCGGCGACGCCACCCCGTGCCCAGAAGCTGGCGCCGTCGTAGCCGCCCTTGTCGGATTCGGGACCATGCGCCCCCTGGCCCGAACCCCGGGCCACGATGATCGACGGGTTGCGGGCCCGCAGGTCCTCGACCTCGACCCCCAGCTTNTNCCGGACATGGGGCAGCGCGTTGGTCAGGAAGACATCGGCNGTCTCGACGAGNCGCATGAGGGCCTCGTGGCCGTCGGGATGGCCGAGGTCGATNCCGATCGACTTCTTGCCCCGGTTGGGCTGCTCCATCATGAAGTTGACGCCGCCCGCCCCGCCCGGGATGAGGCCCGACGTGATCAGCCCCCGCTGCGGGTCGCCGGTGACCGGGTGCTCGACCTTGAACACCTCGGCCCCCCAGTCCACGAGGACAGCGCCCCCGGCGGGGACGAACGTCCAACTGGCGAATTCGACGACCCGGATACCGTCCAGTGGTCCTGCCATGNGAATGCCTCCTCGGTCGNGTCGCTCAGGCCACGGGCCAGGCGACGGTCTTGGTCTCGGTGTAGANCTCGAGCCCCTCGATGCCGCACTGGCGACCCAGCCCGGAACCCTTGTAGCCGCCGAACGGGGCATCGGCCCCGTACCAGACGCCGTTGTTGATGCCCANCGTGCCGGTGCGGATTCGCCGGGCCACGCCCTTTGCACGGTCGAGGTCCGCCGAGTGGATCATGCCGCTCANGCCNTAGTCGGAGTCGTTGGCGATGCGAACGGCGTCCTCGTCGTCGTCGAAGGGAATCATCACGAGCACCGGTCCGAAGACCTCCTCCCGGGCGATCGCCATCGAGTTGTCGACGTCGGCGAAGAGCGTCGGCTCCACGTACCAGCCCCGGTCGAGGTGTGACGGCCGGCCGCCACCGATGACGAGGCGGGCGCCCTCGTCGACACCCCCTGCGAGGTACCCGAGGACGCGTTCGCGTTGACGTTCCGAGACCTGCGGACCCTGGAGGTTGGCGGCATCCATCGGGTCCCCATACGACCAGCCCTCGAACCCCGCACGGACGATCTCGACCGCCTCGTCGTACCGGGAGCGAGGGACGAGCATCCGGGTCGGGATGGCGCACCCCTGGCCGGCGTGCATGCAGCACGACACCGCTCCCGGCAACGCCGCCGCGAAGTCGGCATCGTCGAGTACGAGGTTCACGGACTTCCCGCCCAGTTCCAGGAATACGGACTTGAGCGAGGCCGACGCTGCCTCCATGATCCGCCTCCCGGTCACCGTCGATCCGGTGAAGGCCACCATGTCGACGTCCGGGGAGGTGCTGAGGACCTCGCCCACGAGATGGTCCGAGGACGTCACGACGTTGAGCACCCCCGGGGGGATGTCCGTCGCCTCGGCGACCAGCCGGGCCAACCGGGTGGCGTTCCAGGGGGTGTCGGGGGCCGGCTTGAGGACGCACGTGTTCCCCATCGCCAGCACGGGGCCGAGCTTGTTCAGGATGATCTCCATCGGAAAGTTCCACGGCACGATCACCCCGACCACGCCCACGGGCTCCTTCCACACCTCACGCTCCGATTCGTAGCCCATGCCGAATGCATCCTTCGGTGGGAGCCTCCGGGACCAGGGGAACTCGTCGATCATGTCCCGGGGCCAGCGCAACGCCTCGCGCAACGGGGCGTCGAGCTGCGGCCCGTAGGTGAGCAGCAGCGGGCAACCCACCTCGGCAACCAGTTCGTGGCGATACTCCTCCTCCTCGGACTCGATGGCGGCCTGGAGCTGGTCGAGGCAGGCCTTGCGCAGTTCCCGGTCCGTCGACCATGCCGTCGTGTCGAAGGCCCGCCGGGCGGCGGTGACTGCCCGCCCCATGTCCGCCGCCGACCCGTCGGCCACCGGGCCGAGGACCTCCTCGGTTGCAGGGTTCACGTTGTCGAACGTGGCGCCCCCCTCTGCCTCGACGAGTTCCCCGTCGACGAGCATGCGAAGGTCTCCCATAGCCAGTTCCCTCCCCACTACCAGACGAGCGGCAGGTGGTCGATCTGCCGAAGGTTGGGCGAATACAGCAGCTCGACGCCATCGGCCAGCCGATAGTCGGGAATCCGGGCATGCCACTCCTCGAGGGTCACCCGCAGCTCCATCCGTGCCAGGTGGGACCCGAGGCAGCGGTGGACTCCACCGCCGAACGCCAGGTGCTTGTTGGAAGCCCGGTCGAAGTCGACCTCGTCGACGTCGTCCCAGGCCGCCTCGTCGGTGTTGGCCGAGCCGAGCATGACCGAGACGAGCGTGCCGGCGGCGATGGGGCAGCCCGACAGTTCGGTGTCGCTGGCCGTGATCCTCGCCACCGATGTCACCGGGGTCTCCCAGCGCAGCATCTCCTCGACTGCATGCTGGATGGTCGCCGGATCGTCGACCAGGCGCTGCCGCTCGTCGGAGTGCTGGGCCAGACGCGCCAGCATGCAGTCGAGCGAGGCGGTCACCGTGTCGAGTCCGGCGAGGAAGAACAGGTAGCAGATGTCGATGACTTCCTCGGGGGTTAGCCGCTCGCCGTCGACCTCGGCGTCGAGGAACCCCGAGATGACGTCGTCACGACGCTCCTCCAGTCGGGCGTCCACCACCTCCTGGAGGACCGAATAGATCTGTGACCCGGTGGCGGCGACCATCTCCTCGCGTTCCTCCCGGGAGGAGGCCGGCGGCCGGATGATCCCGTCCTTGAGGGCGATGAACTCGGCGGCCCGGTCGACCGGGAGGCCGAGGAGTTCGAGGAACACGGTCGACGGCAGGGGTTCGGCAACGGCCGAGTGGAAGTTGCAGGCACCGTCCTCGGCCACGGCGTCGATGAGGTCGTTGACGAGGGCACGGGTTCGTGCCTCGAGCGGGGCGATGCGCCGTGGTGCGAAGAGGGGGTCCAGGAGCTTGCGGTACTTGGCGTGGTCGGGCGGGTCGATCTGGAGCGGGATCAGCGGGCGGACCTGGCCGATTTGTACCGCTTCGACCCCCGATGAGAAGACCTCAGGCGTACGCAGAACGGTGACCACGTCCTCATGCCGGCTGACGAGGGTTGCCGACATCGGGCCCATGTCAACCTCCATGACCGGGGCGTTGTCGCGCAGCATCCGGTACGTGCCCTGGGGTGCACGCAGCATCTCCGGATCGGCGAACCCCAACGGGCTCCCGTCCGAGCCGGCGGCGTCCATCGGGTCATCGGGCTCACCCATTGCTGTCCGTCCCGGCGCCGACCGTGATCGCCTCCTCCGGGCAGTTGGCAGCCCCCCGTTCGGCCTGGCCCAGGAGGTCGGCCGGCACCTCGGCCAGGTTCGTGGTGCAGTAGCCGTCGTCGTCCGGCTCGAACACCTCTGGCGACAGCACGTAGCAGCGTCCATGGCCGGTACAGCGGGAACGGTCCACGATCACCTTCACAGCTGGCGACCTATCAGGAGGCCACGCCGAGGAGGTCCCGCAGGTTGCCGCCCATGATGCGGGCCACGTCTGACTGGGCCAGCCCGTCCGGCAGGTCGTCGATGTAGCCGACGGGGTTGGCAAGTCCCTCCGGGTGCGGATAGTCGGATCCGAAGAGCACGCGTTCCGGCCCGATGACGTCGATCAACTCAGCCAGCCGGTCCTCCCAGAAGGGGTTCACGTACACGCAGCGGCGGAAGGTCTCGACCGGGTGCTCGGTGAACTCCTGGGGCATCTTCTTGTGGACCCCTTCGAACTCCTTGAGCAGTGGTTCGACCCAGGTGCCGCCATTCTCGATCGTGGCGATGCGGACGTCGGGGAACCGGGTCAGCGCACCGTGGCAGACCAGCGCTGCCATGGCATCCATGATCGGCCGCCTGCTCATCACCATGGCACGTAACGGGTTCGGCCGGAACGGCAGGAACTCGGTCTCGTTGCCCTCCCAGACCTGGGCCAGGTCGGCATAGCCGGAGTCGGACGAGTGCATCGACACGAGGACGCCCGACTCCTGGACGAGCCCCCAGAACGGGTCGAACTCGGGGAGCCCCGGTGACCGGGGCCCGCGGAGGCCCCACGCCGGGGCCGGCCGGACCAGGATGCTGCGGGCCCCATGGTCGAGACACCACCGCAGTTCTTCCACTGCCTGTTCGACGATGGGCAGGGTGACGATGGGCGTGGCGAAGATGCGGTTCTCGTGGTCGAACGACCATTCCTCGTGCAACCACTGGTTGAAGGCGTGGATCGCCACGTGGGTGAGGTCGGGGTCGTCGCGCATCCGCTCCTCGAGGAGGCTCGCCAGCGTCGGGAACATGAGGGCGTTCTGGATGCCGAGTTCGTCGAGGTGCGCCAGCCGGCTAACCGGCTCCCGCGCCCACTCGGGGCAGCGGATGGGCTTGCCGAAGATCTCGCGCAGCGAGCGGCCGTCGGGGTTTCCGACGCGGAAGTACTCCTCCTGCGCTCCGGGCGGGGCGACGACCTCGAAGGTGGGGTTGGGGATGTACTCGGTGATCAGGCCGTTGATGGCGATCTTCGTCCGGCCGTCCACCTGCACGTACCGGATCGCACCCTTGTACCGGTCCGGGAGGTACCTCGTGAAGGCCTCCTCNGTCTCGTACAGNTGGTTGTCGGCGTCGGCGATCGGAAAGTCGATCGGGTATCGGCTCATGTCTTCTCCGCGAAGTCAGCCAGCGAGACGTTCTTCTCGGCGTGCCGGCCCTTGTCGAACGGGCGGATCGAGATGTCGTGGTCGCCAGCCTCCGCACGCAGCGCCCCAACGGTGCATTCGGAACGGGCCCTGTGGGCGAACGGGTCGTACGAGTACCAGTCCATGGCGTTNAGGTGCGTGATCCGGTCGACGTCCTCGTCGGGGACGCCGGCGAACACCTCGGCCAACTCCTCCGGGGCGTTCGGCCAGTTGGAATCGGAGTGCGGGTAGTCCATCTCCCAGGAGATGTTCTCGATCCCTATCTCGTGGCGAAGCACGACGCCGACCGGGTCGGTGATGAAGCAGGTCAGGAAGTTGCGGCGGAAGACGTCGCTGGGCCTGAGGTCGCCGAAGTCCTGGCCGGTCCAGAGGTGGTGCATGTCGTATGTCTTGTCGGCCCGGTCCATGAAGTACGGCACCCAGCCCGCGCCGCCCTCCGAAAGGGCGATCCGGAGGTCGGGGTACCGGCGGGGAACGGTCGACCACAGCAGGTCGGACGCCGCCGTGCTGATGTTCATGGGCTGCATCTGGATCATCACGTCCATCGGGGCATCGGGAGCGGTGACCACGAGTTGGCCCGAGGAGCCGAGGTGGATCGACAACACGGTGTTGCAGTCGACCAGCGCCTCCCAGAGCGGATTCCAGTACTCGTCGTGGAAGCTGGGCTCCCCGAGCGGAACCGGGTTCTCGGTGAATGTCATGGAATGGCAGCCCAACTCGGCGACCCGGCGGACCTCGGCGGCGCACTCCTCTGCCGACCAGATCATCGGCAGCGCCATCGGGATGAACCGCCCCGGGTAGGCCCCTGCCCACTCGTGGATGTGCCAGTCGTTGTAGGCGCGGATCAGGTCGGCGGCGAACGCCTTGTCGGGGTGTGCGGCGAAGAGGCGCCCGGCGAAACCAGGGAACGACGGGAAGCACATCGAACCGAGGACNCCGCCGGCGTCCATGTCCTTGATCCGCTCGTGGATGTCGAAGCAGCCGGGACGGATCTCGTCGAAGGCGGTCGGCTCGATGCCGTACTCCTCCTTCGGCCGGCCGGCGACGGCGTTGAGCCCCACGTTCGGGATGATCGCTCCGTTGAAGGCCCACACGTCGTTGCCGTCGTCGGTGTGGAGGACCTTCGGCGCCTCATCACGCCACTTCGACGGCAGGTGCTCGTCGAACATGTCCGGTGGCTCGCAGAGGTGGTCGTCGACGCTCACCAGGACCATGTCGTTCTTGTCCATGTGCTTCCCCACGGTTTCCGCGCCGTGGCAGGACACGGCGCTTGTCCCNACCGGAACTGTAGGACGCCGGCAGCGCCGCGCGACAAAGCGAAGCCTCGGTGTCAGCCCCTGCGGAAAACCCAGCCGGCGGGCTCGGCCCAGCCCGACCAGACCNGNTGCTGGAGCCGTTGGAGAGACGGCCCCACCAGGAGCGCGAANACGACCGTCCCGACACCCGCCGAACCACCGAGGGCGAGGCCGACCAGCAGCACCACCACCTCGAGGAGCGTCCGGGCCGCCCTCGTCGTGAGCCCTACGTCGACCAGCGCCGTCATCAGGCCGTCACGCGGCCCCACCCCGATTCCCGCTCCGAGGTAGACCATGGAACCGAGGGCCACGAGCAGGGGGGCGCCCAACACCAGNGTCAGCCGNAGGGCGNGAGCCGACGGCGTGTCGAACGACNCGAGNACCAGGTTCACGGCGCTGCCGATGATCACCACGTTGGTGACNGTCGCCGGTCCGATGGGCTGTCGGAACAGGACCAGCAGGACCAACAGGAGTGCACCGAGCCCGACGATCACCGTTCCCGGGGCACGNCCAANNTGACCGGACAAGCCGTCGTGGAGGACGTCCCATGGGCCCAGGCCGAAGTCGGCCACGAACAGTAGGCCGATGCCGAGGCCGAAGCAGGCCTGCCCGGCTGCCACGAGCAGCAACCGGATCACGAAGTTCATCGGAGGCCCGGTGCGGGCGGTCCGGCGCAGGTGCGCCGGACCGCCCGATGCCCGAGGGGCCCCCGAGGGGGGAGCGGGAGTTATTCGCCGCCCAGGTTGAGGGTGACCTCGACCCGCTGCCAGTTCTGGCCGGTCGTGTCCATGCCCCGGCCGTTGAGCGAGGCGAGCGCCGCATCGACGTACTCGGTGGTGTAGGCCCCCGCGTCCGGTGCCGACGTCAGGATCGACTCGCTGGTGGCCACGTTGATGGTCTGATTCCACAGATTGGCGTCCATCCTGCCGACGCCGTCCGGCGACGGCCAGATCAGGCCGTTGATCTCATTCATCTGCCAAGCTTGGTGCGAGGCGCCCAACGTCGAGCCGTTGGCGAGCACGATGTCAACACATTCGGAGCTGTTGTCCCGGCAGTGCGCCCAGCCCTCGAGCGAGCCGGCGACGAAGCGCCTGGTCAGGTCCTGGTAGCCGGCGTCGGCCAGGCGGCCGCCGTCGGCCCAGATGGCGTCATTGAGCATCGCCGTGCCGAAGTCGTTCCAGTCGATGACCGAGAGGTCGGAGGCCACATAGCGTTGGCCGGTGTCCGGGTTCACGGCTTCCAGCACCTGGGCGTACTCGTTGTAGATCATCGCCTGCGAAGCGTCGATCTCGTGGGAGAGCAGCGCCATCATGTCGAAGCTCTGCTGTACCAATTCGAAGTCGGTCGACGGATCGAGGCCGGCGCTACGGGCGCCGGCGAGGAGCTCGAACTCGTTGCCCCAGCCCCAGTTCCCGACGACCTTTCCGGCCAGGTCACCCGGGGTATTGATTCCCGAGTCGGCCCACGACACCTGCAGGGTGCCGGACCTTTGGAAGATCTGGGCGACATTGACGACATTGGCGCCCTGTTCACGCACAACGAGGGCCTTGGGCACCCATGAAACGGCGAAGTCGACAGCACCGGAGGCCAACTGCTGTTGCGGCGCGATGTCGACGCCGCCTTCGAGGACGGTCACGTCGAGGCAGTACTTCTCGTAGATCCCCTTGTCGGCGGCGGCGTAGTAGCCGGCGAACTGGGCCTGGGTAAACCACTGCAGTTGCAGACTGACGCTGTCGACGGTGTCACAGTCGCCGGTGGCGGCGATCCTCTCTTCGGAGCCACAGGCTCCGGCAAGCAGTGTGAGCGCCACCACGGCGGCTGCCACTCTGGTGAATTGTCGTGCTTTCATGTTGTCCCCCTCAGGGTTTGGTTGCTGACTCGCCATCCCCACCTACAAGGCGCCAAGGCATACTTACACGTTCGACGAGCAATGCCGAAGCGAAGAGTGCAAGGCCCACCGCCGACGCAACGGCGATGGCGGCCCAGGCGGCGTCGTAGCGGGCGAATCCCGCATTGGACGTGATGACGTTGCCGATCCGATCCTGGGGGCCACCGAAGTACTCGGCAACGATGGCGGCGATCACCGACAGGGGCGCCACCAGGCGCAGGGCGTTGGCGAAGAAGGGCAGGGCGTTGGGGATGCGGACCTCGCGCAGGATCATCCACTCGCCCGCAGCGTAGGAGCGCATCAACTCGATCTCATCGGGGTGCACCTCGGTGAGGCCCTTGGCGGTGTTGATGAAGACGGGGAAGAACACCACGGCAACCACGACCGCCTGGTTGCTGAGCGTTCCCGTGATGCCGAACCAGGCGTTGAAGATGGGTGCCAGGGCGACGATGGGCGTGGCATTGACGGCCACCGCCAGTGGGGTGAGGCCCTCGTTGACGGTGCGGAAGCGTGTTGTGAGAAATGCCAGCAGCACGCCGGCGACGATGCCGACGACGAGTCCGCTGACGGCGATGCGACCGGTCTCCCAGCCGGCGTGACGCAGTGTCGGCCACTGGTCGATGAGTTGCGCCCAGATAGACGTCGGCCTGGGCAGCAGGAACTTGCTGATCCCGAGTCCACGGACGCCACCCTCCCAGGCCCCGAGGAACAGGGCACCGGCGACCAGAGGGGGCACCAGGGCACGCAGCCGACCGACGGTCACGATCCGTCCTCCACTGCCCGGAGGGCTTCGCGAATCTCCGTCGTCGCCTGGAAGAAGTCCGGATCCTCACGGGTGTCCTCGGTGCGTTCACCGAGGTCGACCCCGACGATCGAGTGGATGCGTCCCGGGCGGGGCGACAGGACGACGACGCGGTTCGAGAGGAACGCCGCCTCGGGGATGGAGTGCGTGACGAACACGACGGTCGTGCCGGTCTCCCGCCAGATCCTCAGCAGTTCACCCTGCATGTGCTCGCGGGTCATCTCGTCGAGGGCACCGAACGGCTCGTCCATCAGGAGCAGGCGGGGCTCGAACGACAGCGCCCGGGCGATGGAGACCCGCTGCTGCATGCCGCCGGACAGTTGGCGGGGGTAGTGACCACCGAAGTCGGGCAGCTTGACGAGGTCGAGCATCTCCCGTGAGCGGGCCGNCCGGTCCGCCTTCGACCAGCCCTTGAGTTCGAGCGGNAGTTCGATGTTGCCGGCCACCTTGCGCCAGTCGAAGAGTCCGGCGTGCTGGAAGACCATCCCGTAGTCCTGGTCCAGCCGNGCCTGGTNGGCCGACTTGCCGAAGACCGTGACCNATCCGGCCGTCGGTTCGAGCAGGTNGCCGATGAGCCTCAGGAAGGTNGACTTGCCACNCCCCGACGAGCCGATCAGCGTGACGAACTCNCCGGGCTGGACGGTGAGGTCGACGCCGGACAGGGCNGTGACCTCCTCCGCGCTNCCCCTGCCGAACACCTTCTCGACGCCCGTGACCTCGACGGCGGCCTCGCTCATGCCGCGACCTCATTGCCTCGGCCGGCGAACATCCGCTCGACCAGGCTGACGAGGCCGAAGACCGAGAGGCCCAGGACCGCCGCACCGATGACCGANGCGTAGAGGCGCTCAGGGAACACCGCGTAGCGCAGGGCGAANTCGAGGATCGCCCTCCCGAGGCCGGTCTTGGTTCCGATGGAGATCTCACCGACGATCGCCCCGACCACGCTGAGGGTGGCGGCGATCTTGAGGGCAGGGAACAGGAACGCCCGGGCCGCCGGAAGCCGCAGCTTGAACAGCGTCGTCCGCCAGGACGCCGCATAGCTGTGCATCAACTCCACATCGGCGGCATTCGGAGACTGCAGTCCACGCAGGGCGCTCACGGCGACCGGAAAGAAGGTCAGGTAGGCGGCGATGAGCGAGATGCTGAACAGGTCCGGCAGGTCGTTCAGGCGTCCCCAGGTGACGACGATCGGCGCCAGGGCGATCAACGGCACGGTCTGCGAGACGTTGATCCAGGGCAGCAGCCCGCGCTCGACGACCCGCCAGCGGAGCATGAGCACCGCCAGCGACAGGCCGACGACCAGGCCGAGGAAGAAACCGATCGCCGCCTCCTGCAGCGTGAACCAGGCCTTCTTCAGGAGGTAGAGCGACATGGGCAGCGTGCTGCGCCCATCGCGGACGTCGGACACGAGCTCGCCGAGGATGTCCTTGGCGTGCGGCATCGTCAGGTCGTCGGTGGAGACCAGGAACTCGATACCCGTTCCAGGCACCAGGTCGTCCGTCTGCTGGCCGAGCCACTTGTAGCCCTCCCAGAGCAGGACGACAAGTACGACCGCAGCAAACGCTGTCGCAAGCATTCGCAAGGCCCGTCCGCCGTTCATCGTCTCACCGATCGTCGGCTTCGCCCGGCGATGGAAAGCCGGGGCCGAACCGGCGCTGCCTCTCCATCAGGCTGCACCAGTCCCAATCGGCTCCACCCATTGCGTCGACGTCTGCCAGGAACTGGCCGACGAGTGCCGTGACGGGAAGGGAGATGCTCATTGCCGAGGCCTCGTCGAGAACGAGCCCGATGTCCTTGCGCATGAGGGTGGTGGAGAACCCGAAGTCATAGTCGCCTGCCGACATCTTGTCGGCTCGATTCTCCATCTGCCAGGACGTCGAAGACCCCTGCAACATGGCCTGAACCACGTCTTCGACATCGAGCCCGGCCCGGGAGGCGAAGTCGAGTCCTTCGGCAAGCGCCTGGCAGAGCCCGACGACACAGATCTGGTTCGTCATCTTGGTCAGTTGGCCCGCACCCGTGTCACCCATACGTCGAACTCGCGCTGCGTACATCTCCATGACCGGTACGGCTCTTGAGAATGCGTCCTCATCGCCTCCAGCCATCACTGTGAGAGATCCCTTCCGCGCCCCGTCGACACCTCCGGAGACCGGTGCATCCAGGAAGTGTGCGTCGACTGCCGACATGCGGTCGCCGACTTCTCGGGCGATTCGTGCAGACGTAGTCGAGTGATCGACCCAGATCGCCCCACCTGAGATCACGGGGACCAGTTCGTCGGCCACGACCTGCAACTCGCGATCCGAGGGCAGCGAGGTGATGACGAACTCTGCGTCGGCGACCGCTGCCGCCACTGAATCGGCCGCCCTGCCCCCGTGCTCGGCGACCCACCGAGACCCGTGGCCTTCGACGACGTCGAAGACCACAAGGTCATGCAGGTCATCGTGACCTGCCAGGTGCGCTGCGATTTGCCAACCCATGCGCCCGAGGCCCAGGCATCCGATCCTCATGCCGGGACACCGGGTTGGCCACGATCATCGAGGCCGAAGCCGCCGACCAGTCGGGCGTTGACCCGTCCACCGATCGCCATGGCCAGGATGAGCACCAACTCATCCGGGCGTGGTGCGTCGGGAACCCCCACCTCGATGGCGTCGTAATGGCTACCGACATAGGACCATTCGAGGTGGGTCAGGGGGATGTCGATCCTCGCACCGAGCGGTCCGACCTTCTTGGTGGAGGCGACGATGGCCTCACCCTTGCCGAGGGCGGCCCGCATCCCACCACCGCCGGGGATGTGCCACATGGCGCCGTGTTCGATCTCACCCGCTGCACCGACAATCGCCCCCTTGCCGTAGCCATCGATTGCATCAGGGTCCCCACCGAGGTGGCCGATGAGCAACTCTCCGAGTTTCAGTCCCAGCGCACGCAACTCATCGGTCGCTGGGCTCAGGTCCGCCACGTATCCCCCGACGAAGGGGTTGTCCACGACCGCCGCGACCGCCCCCTTCCGGGAAGGGCTGTCTGGAGGTGGTCCGAACTCGTGGTGGGTCTCCACGATGGTCACGCTGATCTTGCGGGTTGTGAACAGCAAACTCATCCTGTCCTCTCGGTTCGGTTTCGGAACGGGCGGTGGGAGAACGGGTCGGAGTTTCCTTCAGTTGCCGGAGAGCGCGGGCATGACGTGTCGGCCGTAGGCGTCGAGCGTCTCGTCCTGCTGGTCGTGCATCAGGTAGATGGCGAACTGGTCGACCCCGAGGCCCCGGAGTTCCTCGAGTCGGGCGATGTGCGCCGCCTCGTCGCCGAGGATGCAGAAGCGGTCGATGATCTCGTCGGGCACGAACTCGGTGTGCTCGGCCCCGGCGCGACCGTGCTCGCTGTAGTCGTAGCCCTTACGGCCCTCGATGTAGTCGGTGAGCGCCTGGGGGACGGCCGTTCCGTCGGTGCCGTAGCGGCCGACCAGGTCGGCGACGTGGTTGCCGACCATGCCGCCGAACCATCGGACCTGGTCGCGCTGGTGGGCGATGTCGTCGCCGACGTAGGCCGGCGCCACGACACAGATCGTGATCGAATCTGGATCGCGTCCGGCCTCCTCGGCGGCGCGACGCACGGCTCCGATCGTCCACGCCGCAATCTGCGGGTCCGCCAGTTGGAGGATGAAGCCGTCAGCCTTGCGGCCGCAGAGAGCCAGCGCCTTCGGCCCGTAGGCGGCCATCCACATCGGGAGGGAACCACCGTCGCACCACGGGAAGGTCTGGCGGGTCCCGTTGTAGTCGACCTCGCCTCCCTCGGCGAGGCCCTTGATGACGTCCATCGCCTCTTCGAGGGTGGCCAGGTTGCACGACGGATAGCCGATCACCCGCATGGCCGAGTCGCCGCGCCCGATGCCGCACACCGTGCGTTCGCCGTACATCTCGTTGAGGGTGGCGAAGACCGATGCGGTGACGGTCCAGTCCCGGGTGCCCGGGTTCGTCACCATCGGTCCGACCGTCAGGGTGCTGGTGGCCGCCAGCATCGCCGAGTGGATCACGTACGGCTCCTGCCAGAGCACGTGGCTGTCGAACGTGTACGCGTGGGTGAAGCCCAACGCCTCGGCCTTCCGGGCGAAGCCCACGACCCGCCTCGCCGGCGGATCGGTCTGAAGAACCACTCCGAAGTCCATCCCCCTCGCTTTCTCTGCGTGTGACCCGTCGTCGACGTGGTCAGTCGTTCTGTGGAAATCCGAGGTCGACGCTGCTGGTCGACGGGTCGGGCCACCGGCTGGTGACCACCTTGGGCCGGGTGTAGAACCGCAACCCCTCGGGGCCGTACATGGTGGTGTCGCCGAATAGCGAGTCATTCCAGCCACCGAACGAGTGGTACCCGACCGGCACAGGGATCGGCACGTTGATGCCGACCATGCCGGCCTCTGCGTCCTGCTGGAACCGGCGGGCCGCCCCACCGTCGCGGGTGAAGATGGCGGCGCCGTTGCCGTATGGGTTGTCGGCGATCATCTGGACGGCCTCGTGGTAGTTGTCCCTGCGAACCACGGACAGGACCGGTCCGAAGATCTCGTCGCGGTACACCTGCATGTCGGTGGTGACGTCGTCGAGCAGCGACACCCCGAGGAAGTGTCCGTCGCCGTCGAAGACCTGTTCGCGTCCGTCGACGACGACTGTGGCCCCCTCGTCGGCGCCACTGCCGATATAGCCGGCGACCCGGTCGCGGTGCTCACGGGTGATGAGCGGTCCCATCTCGGACGTCGGGTCGTCGCCGGGTCCGATCACGAGTTTGTCCATGCGGACCCGGATCCGTTCGACGAGGTCGTCGGCGATGTCACCGACGGCTACGACCACCGAGATCGCCATGCACCGCTCCCCGGCCGAGCCATAGGCGGCCGACACTGCGGCATCGGCAGCCAGGTCCAGGTCGGCGTCGGGCAGCACGATCATGTGATTCTTGGCGCCGCCGAGGGCCTGGACGCGCTTTCCGTGTGCCGTCCCGGTCGAGTACACGTAGCGGGCGATGGGCGTCGAGCCCACGAAACTGACGGCGGCCACGTCCGGATGCTCGAGAAGCCGGTCGACCGCCACCTTGTCGCCGTTGACCAGGTTGACGACGCCGGGTGGGAAGCCGGCCTCCTGCGCCAACTCGACAACGAATCTGGGCGCCGACGGGTCGCGCTCTGAGGGCTTCAGGATGAAGGTGTTGCCGCACGCCACGGCGTTGGGGAACATCCAGAGCGGCACCATGACCGGAAAGTTGAACGGCGTGATGCCGGCGCACACGCCGAGCGGCTGGCGCACCGTGTAGACGTCGACGCCGGTCGACGCCTGCTCGCTGTAGGTGCCCTTCAGGGCATCGGCCAGTCCACAGGCGAATTCGATGTTCTCGATGCCGCGGGCGACCTCGCCCCGGGCATCGTCACCCACCTTGCCGTGTTCGGCGGTGAGCCTCGCGGCGATCTCATCGGCGTTGGCGACGACCAGGCTGCGGAATTCGTGGAGGAGCTTGGTGCGTCGGGCGATCGACACGTTGCGCCATTCGTCGAACGCCGCCCGGGCAGAGGCGACCGCACGGTCGACCTCCTCGACGGAGGCGAAGCCGACCTCGCCGGTCTGGCCACCCGTGGCCGGGTTCGACACCGGACCCGACCGGCCGGACGTCGTGGTGACGTCCTCGCCGTCGATGAGGTGGTGGATCTGCTGCATGTGCACTCCGGTCGGGAAGGCCTGGTCAGTTCAGGTAGCTCGACAGGCCCCGGCGCAGGTAGGCGCCGTCGCCCTTCGTGCCGTGGTAGGCGTCGTCCTCGATGAGCACCTTGCCCTTGGAGAGCACGGTGTCGACCTTGCCATCGATCCGGATGCCCTCGTAGGCGGAGTAGTCCATGCTCATGTGGTGGGTGTCGACCGAGATCTCGGTCGTGCCGTTGGGGTCGTAGAGGACGATGTCGGCGTCGGCACCCGGGGCGATCACGCCCTTCTGCGGATAGAGGCCGAACATGCGGGCCGGCGTCGTCGAACAGGTCTCGACCCAGCGCTCCAGGGTGAGCTCGCCCATCACGACGCCCTGGTAGATGAGGTCCATGCGGTGTTCGACACTGCCGATTCCATTCGGGATGGCCCGGAAGTCGTCGCGGCCGAGTTCCTTCTGCTCCTTCATGCAGAACGGGCAGTGATCGGTGGACACGATGGCCAGGTCGTTGGTGCGCAGGCCCTGCCAGAGATCGGCGTGGTGGTGCTCGTGCTTGGTGCGCAGTGGCGGTGAGCAGACGTAGCCGGCGCCGGCGAAGCCGGGGGCTCCCAGGTGGTCCTCGAGGTTGAGGTACAGGTACTGGGGGCAGGTCTCGGCGAAGACGTTGTGGCCCTGGTCGCGGGCCTCGGCNACGCGTTCGAGGGCCTCGCTGGCCGAGAGGTGAACGAAGTAGACGGGCGCCCCGGCGACCAACGCCAACTGGATCGCCCGGTTGGTGGCCTCGCCCTCGAAGCGCGGGTGTCGCGTGATTCCGTGGAAGATCGGGCCGGTCTGTCCCCGGGCGGCAGCCTGCTCGCCGAGCACGTCGATGGCGATGCCGTTCTCGGCGTGCATGCAGATCATGGCGCCGTTCTCGGCGGCGACCTGCATGGCCCGGAAGATCTGGGCGTCGTCGCTGTAGAAGACGCCCGGGTAGGCCATGAACAGCTTGAAGCTGGTGATTCCCTCGGCGACGAGGCTGTCCATCTCCTTGAGGGCAGCGTCGTCGACGTCGCCCAGGATCATGTGGAAGGCGTAGTCGATGGCGCACTCGCCCTCGGACTTGGCGAACCAGGTGTCGAGGCTCTCACGCACGTTCTCNCCGACCCGCTGGACGGCGAAGTCGATGATCGTCGTGGTGCCGCCCCACGCTGCCGCCCGCGTGCCGATCTCGAAGGTGTCGGACGCGAACGTGCCCCCGAACGGCAGTTCCATGTGGGTGTGGCAGTCGATGCCCCCCGGTACGACGTACTTGCCCGTGGCGTCGATGACCCGGTCGGCGCCGTCGGCCGCTGAGACGGCGGCATCGGAGCCGGGTTGGAGCACGGCGGCAATCGTGGTGCCGTCGATGAGCACGTCGGCCTCGTGGCGGCCCGTGGTGGTGACCACGGTCCCGTTCTGGATCAGCGTCGTCATGGCGCCCCTCGCTTCCCTGTCTCTTTTGTGGTTCCCGGTCCGGCGGCGTGCGCCGGCAACGGTCGGACTGCTGCTCGACCTCAGTCGAGCCGTTCGATGATGCCGACCAGGACCTCGGCGGCCTGGTCGATCTCGTCCTCGGTCACGGTCAGCGGCGGCGCGATCCGGAGCACGTTGCCATAGAGCCCACCCTTGCCGATCAGGAGGCCTGCCGCACGCGCCTCTTCCATGATTCGTGCGGCGACATCCGAGTTCGGCACGATGCCGCCGGGCTGCACGGTCTCGATCGCCTGCATCAGACCGCGTCCGCGCAGTTCGACGACAGTGGAGGAGGCGTCGACGGCGGGCTGCAGTCTCGCCACCAGGCGATCGCCCATCCGCTTGGCGTTGCCCTGGAGGTCGTGGTCGAGCATGTACCGGATCGTGGCCAACGCACCCACGCTGCTCAGCGGGTTCCCGCCGAACGTGGAGATGGAGTTCCCCGGCAGCGAATCGAGCAGTTCGGCCGATGCGATCACGCCNCCGAGGGCGAGGCCGTTGCCGACCCCCTTGGCGAAGGTCATGAGGTCAGGCGTGATGCCGTGTGCCTGGTAGCCCCAGAAGTGGTCGCCGGTCCGGCCCCAGCCGGTCTGGACCTCGTCGCTGATGAACAGGACGCCACGGTTGTCGAGCTCCTTCTTCATGGCACCGAAGAAGCCGTCTGGCGGGGTGGCGAAGCCGCCCACGCCCTGGATGGGCTCGGCGATCATGGCGGCCACGTCGCCCGAGGTCATCATGTCGAAGACCTGCTCGAGGTCGGCGACACAGGCGTCGGTGAAGGCGTCGTCGTCGAAGTCGCGGAACGGGCTGCGGAGGCGGTAGCCGCCGTGCACGTAGTTGACCGAGAGGCCGCTGACGCTGGTCGGCGACCAGGCCCGCTGGGCGGTGATGGCGATGGTCGTGAACGACCGGCCGTGGTAGCTGTTGCGCAGTGCCAGGATCTGGTTCGAGCGTCGGGCCGAGGTGGCGAGCAGCAGGGCGGCGTCGTTGGCCTCGGTGCCCGAGGTCGTGAAGAACACCTTGGCGTCGGGAATGCCCGACAGCCCGCAGATCAACTCGGCCAGCTCGATCATCGGCTCCGAGAGGTAGAGCGTGGACGAGTGCAGGACCTTGGCGGCCTGCTCCCTTACGGCCTCGGTGACCTCGGGGATGTTGTACCCGAGGCTGGTGGTCAGGATGCCGCCGAAGAAGTCGAGGTAGCGGTTGCCCTCGACGTCGTAGACGTGGCGACCCTCGCCCCGGTCGAACGAGATGGGAGGGTCGTAGTACTGCGCCAGCCAGGACGGCAGCACCGCCCGGTGCCGCTCGAGGAGCTCTGCGTTCGTAGGCATGGGTCAGGTTTCTCGGGGGGTCACGGGGCAACGAGATCGTCGTACAGGTCGGGGCGGCGATCCCGGTAGAAGGCCCACTGGTCGCGGACCTCGTCGATCCGGTCCAGGTCGAGGTCACGGACGATCAACTCGGGGTCCTTGTCGGAGCAGACGTCGCCCACGTACTGCCCGCGGGGGTCGACGAAGTAGGTGGTGCCGTAGAAGTCGTTGTCGCCGAGGTCCTCGATGCCGACCCGGTTGATGGCTCCGATGTAGTACATGTTGGCGACGGCCGAGGCCGGCTGTTCGAGTTGCCAGAGGTAGGACGAGAGGCCGCGGCTGGTGGCCGACGGGTTGAACACGATCTGGGCCCCGTTGATGCCGAGCGCCCGCCAGCCCTCCGGGAAGTGGCGGTCGTAGCAGATGTAGACGCCGACCCGGCCGACGGCGGTCTCGAAGACCGGGTACCCGAGGTTGCCGGGCCGGAAGTAGAACTTCTCCCAGAAGCCCTTGACCTGTGGGATGTGGGTCTTGCGGTACTTGCCGAGGTAGGTGCCGTCAGCATCGATGACGGCAGCCGTGTTGTAGAGGTAGCCCTCCTGCTCCTTTTCGTACATGGGCAGGACGAGGACCATGCCGAGCTCGGCGGCCAGTTCCTGGAAGCGCTTCGTCGTCGGGCCATCGGGGATGGCCTCGGCGTAACTGTAGAACTCGGCGTCCTGGACCTGGCAGAAGTAGGGCCCGTAGAAGAGCTCCTGGAAGCACATCACCCGGGCGCCGGCCTCGGCTGCCTCGCGCAGGTACTTCTCGTGCAGGTCGATCATCGATTCCTTGTCGCCGGTCCATGCGGTCTGGACTATCGCCGCCCGTACCTCGCTCGCCATCGCTGTCCCTCTCCCTCGGTATCCCTGGATGCCCCGTCTTACGGCTTCGGGGGCGGCGCCGTCTGACGACAGGGCCGCCCGTCCCGGGTGCACGCGACATTATGCACCCNACCGCCCCTTCGCCGACCCGGACGTCGGCAATCGGGCCCGCCTTCTGCTCGGACCGGCAACGCCCCCTACGCTCGGTGNCATGCGGCCGCTTCCGGAACTCACCCCGGAGAACGAGCACTACTGGAAGGCGGGCGCCGACGGGGTGCTCCGGATCCAGTGGTGTGCGCCTTGCGACCTGGGAGTACACCCGCCGCTGCCCGCCTGTCCACAGTGTGCGGAGGGCCTCGAGGTTCGCGACCTGTCCGGGCGGGGGACCGTCGTCGGCGTCACCGTCAACCACCAGCAGTGGCTCCCGGACCTCGAACCGCCGTACGCCATCGTCGTCGTCGCCCTCGACGAGGACCCCCTGGTCCGCATCACCTCCCTGATCGTCGAGGCCGATCCCGAGTCGGTGGGGATCGGGCTCCCCGTCGAGGTCCGGTTCGAACAACACGACGACGTGTGGCTGCCCCTCTTCGCACCCACCGGCGAACCGGTTGTCGAACGCGCCGAGTGGCCGGAACCGGAACCCGCACCGGTGCGACCGATGCCGAGTGCANAGCACTTCGAGGACTCCGTCGCCATCACGGGGATCGCCATGTCCGAGGTGGGTCGCCGTCTCAACCGGGATCCGCTCTCGTTGGCCGTCGATGCCTGTCGGGCAGCGGTCGCCGACGCCGGCCTGACCCTCGACGACATCGACGGCCTGTCCACCTACCCCGGNGGGATGGGCGGGGGCGGTGGGTTCTCGGAAGGCGGAATCCACGCAGTCGAGGAGGCCCTGCGCATCCACCCCACCTGGTTCAGCGGTGGCCTCGAGACTTCCGGCCAGAACGGCTCCATCGTCAACGCAATGCTCGCCGTGGCCGCCGGCCTCTGCCGACACGTCCTCTGCTTCCGGACGGTGTGGGAGTCCACGTCGGCGCTGCGGGGCAACCGCCGGGGCTCCGGGGTGCCGTCCGCCCCGCGCATGGGCGGCGAGATGCAGTGGAGGCTCCCCTATGGGGCCATGTCGGCCGCCAACTGGATCGCCGTCAACGCCAGCCACCACTTCCACCGCTACGGCACGACCCGGGAGCAGCTCGGTTGGATCCCGGTCACGCAACGGAGCCACGCCGGCCTGAACCCCGCCGCCATCTACCGGGACCCGATGACGATCGAGGACTACCTCGACACACGGATGATCACCACGCCCTTCGGCCTGTACGACTGCGACGTCCCCTGCGACGGCTCGGTCGCCGTCGTGGTGTCGGCACTCGACGCCGCCCGCGACCTCGCCCGTCCNCCGGTCCGCGTGGCTGCCGTCGGCACCCAGTTGCGCGAGCGCATCCCGTGGGACCAGGGCACCCTCCTCCACGAGCAACTGGTGTGGGGGCCCGCCCAGCACCTATGGAGCCGCACCGACCTCACGCCCGACGACGTCGACCTGGCCTGCCTGTACGACGGCTTCAGCTTCAACTGCCTCAGTTGGCTCGAGGCGCTCGGCTTCTGCGACCGGGGCGAAGGCGGCGCCTTCGTCGAGGGCGGCGANCGGATCTCGATCGGCGGGACCCTCCCCCTCAACACCCACGGCGGACAGCTCTCGGCCGGGCGGACGCACGGCTACGGCTTCGTCCACGAGGCGGTCGTACAGCTCCGNGGCGATGCCGGCCAGCGACAGGTGGCGGGCGTCGAGGTGGCGGTGACGAGCTCGGGTGGCGGACATCCCGGTGGCGCCATCCTCTTCACAACTGATCGTGGGTGATCCGCCCGTGGATCCCGACGCCCGGATCGACGTCGACCACCACGACCCCGGGTTCCTCGCGTCGCGCCACGACCGCTACGCGGAGATCCGACAGCAGTGCCCGGTCGCCTTCAACGAGCACTACGGGGGCTTCTGGCTCGTGACCGACCACGAGTCGGTAGCGACGGTGGCCCGGGACAACGAGACCTTCGCCCATCGCTACGAGCCGGAACCCGACCCCGAGGACGGCTTCGTCTTCCACGGGATCTGTGGAATCCCACGTGTGGGGGGAGCGCCACGCCAGGGCGTGTCCGAGATCGACGGACCGGAGCACGCCGACGTACGCCGACTCCTCAACCCGTTCTTCACGCCGGCACGCGTTGCGGCGCTGCGACCGCGGATGACCGAGGTCTCCACGTGGTTCCTCGACCAGGTCGTCGAGTCCGGCACCTGCGACCTGGTCCTCGACTACGCCACCCCGGTCCCGGGGGTCCTCACCCTCGAGATGATGGGCCTGCCGAGCGCCAACTGGCGCCACTACTCCGACTTCTTCCATGCGACGGTGGCCTACGAGCCGGACAGGGCCGAGTTCCGCGAGGCGGTGGGGCGCCGCCAGGAGATGGCCGACGAGCTCCTGGCGTTCGCCCACCACCGCCGCTCGAACCCGGCCGACGACATCACCACCGCACTGGTCACCGGGCACGTCCTCGGCGAGCCGCTCGACGACGTCCAGATCCTCGACATCATGTGGAACCTGGTTGCCGGCGGCCTCGACACGACGACCTCCCTGGTCTCCTGGGCGCTGCACCACCTCGGCACACACCCCGAGGACCGCCGGCACCTCATCACCCANCCGGAGGTCCTTCCGACCGCCATCGAGGAGTTCCTGCGCTTCTACAGCCCGAGCGAGACCCTCACGCGCACCGCAACGTGCGACGTCGAGTTGGGTGGGCACAGCATCCGGCGCGGCGACGTGGTGATGATCGCCTGGGTGGCGGCCAACCGGGACGAGGGCGTCTTCGAACGACCTGACGAGGTCGTGGTCGACCGNGAGCCCAACCGTCACCTCGCCTTCGGCCTGGGGGGCCACCGCTGCATCGGCTCGCACGTCGCACGGGTCGAGGCCGAGGTGATGCTCGCCGACGTCCTGGAACGGCTGCCCGACTACGACCTCGACCTCGATGCCTTNCGGCCGTACCCCGGCAACGCCCTCATGACCGGCGTCGTGTCCATGCCCGCCGGATTCACCCCNGGACCGAGGGTGGGCCCGACGGTCGTCCCCTTCTGAGATGGCACCGGCAGCCGGCACCGACTCCCACGGCATCGACGTCGGGCGNCTGCGTGCAGAACGGCTCCAGCGGCTCCGCGACACGATGGCCGCACAGGGCATCGCGGCCCTCGTGCTGACGCATGCGCCGAACGTCGGCTACGCCACGGGTCACCGGGTTCCTGCCGCCGACGGCTCNGTTGCAAATTTTCGACGGCCCGTGGCAGTCGTCCGGGCCGACGAGGATCGCCCCCACCTCGTCGGCGGGGAACCCGATGGGCTGGACGTGGTCGCCCACCCGGGATCGACGCCCGACCACGACGAAGGTGCCCGGGCACTGGCTTCCGTCCTCGACGAGGTGCTCGGCGACCTCTCCCCGGGGCAGGTCGCGGTCGACGGCTGGACCGGGCCGATGCTGCGCTCCGGTAAGCCTCCTCTTACCGGATGCGCCGACGCCCGCCCGATCCTGGGAGCCGCCACGATCTGCAAGACCGCCGACGAGTTGGCCTGCATCTCGGCCGCCCAGAGGATCAACGAGGTAGCCATGCTCGACGTTGGAGCCGAACTGGCCCCCGGCACCCACCGGTCCGACCTGGCGGCCACGTTCCTGCGTCGGACCCGTGAACTCGGCATCACCGTTTCGATGATCGATCCCATCTTCCAGCCCATGCCCCGTGCCATCGCCGACGGGCCGCGGACGACCACCGGCGACGTGGCGTTCCCGACCGGCCTTGGCGACCCCACCTACCGGGAGGGCGACCTCGTCTGGGTGGACTCGGGGATCACCGTCAACGGCTACGCCTCGGACTTCGGCCGAACGTGGATCTGCGGGCGAGGCCCCAGCGAAGCGGAACAGGAACTCTTCGACCGCTGGCGGGCGGTCATCGACGCCTCACTGGACGCACTCCGTCCGGGCGCCACCAGTGGCGACCTGTGCCGTGCG
This sequence comes from Acidimicrobiaceae bacterium, assembly GCA_002699725.1. Lineage (GTDB taxonomy): Bacteria > Actinomycetota > Acidimicrobiia > Acidimicrobiales > MedAcidi-G1 > S20-B6. The sequence continues at coordinate 27,524 of PACE01000009.1, forward strand.
GCAACCGCCGCCAACGGTGGTGAACGGCCCTGGCTGCCGCACTTCTACCTGGCGCACGGCATCGGGATCGAGAGCGCCGAGATGCCGCTCATCGGCACCGACCTGGGTGAGGCGTTCGACGACGCCTTCGTGCTGGCCCCCGGCATGGTCGTCGTGCTCGAGCCCGTGATCTGGGTGGACGGCGTGGGCGGCTACCGCGCCGAGGAGGTCGTCGCCGTGACCGACGACGGCTGGCGGGCGCTGGGCGGCGGGCACCCGTACGACCCGTTCGTGGTCCGATGAGCACCCCCCTGCACGTCGAGCGGCGCGACCGGGTTCTGTCGACGATGGCCGGTGCCGAACTCGACGTCCTGGTCCTCGGCGAGCAGGCCAACGTCATCTACTCCTCCGGCCACCAGCGCCTCTGGACCGCCGGAACACGACCACACGCACCCACCTGCATCGTCGTGCGTCGGACCGGCGCCACCCACCTCCTCTCCACCTGGGACGAGGGCGTGCCCGACGACGTGCCGTTCGAGCACCTGTTCGGGATCACCTGGAGCCCCGAGGTGATGGGCGCCGCCCTGACCGCCATCCCCGGGCTGTCCGATGCCCGGCGCCTCGGCGTCGACGGCATGACGGCAGGGTTCCTGCGTGCGGTCGAAAGGCTCGCCCCCGGTGCAGAGCTCGTCGTCGTCGACGAACTGCTGGCCGATGCCCGCCGCACCAAGTTCGCCGCCGAGGTGGACCTGATGCAAGCGGCCTGCAGGGTCGCCGCCGCAGGCCTCGATGCCGTGGAGGCGGCGCTTCCGGCTACCGACGACACCGCCGCCGCCGTTGCGGTCGACGCCATGGCCCGGGCCGGCAGCAGTAAGCCGGTCGACGAGCCGCTGGTCCGCACGACTGACGGGTCGACCGTGATCGACCTGGGTGTCCTCGTCGAAGGCTACGAGGGCGGCATCGGCCGCACGCTCGGTGGCGACCCGGAGGGCACCGCCGACGTCCACCGGCGGGCCCTGGCCGCGTGTCGCCCCGGAACCGTGGCACCCGGATCCGACAACGGGGCGACCTTCGAGGTCCGAGGTGCCGGATTGGGCGCCGAACGCCCGGTGGTCGGCACCCTCGAGGCGGGCATGGTGCTGAGCGTCACGACAACCGCTGGTTCGCACAGGTGGCGGGACCTCGTCCTCGTGGCCGACGAGCCACGGCCACTCCTCGGTGGGGCCGCCGTTGCCGGCGACGGGTAGGGCCTGCCAATGTCAGACGCATACGCCGAGCGGACCCGACAACTCGTCGATCCCGGCCGTCTCGGAGCCTGGCTCGACGGGCAGGGGCTCCCCGGCGGGGGCGAGCCCGTCCACAGCCGGTTCGTGACCGGCGGAGCCTCCAACGAGTTGTTCGAGGTGACGCGTGGCGGGGAGCGCTGGGCCCTCCGGCGACCACCGGCCCGGGTCCCCGACGGCCGCAACGAAACGATGCTGCGCGAGTACCGGATCATCGAGGCACTGGCCGACACGGACGTCCCCCATGCCCGTGCCGTCGCCTGCTGCGACGACCCCGACGTGATCGGAGCCAACTTCTACCTGATGTCGTTCGTCGACGGCTGGTCGCCGATCAGCGAGCCCGAGTGGCCGGAGCCGTTCTTCTCCGACCTCGGCGCCCGCAGGGGCCTCGCCCTCGAACTGGTCGATGCCATCGCCCGCCTCTCCCGGGTGGACTGGCGGGCCGTGGGCCTCGAGGGGCTGGGCCGGCCCGACGGCTTCCACGAGCGCCAGGTCGACCGCTGGTTCGCCCACCTCGAGCGGTTCCGCTTCCGGGAGATCCCCGGACTGGACGTCGCCGCCGACTGGCTGCGCGGGCGGGCCCCGGAGGTCTACGAGCCGGGGATCATGCACGGCGACTACCAGTTCGCCAACGTGATGTTCCACCACGGCGGCCCGGCCCGGATGGCGGCGATCGTGGATTGGGAGATGGGGACGGTCGGAGATCCGCTACTGGACCTGGCCTGGGTCGTCATGGGTTGGCCGACCGCCGACGACGAGCCGCGATCCGGCGGCTACGTCGACCTGACCGGCATGCCGGACCGGGACGAACTGCTGGAGCGCTATGCCACCGTGTCGGGGCGGCGTGTCGACGAGATCGACTACTACGTCGTACTGGCCCGCTTCAAGATGGCGATCGTGCTCGAGGGCGGCTACGCCCGATACGTCGCCGGCGGTGCCGACAACGAGAAGATGGAGTCCTTCGGTCCGATCGTCCTGGACATGGCGGCACGGGCCGCCGACCTGGCACGGTCCACGAGGCTCTGAACCGCCGCACCTGAGAGGAGCAGCCAGCGATGCCGATCGACTTCGAGGTGGAGCCGGAGTTCCAGGAGAAACTGGACTGGATCGACGGGTTCGTGCGCGAGGAGGTCGAGCCCCTCGACCTCTACTTCCGCGGCGAGGTCTCACCCTTCGACAAGTCCAACGAGACAGCCCGGGCGCTGATCGCTCCCCTGCAGCAGCAGGTCAGGGACCGGGACCTCTGGGCCTGCCACCTCGGGCCGGAACTCGGAGGCCACGGGTTCGGCCAGGTCAGGTTGGCCCTCATGAACGAGATCCTCGGACGCTCCCCGTTCGCACCGTCGGTGTTCGGCTGCCAGGCGCCCGACTCAGGCAACGCCGAGATCCTGGCCCACTACGGGACCGAAGAGCAGAAGGCCCACTACCTGGGGCCGCTGCTCGATGGCCAGATCTCGTCGACCTATGCCATGACCGAGCCCCAGGGCGGCTCCGACCCCGGCGTGTTCACCTGCCGGGCGCTCCGTGACGGCGGGGAGTGGGTCGTCAACGGTGAGAAGTGGTTCGCCTCGAACTACCGGTACGCCTCGTTCCTGATCGTCATGGTCATCACCGACCCGGACGTGGCGGTCCACCGGGGCTCGTCGATGATCCTCGTGCCCGCCGACGCGGAAGGCCTCGAGGTGGTGTCCAACGTCGGCATCGGCGGGGAGCCCATCGGCGAGGGCGACCACGCCTACCTGCGATTCACCGACGTCCGGGTACCCGCCGAGAACCTCCTGGGCGAGGAGGGATCGGGCTTCGCCATCGCCCAGACCCGACTCGGCGGCGGCCGCATCCACCACGGCATGCGCTCCGTCGGCGTCGCCCAACGGGCCCTCGACATGATGTGCGAGCGGGTGCTCTCACGCGAGACGAAGGGCTCGCTCCTCGCCGAGAAGCAGTCGATCCGGCACTGGATCGCCGACTCCTGGATCCAGATCCAGCAGTTCCGGCTCCAAGTCCTGCACTGCGCCTGGCTCATCGACTCGGTCGGCGACTACGCCCGCATCCGCCAGCACATCGCCGGTGTGAAGGTGGCGACGCCGAAGCTCCTCATCGACGTCGTCTACCGGGCGATGCACGCCCACGGGTCGCTCGGCGTGTCGAACGAGATGCCCCTGCTGGGCATGTGGACGATGGCCCCGATCATGGGCATCGCCGACGGGCCCACCGAGGTCCACAAGGACACGATCGCCAAGCAGGTGGTCAAGGGCTACGAGCCGTCGGCTGGCTTGTTCCCGACGGCGCACCTCCCCACGAGGATCGAGGAGGCGCGTCGCAAGGTCGAGGAGCGGCTCGAGCACGAGGTCGGCAACCTCTGACCGCGGTCCCCCGGGCCGGGGCTCAGATCACCCCTGTCCGGCGAAGTTCGGCCAACTCGGCCCCGTCGAATCCCAGCAGTTCGCCGAGCACCTCGTCGGTGTGCTCGCCGAGTTGGGGCGCACCGGTCGGCACCTCGGGCACGGAGCCGGCCAGGCGCGGGTACGCCGCCTGCTGGAGGACCCGCCCGATGACGGGGTCGTCGACGTGCTGGAGGTCGCCCCGGGCCAGCACGTGCTCGTCGGCGGCGAGGTCCGCCACGTCATAGGCGGTCCCGACCGGCACGTCGTGGGCCACGCAGCGCCGCTCGACCTCGGCGGCGTCGAGGCCGGAAGCCCAGTCGGCGACGATCCCGTTGATCTCGTCGTTGTTGGCGGCCCGGGCGGCGGGGGTGGCAAAGCGCTCGTCGGTCAGGAGGTCCGGCCGCTCCATCGCCTCGCAGATACGTTCGAAGTTGACCTGGAGGGCCGCCACGATGCAGACGTACCGCCCGTCGGCGCTCCGGTAGTTGTCGAGGGGCGCCGAGTTGTCGAGCCGATTCCCGGAGCGGTTCCGGACCAGTCCGAGGCGGTCGTAGGCAGCCACCGTCCACTCGAGGATCCGCAGCGACGACCCGTAGAGGCAGGCGTCGATGACCCCGCCGGTTCCGGTCCCGCGGGCATCGCGCTCGTAGAGCAGGCCGATGGCGGCCTGGGCGGCGAAGACGCCCGACAGGTAGTCGGTGATCGTGACCCCGGGCCGTACCGGCGGCCGGTCGGGCTCGCCGGTGAGGTGGAGCAGGCCGCCGAAGGCCACGCCGTTCCGGTCGAGTCCGGGCCGGGGAGACCGGGGGCCGTCCTGGCCGAAGACGCTGATGCGCACCGTCACGAGTCGATCCGGGAGTCGCGTCGGGTCGATGCCCCAACGCTCGAGCGTGCCGGGCCGGAAGTTCTCGCACACCACGTCGGCGTGCCCGGCCAGGTCGCGGAACACCTCCTGCCCCCGGGGCGTCCGCAGGTCCAGGGTCACCGACTTCCGGCCACGGCCCTCGACCGCCCAGTAGAGCGAGTACGGGCCTTCGGGTCCGTCGACGAACGGGCCGAGTTGGCGCAACGGGTCACCGGTCCCGGGCTGCTCGACCTTGATGACCTCGGCCCCCTGCTCGCCCAGCAGGCCGGCGCAGAAGGGGGCGGCAATCCGGGTGCCGAGGTCGAGCACCCGGAGGCCCGTGAGAGGCCGTCGGGGCACGGGCTACTCCTCCCGATGCTCGGCGAAGACCTCGCTCATCGACCCCTTCGCCTTGCGGGCCTCGAGGGCATCGAGGGCCGTCGCCGTGTTGTGCATCCAGTGGTGGGCCATGAAGTGGTAGTCCCAGGCGTCGCGCTGGCCCATCAGGTCGAGCGTCTTGTTGATGGAGCGCTTGACCACCTGCGCCGTCGCCGGCGGCACCTTGGCGACCCGCTCTGCGAGTTCGTGTGCCTCGGCGAGGAGGCGGTCGGCGGGCACCACCCGGTTGACCATCCCGAGTCGTTCGGCTTCGTCAGCGGTGAACTTCTCTGCGGCGAGGAGGAACTCCTTGGCCTTGCGCGGGGGCATCTCCCACGGCTCGACGAGGATCTCGACGGCGGCACCGGTCATGCGCAGGACCGGGTTCGAGAAGACGGCGTCGTCCGCCGCCACGATCAGGTCGCACATACAGGCCAGCATCAGGCCGGCCGCCACGCAACTCCCGTTGACGGCGGCGATGGTGGGCTTCGGAAAGTCCCGGATGCGTAGGCACCGGTCGAAGTACATGACCTTCTCATGCTCGAACTTGCCCTCCGGCGTGTCGCGCATCTGGCGCCACTCGTCGGCCTCGACGTCTCCGACGAGTGCCTTGAGGTCGTGGCCGGACGAGAAGTGGCGCCCGGCGCCGGTCAGGACCACCACGCGCACCTCGTCGTCGGCGCCGGCGGCGTCGAAGGCAGCGTCGAGGTCGTCGATCAACTGTGTGTTCTGGGCGTTCGCCACCTCGGGGCGGTCCATGGTCAGGGTGCAGACGTTGCCCTCGACTGCGTAGCGCACGGTTGCGAGGTCGGGCATGGACCAACCCTACTCAGGCGCCGTCATCCGGTCCGTCCCGGCAGGCGCGGCTCGCGTGGCAGGTCCAGTGTGCGTTCGCCGATGAGGTTGCGCTGGATCTCGCTGGTCCCGGCGAAGATCGTCGCCGCCCGGTAGTAGAGCCACGACCGCTGCCACCTCCCGTCGCCCGGATTGCCGTCAGCCCCCCGCCAGAGCGGTGCGGCGTCGCCGAGCACCCGGAGCACGAGTCCGTGGAGGCGCTGGCTCATCTCGCTCCACGCCAACTTGGCAGTGGCGGCCACGGGGCCCGGATCCCGGCCGGTGGCCAGACGCGACAGCACCCGCTGGTTCTGTATCCGGAAGAGGCGCACCTCGACGAGGGCCTGGGCCAGGTCGCGGGCGAGCCTCGGATCCTCGATGGCGCCGTTGCTCTCCGCCAGTGCGAACAACTCTTCGAGCAGTTGCGAGTGCACGACCAACTGGCGGGCGTTGGTGCCGCGTTCCACCGAGAGCGTCGACGCCGAGACCCTCCATCCGTCGTGGAGGTCGCCGACCAGTTGGTCGCCGGCGACCGGCACCTCCTCGAGGAACACCTCGTTGAAGTCCGACTCGTCCGTGATCTGGCGCAGCGGGCGCACCTCAACTCCGGGGGCGTGCAGGTCGACCATGAACATCGAGAGGCCCCGGCTCCCGACCGAGTCGGGGTCGGTCCGCGCCAGGCAGAGCCCCCAGTCGGCGAACTGTGCATACGAGGTCCAGACCTTCTGGCCGGTGAGGACCCAGCCGTCGTCGGTGGCCACGGCCCGGGTGGCGATGGCGGCCAGGTCGCTGCCGGCCCCCGGCTCGCTGAACAGTTGGCAGCAGAGGTGGTCGGCGGGGAGGATCCCCGGCAGCCAACGTTGCTGCTGTCCGGGCGTGCCGTGGGCGAGCAGGGTCGGCCCCACCAGGTTCACGCCGATGCGCCCGACCAGTTCGGGTGCCCGCGCCCTGGCCAGTTCCTCCTGCGCCAGGTAGTGGTGCATCGGACCGGCGCCGCGGCCGCCGAACGCTACGGGCCACGTGACCCCGACCAGGCCGGCACCGGCGAGGCGGCGCTGCCAGTCGCGCAGGAACGCCACCTCCTCGGCGAGGTCGGCGAACAGGGGCGGCAGGCCGGTGCCGTAGTCCCACGGCAGGTTGCCCTGGAGCCAGTTCCGGCACTCGTCGCGAAACGCTGCCTCCTCGACGGTGAGCGAGAGGTCCATCACCCGAGTCTTGCACCGCTTCCTGCGATCAGGAGCCGTCGGGATGTCGTCGCTACAGTGCGACCCGATGGACTTCGACCTCTCCGACGACCAGGTCGCCCTTCAGGACGCCGCCCGCAGCCTGCTCGACGACCGGTGCGACATCAGCCGGGTCCGCGCGGCCATGGAGGGCGACGGCTTCGACCGGGATCTCTGGGGGGCCATGACCGAACAGGGTTGGCCGGGCATCCTCGCCGGTTCGACCGTCGGGGGCCTCGGACTCGGCGTCGTCGAGGCTGCGGTGCTCCTGGAACAGACCGGCGGCCACCTCACCCCGGTGCCGTTCCTCCAACANCTNCTCGCCACAGCCGTNCTGGCCGATACGCCGAGCCTCCCCGGGCTCGTCGAGGGCTCCCACCTGGGGACCGCCGCACGGCGGGCGGTCACNCGCAACGGGGACGGCACCGTGAGCGGCAGGCCGGAACCCGTGCTGTACGGCCATGTCGCCGATGTCCTCGTCGTCCCCACCGGGGAGGACGGCGGAGCGGAGGAACTCGTCGTCGTCGACCTCGCCGACNTCGACCGCAGGGCGGAGCCTGCCATGGACCTGACGCGGCGCCTCGCGTGGATCGACCTCGACCATGCACCGGCGACCACGGTCGGTGGCCCGGACGAAGTGGCCCGGCTCCTCGACCTCGGCGCCCTCTTCCACTCNGCCGAACTCCTGGGCGGTGCCGCCGCCGTGCTCGNCCTCACGGTCGCCTACGCACGGGAACGCGANCAGTTCGGTCGGCCGATCGGCTCATTCCAGGCGGTCAAGCACCGCTGCGCCGACATGCTCGTCGACGTCGAGGGCATGCGCTCCGCCGTCTACCACGCCGCATGGACACTCGGTGCCGACGACCCCGACGCCCCGATGGCGGCGGCCACCTCCAAGGTGTGGTGCAGCGAAGCCGGCCTGCGGGTCGCCGAGTCGGCCCTGCAGGTCCACGGCGGGATCGGCTTCACCTGGGAGGCCGACGTGCACCTGTACCTCAAGCGGGCCCAACTCGACGGCACCGCCTTCGGGAACGCCGGCCACCACCGCACCCGACTGGCGGCGATGGCTCGCGTGCGGCTGGCCGAGGGCCGTTCGCTGCTCTGAGCCCCGGCTCAGCCCCTGTCGGACCGGTCGGCCGGCTGGTCGCCGACGAAGACGATCTCCCGCTCGAGGAAGCGCCACTCCCCGTCGTCGCCGCAGGCGAGGACGTCGTGGTAGCGGCCGGACGATTGAACGGCCAGGTCCCGACCGACGAAGGCGTAGTCGGTGGTCACCGTGGCTCGGTNGCCGTCCACCTCGATGAGCGGCTCGCTGATGAGGTGTCGTCCCCGCATCTCCTCGGACTGGGCCGGCTCGATGAAACCCCGCAGGGCGTCGCGGCCCACGAGGTGCAGGCCCATCACCCNGAACTCGCAGTCCTCGGCGAACAGCGCCGTCCAGTCGTCGAACCGTCCATCGTCGAGGTACTGGCAGTACCTGGCAAGCGTGGCCCGAATCGCATCGCCGGACGCGTCGTGCGGCATGGGCGCTGACCGTAGCGGGTGGCCCGACGANCGGGNTCGTCCGCCGGGCCTGTGCTACACCTCCGGTGTGGACCTCTCCCTGTCACCCGAGGAGGAGGCGTTCGCCGAGGAGGCGCGTGCCTGGCTGGCTGCCAACGTGACCGGTCGCCCCNACTTCGNCTCCCTCGACGAGAGCGTGGCTTGGGGCCGCGGGTGGCAGCGNCGCCTGGCGGCCGACCGGTGGGTCGGGATCTCCTGGCCGTCGGCCTANGGGGGACGCGACGCCACGCCGGTNCAGGTGGCGCTGTTCCACGCCGAGTATGCGAGGGCGGGCGCCCCGCAGCCGGTGAACCGGGTGGGNATCAACCTGGTCGGCCCGACCCTGCTGGCGCACGGCACCGAGGCGCAGCGGGCCAGGTGGCTGCCGCCGATCCTCGATGCCAGCGAGATCTGGTGCCANCTGTTCAGCGAGCCCGANGCAGGATCCGACCTGGCGGCACTGCGCACNGTCGCCGAGCGGGTCGACGGTGGCTGGAATGTGACCGGGCAGAAGGTCTGGACCTCCTACGCCACCGTGGCCCGCTGGGGCGTCGCCCTCGTGCGGACCGACCCCGGGGCGCCCCGGCACCGGGGCCTNTCGTACATGGTCGTCGACCTCTCCGCCGACGGCGTCGAGGTGCGCCCCCTTCGACAGATCACCGACGAGTCCGAGTTCAACGAGGTGTTCCTCGACGGGGTCTTCGTCCCCGACGACCACCTCGTCGGCGGCCTCGGCCACGGCTGGGCGGTGGCCAACACCACGCTCGCCCACGAGCGGGGCGTCAACTTCCCCTTCAAGGAGCAGGTCGTCCACGAGGTGTACCTCGACGAACTGTTCCGGGAGGCAGAAGCACGTGGCGTCCTCNCCGACCCGGTGATCGCCGACGACCTGGTCGANGCCCTGGTGGGACTGCGCCTGCTCCGCACCCACAACTGGCGCACCCTCACCCGCCTTGGCCGGGANGAGGAGCCCGGACCGGAATCGAGCCTGGTCAAGNTGTCGTGGACGGCGATGACCCAAAAGCTCTCCTCCGCGGCGCTGTCGGTCCTCGGNGACGAGGCCCCACTCTGGCCCTCCCCGACCGGAGATGACGCCGTCGGGACCTGGCAACGGCAGTGGTTGTGGAGCCGGGCCGCGGGGATCGCCGGCGGCACCTCGGAGATCCANCGCACGATCGTGGCCGAGCGGATGCTCGACCTCCCGCGCGGCTGACCGGCGNCCGTGNNGCTACTGCTCCGCGAATTCGTCGACCAGGAGCTGCTGCACCGCCCGCCGGTCGATCTTGCCGGACTCCAGCCAGGGCAGGTCCCGGGGCGTGGCGAACAGTGCGAGGTGCCGCGGCACCTTGTAGGTCGACAGCACCTCCTTCACGGCGGCGCGCAGTTCGTCGGGCCCCGCCTCCACTCCCGGNCGCAGCACCACNGCTGCGGCCACGTCCTCGCCGCGGTCCGTGTGCGGGATCCCCAGGACGAAGGCGTGCATCACCTCGGGAAGTTCCTCGAGGGCCAGTTCGACCTCGCGCGGCGTCACGTTGGTGCCTGAGGACTTGATGACCTCGCCGAGGCGNCCCCGGAAGAAGAGGTGGCCGTCCCCGTCCAGCCAGCCCCCGTCCCCTGTGCGCAACCACCCGTCGGCCGTGAACGCCTCGCTGCGTTCGACCCCGAGGAGGCCGTCCATCAGCGAATANCCACGGACCCATACCTCCCCCATCTCCCCGGCAGGGAGTTCCTCGCCGGTCATCGGGTCGACGATGCGGTGCTCGACTCCGGGAACCGCCCGGCCATAGGTGCCGCGCTTGGACTCGGGCCAGTCGACGGAACGGTCCTCGACCGAATGCGGACCGAAGGTCTCGGTCATGCCCAGTGAGTTGGACCGNAGCTCGGGGTCGGCTGGACGCAACCGGGCCGGGAGCAGGTCGGACAGCCCGCTGCTCCTGATCGACGAGAGGTCGGTGGACGGGTAGTCGGGATGCTCGGCCAGGGCCTTTCCCATGTGGGGCCATCCGGTGAGGTGGGTGATCCGCTCCCGTTCGAGCAGTTGCAGCGTGGTNCCGGGCTCGAACCTCTCCTCGAACACCACGGCCGCCCCGGCATGGATCGCGGCNACGAGCGTGTACGCCAGCCCGCCGACCCAGAAGAGCGGCATCGGGGTGTACATGCGACTNTCGGGACCCAGTTCCCGGAACTGGCCGAGGTTGTGGGGATGGCGGACCACGGTCCCCTGTGTGTGCACGACCGCCTTCGGGTCCGAGGTGCTCCCCGACGTGAAGATGACGACGGCGGGATCAGTCGGGTCGACATCGGCCTCGGCGGCGGCGAGCGCACCGTNGGAGGCCTCCCCCGCCCGGTCGACGATCCCGGCACCGACCGGTGCGGCCCAGCCGGGCACCCCGTCGCCCCAGACGTGGACGGATCGCAGGGACGGGTGGCTGGGGCATCGGATCGCTCCGGGGGTCGACCCCTCGAGGCCCGGGACGGCCTCTTCGAGGCGTTCCACGTAGTCGTTGCCCAGGTGGTCGTCGACGGTGAGCAGGCAGGCGACGTCCGCCAGTCGGAGGTCCCGCCCCAGTTCACGGGCCTTGGCATAGGTGCTGAACAGGACGGCGACGGCGCCGATCCGGGAGATCGCAAGCCATGCCACCACCCAGTCGGGGCCGTTCGGGGCCAACAGGCCGACCCGGGTCCCCTTTCCGACGCCCGCCGCCAGGAGGCCGCTGGCGAACTCGGCCGAACGTTCTCCGGCGTCGGCGAAGGTCAGCCGCTCCCGGCCCAGGATGACGAACTCCCGCTCGCCCCAGGTTGTGGCGGCATGCCGGGTCATGGCATCGACCGTGTGGCGGTACGCGGGGAACGACGGGGTCCGCACCTCCGGCCCCTCGTACTCGCTCAGCTCGCACCTCCCCGTCGCTCCCCGCCAGCGTAGGACCTGGCCCGTGTGCCGGACCCAGTGGGTCGTGCTGCCACGACCCTCGTCGTGAACGCAGGTCGAACGCCACCTTCACGGCGCCACTGCTTCCCTGGCCGGCGAGCGCACCGACCGCCACTCGTCCAGGGGAAAGGTGTACGTCAGGATCTTCCGCAGCCCCATGGGTGCGGCAGCCAGGTTTCTGGTGAGCCGACCGGCGCCTGATTCCTGTTCGTTCCCCGGCTCCGGTTCGACGCCGAAGACCAGCGCCTTCACTCCGGCCTCCGGTCAGGTCATGCTGGGGGCATGGACAGGTTTCCCAGAACCACCATTGGCCGGCGCAACTTCCTGGCCGGCGCCGGTGCCTCGGTCATACTTCTGGCCTCGGGCTGTGGCAGCGACAGGCCGGCCGCATCGACCGTGCAGCGCTCCATCCCCGAACCGGTCGACTGGCGGATCACCCGATGGGGAGCGGATCCCTTCGCCCGGGGCGCCTACTCGTACCTTCCGGTCGGCACGTCCGCACGCTCACGACTCGACCTGGGACGACCCATCGACGGTCGCCTGTTCCTCGCCGGCGAGGCCACCGAGCCGGACTTCCCCGCCACGGTTCACGGGGCCCACCTCTCCGGCCTTCGGGCCGCCGACAGGGTTCAACAGGCACGCAGTGGCGGGACGGTCATTGTCGTCGGCGCCGGTGCCTCAGGACTCAGTGCGGCCAGACGGCTCGCCGACGCCGGCTTCGAGGTCACCGTCCTCGAGGCGCGGGGCCGCATCGGCGGGCGGGCCTGGACCGACGACTTCGGCGGTGTGCCGATCGACCTCGGCGGCTCGTGGCTGCACGGGGTGGGGACGAACCCGTTGGCCGACCTGGCCGGCGAACTCGGCATCGAACTGGTACAGACCGACTACGACAACGCCGTGCTCCATGACACCGACGGTTCCCGTTTGAACTGGAGTCGCCTGGACCACCTCTACGAGGCGGTCCAGGCAGCGGTGCTCGACAACCCCTCGACGCGGGCGATGGGCTCAGAGTTGGAGACGATCCGGGCTGCGCTGCCCGAGGGCGAGCAGCACTGGTTCGACTACGTCGTCGTCTCAGAGGTCGAGCACTGGTGGCCTGCACACGTCGACGACCTCGCCCTCGCCACCGCCTGGGAGGGAGCGACTCCACGTGGCGGTGACTTCGTGCCGGTCACGGGATACGCACCGATCATCGCCGAGCTCGCCGATGGCCTCGACATCCGGCTCGGAACCCCGGTGTCGGAGGTGCGGTGGTCCGGATCCGAGGTAGCGCTCCACACTCCGGACGCCACGTTCACCGCCGACGCCGTCGTCGTGACACTCCCCCTCGGGGTGCTTCAGGCCGGCGACGTCGAGTTCGAGCCGGACCTCCCCCGTTCGCACCGCGTCGCGATCGACATGCTCGGCATGGGCCACATGGAGAAGGTCGTGCTGCGCTTCCCCGAGGCGTTCTGGGACACCGAGGTCGACCTGATCGGCTACGTCCCGGCGGAGCGGGGACGCTTCGTCGAGTGGTACAACGCCGTGCCCTGGACCGGTGCCCCGATCCTGATCGGCTTCAACGCCGGGCGCACGGCTCAGGAACTGTCGGGATGGTCTGACGACGAGATCCTCGAATCAGCTCTCGACACATTGGGCCGCATGTTCCCGTGACTCGTCGGGCATGGTGCGCCATGCTGGGCCGGTGAGCGAACCCCTTCCCCTCGCCGGTTGGCGAGTCGGAGTCACCGCCGACCGACGGGCCGACGCGCAACTCGACGTCCTCCGTCGCCGGGGGGCCGACGTGCTGCATGGCTGCACGATGAAGACGCTCGACCTGACCCGTGACGAGCGCCTGCTCGAAGTCTCCCGTGGGCTCGTCGACCAGCCGCCCGACACCCTGGTCCTCGAGACCGGCATGGGCCTCACCATGTGGCTCGAGGCGATGGACGAGTTGGGCGTGGGGGCCGACCTCCGCTCCGTGCTCGCCGGCATCGAGGTCATCGCCCGCGGACCCAAGGCGACCAGCGCCGCACGCCGGGCCGGACTCGAGGTTGCCTGGTCTGCGCCCAACGAGCAGTTCGCCGAGATCGCCTCCCACGTGGCCGACACGGGTGGCCGGAGGCGGATCGCCCTGCAACTGGACGGCACGGACGAGGAGGTGCTCGTGGCCCCACTCGCCGCTACCTGCGACGAGGTCGTGGCGGTCCCCGTCTACCGCTGGTCGCTTCCCGACGACACCGGTCCGGCCCGGATGCTGGTGGAGGCGACCTGCGCCGAGGAGTTGGGGGCGGTCACGTTCACGACCAAGCAGGCGGCGGTGCACCTCGTCGAGATCGCGGCGGCCATGGGCCGACGGGACGAACTCGTCGCCGCGCTCGACGGCGATCGGGTGGTGCCGGTGTCGGTGGGCCCGGTCTGTTCCGCCACCATGCGGGTGCTCGGCATGTCGGGCCTGGTCGAGCCGGAACGGGCCCGCCTGGTGGCGATGGTCGATGCACTTGCCGACCACGCACGGCCGTCCGACTCAGCCGCCTGACAGTTCGGGGACCTCGAACGTAGCTTCGTCGACGCCGAGGTCATCGGCGTGTCGGAGTGCCCACCTGCGGTTGACCGGATCGAGGTGGTTGGCGCCTCCGGCGAACCAGGAGTACGGGAGGTCGTCGTCGACCCAACCCCCCCGGCCGAGCCGGTACCCCCCGCTCACGCCGAAGCGTCCGTCGAGGAGGTACAGGCCGGCACAAACACCATCGGCATCGACGTCCACCAGGAAGGTGCGCTCCGGTGCCTCGCCCCGGGTCATCGCCCCGGGGCCCTCAGGTGGACGTTCTGGGGCTTTCATGACCCGTTGGTACACGCCCACCGTGACGAATTTGCAACTGCCGTGACGGCTCAGGCACCGTCCGACAGGAACCAGAAGCCTTCGAGCACGGCAAGTGCCGGATCCGTGCCCACGCGCCTGATCATCTTCTTCCTGGTCCGGCTGGCGATCTTGCGGACGTTGGGTGCCGTCAGGTCGGTCAGGAGCGCCGTCGTCTCCGACGGCGCCCGGACGCCTTCAGCCTTCTGGAGTTCGTACTCCAAGGCGACTCCCACGTCACGCTCGGATGCCTCTTCTCCCAGGACGTCGAG
>PACE01000010.1 GCA_002699725.1 Acidimicrobiaceae bacterium
GACCTGGTCGCAGGCGTCCATGCCGACTACGTGGAGGCCGGCTGCGACATCCTCACGACCAACAGTTACGCGACGTTCGCCGACCGGCTCCATCCACATGGGCTCGGGGACCGGGCCGACGAACTCACCCGCCTCTCCGGGCACCTGGCCCGCGGGGCAGCCGACGCCTCCGAGCGCCTCGTACTGGTCGCCGCCTCGCTCCCACCGATGCGGGGCAGCTACTGCCCGAACCCCGACGGCACCTACGAGGAACTACGCGCCGAATACGCCGTGATGGTCGACCAGTTGGCGGACAGCGCCGACCTCTTCCTCTGCGAGACCATGGGAGCCTGCTTCGAGGCCCGTGCCGCCGCCGACGCCGCCCGGGAGTCGGGCCTACCGGTCTGGGTGGCGTTCACCCTCCAGGGAGCGACCGGCCCACACCTCCTCGACGGCACCCCATTTGACGAAGCCGTCGACTCCATCGACGCCGACGCCTTCCTCCTCAACTGCTGTCCGCCCGAGCAGACCAGCGAGGCACTCCCCTACCTCCGTGCGGCCACCGACCTGCCAATTGGCGCCTACGCCAACGCCTTCCACGGGATGCCCGTCGGCTGGAAGGGCCGGGACGGCCATGCCCTGCCCGAAGGACGCACCGACATGGGCGCCCAGCGCTACGCCGAGGCCGCCCGCGGGTGGGTCGCCATGGGCGCCGACATCGTGGGGGGCTGTTGCGAGATCGGCCCCGCGCACATCGCCCGCCTGGTCCAGGAGTTCGCCGCCTGAGCCGGCCTCAGGCCGGCCGCCCTCCGACCCAGGCCTGTTCGACCCGGAGTTCGGGCAGATCGTCGATCTCGACGGACATCGGGTCCCGNTCCACGATGACTAGGTCCGCCAACTTGCCCGGCTCTAGCGAGCCCACCAGATGCTCCCGGTGCAACGCCCTGGCGCCCTCGATCGTGTAGCCCCGCAGCGCCGTAATCCGGTCGATGGCGCACTCCGGCCCGACGACNCGGCCCGCCGAGGTCCGGCGCGTAACCGCCGCCCACAGAGATGTGAACACGTCGGGCATCGTGACCGGTGTGTCCGAAGACAGAACCACCGGCACTCCCGCATCGGCAAAGAGACCGGATGGGTACATGCGCTCGGCGATCTCGCCATAGTCACGTAAGGCACCCTCGACGTAGAGGTGCACCTGGGTCGGTTGCGGCACGGGGACGATCCCAGCNGCAGCGATCGCTGCGATCTGCTCGTCGCTCGGGAACCCGCAGTGCTCGATCCGGTGTCGGGCGTCGGGACGGGGGTTCCTGCGCTGTGCCTCGCTCACGGCGTCGATGACCATCTGGATCGGGATGGGCCCTTGGGCGTGCGTGGCGGTCTGGAGGCCCAACTCGTGGGCGGCGACGAGGAGTNCCTCGTATTCCTCAGGGTCGTGGAACAGGTAGCCGTCCCGGTGGTTCACGGCACAACCACAGGGCACGTAGGCGGTACCACCGGTCAGTGCGCCGTCGGCGTACAACTTCACGCCTCCGAGGCGCAGTCGCTCGTCGCCCAGATGCGAGGACAGGCCCAGTGCAGCCAGGTGGCCAAGGTGGCTNGACAGCACCATCAGGGTCGCCCTCAGCCGGAGGCGGCCGTTGTCACGTGCCCGCAACCAGTTGTCCATCTCCCGTTCGGAAACCTGGCAGTCGCCCACCGAGGTGATGCCGGCACCCACGATGAGTCGCTGGCCGAGGTCGAGCATCNGGTCGAGGACCTCCGACGACTCCGGCAGGTGGAAGTTCGGTCCGTGGTTGCGGACCTTTACGCCATCGGGTCCGGTGAGCAGGTCACAGGCGGCGTCGAAGACCAGTCCGACCGGGTTCCCCGCCTCGTCCCGGTCGATGCGCCCTCCATTGGGTGTCTCCGTCGTGGCATCGATGCCTGCCGTCCGCAGCGAGGCGTGGTTGACCACGTAGCCGTGGCCACTCGAGTGCATGATCTCGACCGGCCGATTCGACGACACCCGGTCCAGGTCGTCGGCGGTCGGATGCTGGTCGTCGTTCCCCAGGCGGTGGTGGTCGTAACCAAAGCCACGGATCGGTCCCCCGTCGAGCGTCCCCTCGTGCTCGCGGAGCAGTTTCACGACCTCGTCGATGCTGGCCGCCCCGGTGAGGTCGGCCCACGAGGCGCACTGCCCGAGCATGAGCGGATGGGTGTGGGCNTCCACGAAGCCGGGCAGCAGCGTCGCCCCCGCAAGGTCGACCACCGACGGCGCCCAGGGCGCCGCCGCCTCGCACTCTTCACGTGATCCGACAGCGGCGATGCGGTCGTCGACGACCAGCACCGNCTCGCAGTCTCCGCCGGTCCCGCTGCCGGCAACCGTGTGGATCGGCCCGCCGGTCAGCAACGTCGCCTCGTNCACGGNGCGAACCTACCCTTCAGGTTGCCTTCCAGCCCCCGGCGATGTGCTCCAGCCACCACTGTGGCGCATTGTCGATCAGGTTGCCGAGGTGCGAGTAGTCGTGCCAGCGTCTGATGCGGCCGTCGGTGACCTCCATGACGGAGGTGAAGGGATGCTCGATCCGCTCACCGGTGTGGAACCCCCAGATCTCCACGTGCTCGGTCACCACCAGGTCTCCTTCGGCGACCACGTGCTGCGGGACGTGCAGGTACTCCGACAGTGGTTCGATGCCGAGCCGGAGGCGGAGGATGATCTCTTCGGGCCCCGTGGCGCCGGTGGAGTCGACTCCCACGTCGGTGTAGTGGCAGTCCTCGGTGAAGAACTCCGCCATGCGCTCCCAGTCGCGCTCGAAGTGCGCGTCCCAGTAGTCGGCGANAACCCGTCTGTTCCGATCCATGTCTCCCATGAGGATGAGATGATTCCACGGATTGCGCCGCTGACCGTAGCCACGGTCTCGCCAGGCCGGGCTTCCTCATGCGTCAAGCCGAAACGCCCCCGCTACGCGGAACGACCCCCCGAAGGGGGTCGAACCCGGAGTCGAACGCTCACTGCCCTGAGGCTGCGAGGCCGGTTGGCCCGAAGGCTTCCCCAACTATCGTCCTTCCCCGAGTGAACCGGCGGCGAACCACCCGCTCACTGATTGCGTTTCTAATCGAATTCCTCCCGAGTCGCAAGGGGNAATNCTGNCGTCCNNGNANTGGTNCTCNCTCCGGACNTCCANNGGAAACCACCCGGTCGACGATGGGGACGACCGGCGGATCAGGACATCGAGGCTCACGTGGCCTCCCCCCCACGCCGCCAGGCGGTGCCGTCATGGCGACGCACGACCCGCCCGGGGGATCCGACGACGACCGAATAGTCGGGGATTTCGCCCCGCACGACGGAGTTCGCCCCCACGACCACGTGGCGCCCGATCCGCGCCCCGGGCAGGATCACCGCCCCCGAACCGATCCAGCTGTCCGNCCCGATCACGACCGGGTCCTCCGACGGCAACTGCGTGCCGATCGGCATGTCGAGGTCCTCGTAGCCGTGGTTCTGGTCGGTGATGTAGACGTTCATTCCGGTGAACACGTCGTCGCCGATGTCGATCGACAGGTGGCCGACGATGGCCGACCCCCGGCCGATCAGNCAGCGNTCGCCGATGCGCACCACCGGATCCGTCACCATCTGCTGGCCCGGGACCATCCCCGCCGACAGCGTCACGTGCGATCCGACCAGGGTGTCCTCGCCGAGGTGGATCCAGCGTTCTCCGAACACGTAGCCGGTCGGCCAACTGATGCAGGTCCCCGAGCCGAAGCTGCCGAAGCGACGGGCAGGTCGATCGTCGGGGCCGATCGCCGCGAGCCGGTGCTCCAACTTCCTGCCCTCACGGACCATCCCACCCAAGAGGCGGCGCAGCATCGACCAGGGTCCAGCCATGCCGTGACGCTACCGGCCGCCATTCCGCTGGCTGACGAAGCGACGGTAGCCCGGTGCCGCACCGGCATGGAGTCCGATCCGTCGGGGCGCCCGTTCCATCTCGCCGGCCCGTGCCGTGACGACGGTCAGCCAGGTCACCGCTGCCAGTGCGATACCGCCACCGATGAGCGTCGTGCTGCTGGGTCGCTCCCCCGGCCAGATCCAGAGCCACACGGGAGCGAGGACGACCTCGGTGATGAGAAGGAGGTTCACTTCTGCCACCGGGACGAACCGGTGTGCGTAGTTCCACATGGGGACGCCGAGGCCCAGAAGTAACCCACCACCGACGAATCCCATCAGGACGTCCCTGGCCGGCAGGGCAAGGCCGGGCCCGAACAACGAGATCAGTCCGGCCACGGTGGCAGCGAAGAAGCCCGCCACAACGGTCGGCGCACCCGGATCCTCAGCCGGCGAACTACGCACCAGAACCGTGTAGGCCCCCAGGCACACCGGAAGGATCAGCGCCAGGCCGATACCGAGCGGGTCACCGCCACCGACATTGCCTCCCACCATCACCAGGACCCCGGCTGCTGCAACGGACATCGCCAGGACGGTCCGNCGGCTGACCTTCTCGCCGAGAAACAGGCGCGCCATCAGAGCCGCATAGAAAGGGCTGGTGCACTGCAACAGGAGGATGAATGCGGCCGTAACCCGACTGAGGGCCACGACGAAAATTCCGAACAAGGTGCCGAGCAGCAGGCCTGCGACCAGCTGACGACCGCCGGCCGCCCGGATCGCCCGTACCGGATTCCGCCCGCCGAGGGCGATCACCAGGGCGGCAACAACACCTGTCCAGAAGGCCCGGTGGAACAGGTACTGCCATTCATCTGCCTCGACCACGGCGCGAAACGTCAGCGGACCGAAGCTGAACATCGTCCCGGCACCCAGAACAACGAGAAAGCCCTGGATCCGACTCAACTGGGGGGGCACCGTCGAACCAACTCTCGCCTGGGATCATCGTCGAAACGCGGCACCCTATGTGCCAAGGGTGGCCGACTCACAATGCCGGTGCCGGCAAAGATCAGGAACTCGCGACCCTGATTTCCGAGACGACCTCGGCGAGCAGGTCGTCTCCGTGTTGATAGGGCATCGACAGGCCGACCCGTGCGGCAACGCCCCTGTAGCGAACTGCCATCTCGCGGCCGATCTCGACCGGCGTGCCAACCAAGGCGATCGTGTGCAGCACCTCGTCATCGATGCAGGCGGGGATCTCGTCCCAGCGCCCCTCCTTGGTCAGCCGGTTCAGTTCGGCCTGGATCTCGCCCCAGCCATGCATCTCAAGGGTGGCCCGGTAGGCGGGGGTCGAACCGTAGAACGCCAGGTTCATCCGGACGCCCCGGAGGGCCCGTTCCCGTTCCTCCTCGTTGCGGTAGGCGCAGGTGAGCACCGTGGGGATCACCACCACGTCGTCCCGGGACCGGCCCACGGCCCCGATTCCGTCCTCGAGGCGGGGAATCGTCACTTCCTCGAGGAACCGGCGGGTATGGAACGGATGGACGAGGATGCCGTCGGCCACCTCGCCGGCGAGACGTGTCATCTGCGGACCGAGGGCGCCCAACCAGATCGGTGGTGGATCCCAGGCATGCGGCTGCGGGACGAACATCGGTGTCATCAGCGTGAACGTGTAGTGCTCGCCCCTGTAGTCGAGTTGCTCTCCCGACTTCCAGCAGTGGTGGATGGCACGGATCGACTCGATGACCTCGCGCATCTGCCCGACCGGACGGTCCCAGCGGGCCGAGAAGCGCTTCTCGATGTGGGGGCGGATCTGGCTGCCCAACCCGAGCGCCGTACGACCCTCGGACAACCGCTGCAGGTCGTGGCCGAGGTAGGCGAGGTGCATCGGACTACGCGGGAGCGCCAACGCCACGTTCGAATAGCAGAAAAGGTTCGTGTGTTCGGCCACCAGCGCCAGGGGCAGGAAGACGTCGCTGCTGGCCTCGAAGGTGAAGACACCGTCGACGCCGGCCGCCTCGAGGGCTCGTGCCCGGTCCGGGACATCGGCCAGATGGCCATGGACGCCGAAGTCGACCTTCACCGGTTCCCGGACGCTCCGGAGATGACCATCACTGCTCGGAACGCAGGTGCATGGAGGTCGGTGTTCCGTCGCGGGGTGGGCCGAAGTCCTCGAGCCGCCCGGCGCCGACGAACCCGTTCAGTGGACTGTGAGGAGTTGGCCGGCATACCAGTCGGCGAAAGCCGCGACGTTGGACTCGAGGTAGGAGAAGCGGCCCTGCCGGGCGAAGGGTGACCTCTGCCCGGCGTGCTGCTGGACCAGCATCGGGATGTCCTCCCCGAGCGCCGTGTCGAAGCGTTCGTAGTAGTCGACGACACTGTCCTCGAAACCCTCGGCGTCGATGGTCGCCTGCGGGAAGCAGACCACCTGGGCACAGCGGCAACGATCGGGGCCATCCGGGTACACCTCGTACATCCAGAGCGCCTCGCGACCGAGGGCCACCATGAGGTTGGGGAACAGCCACGAGTAGCGCACGCCGGTGGTGGGCCTGCCCGCGAGCCCAGGAATCGCCGGCAGCGCCTGGTCCTGGGTGGCGTCGAGCAGGCCGCCGGTACCGACCGTGGTCCCGAAGTGACTGGCGTAGGCGCCATCCACCTGCTCGGGGTCGTCCGGCTCGTCATAGGTGCCGTCGATGCTGTCCGGGTGAACGTAGGGCAGGTGGTAGTACTCGTTGAAGACTTCGGCGAAGGCCTTCCAATTGCAGTCGACGGTGAACTCCCGCCGGCGGGTCGTGACCACGTCGGACAACGGCCAGTCGGCGTGCAGGTCACCGAAGTCGCCGAGCCAGTCGTCGATCGCAGGCGGCTCTTCCTCGAGGCTCACCAGTGCGAAACCNTGCCTCTCCGACAGGGCGAACTCGGTGAGGCCGTGCTCGGCGGTGTCGAAGCCCGGCGTGCGCTGCATACTCGGCGCTCCGATCAGGCGGCCGTCCAGCCCATAGGTCCAGAAGTGGAAGCGGCAGCGCATCCGTGCACAGGTGCCCTCCCCCTCCAGGATCCGGGAGGAGCGGTGACTGCAGGAGTTGCCGTAGGCCCGCAGCCGGCCGTCGTCGTCGCGCACGACGATGATCGGGACCCCGCCGAGTTCGAACGTCCGGTAGTCCCCGTTCGCCGACCAGGTGTCGGAGCGGCCGACGCCGATCCACCCCCGACGAAAGATCGCCGCCTCCTCGAGGGCGTGGACCTCCGGGTCGGCGTAGCAGGCAGGCGGAAGCGTGGCCGCCTCGCCGGCGGGCGCACGGCAGGCCGCCAGGTCGGCGGCGAGGCCCTGAGGGAGCTGCGATGACCGGGTACTCAGGTCGCTCATGGCGCGGAGTGTAGGGCGCTTGCCCTCCGGGGGACGATTCCCGACATCCATCGCAAGCGGGCATTTCGACCCGGCCTTGCCGACCTTCTGTGGCCGGTCGGATGCGCCCTTCGACACAGCCGGTGTCCCGGGCCCCGATTGCCGATACCCTTGGGGGCACTCCGGTGGGAATTTCCCTCCAGTGGGTTCGCAGACGGGCATTGGTTCTTCCGGTCATCGTGAACCACCCCCAACGAATACCGACCTTTGCAGACGCGCCGAGGCGACACGAACCCATGAAAACGGCAGACACGCTGCCGAGGAGAGCAATGACCATCACCTTCGCCCAGTTGGGCGTCCCCGACACCATCTGCGGGGCGCTCGCCCGCAATGGCATCACCCAGCCCTTCGCCATCCAGGCCGCCACGATCACCGACGCCCTCGCCGGCCGAGATGTNTGTGGACGGGCTCCCACCGGCTCCGGCAAGACGCTCGCCTTCGGCATCCCGATCGCCATCAACGTCGAGCGGGCCAAACCGAAGATGCCCAGGGCGCTGATCCTGGCCCCGACCCGCGAGTTGGCCGAGCAGATCCATGAGGAGATCCGCAGCTTCGCCGGCCAGGTCCGCATCGGCGTCGTCTACGGAGGCGTCGGCTACGGGCCCCAGATCGCTGCGCTCCGCAGAGGCGTCGACATCCTCGTGGCCTGCCCGGGCCGCCTCGAGGACCTCATCGAGCAGGGTCTCGTCGACCTCCGCGCCGTCGACCACGTCGTCCTCGACGAGGCCGACCGCATGGCCGACATGGGCTTCATGCCCGCAGTCCGTCGACTGCTCGAGCAGACGTCCTCCGATCGCCAGACCTTGCTGTTCTCGGCGACCCTCGACGGTGACGTCGCCAAACTCACCCGCGACCACCAGCGCGACCCCGTCCACCACGAGGTCGGCGAGGACACCCCCGACATCACCGCCGCCCGACACCTCTTCTGGAAGGTCCCACGGGCAGAGCGCACCGGCGTNCTCGCCGAGGCGGTCGGCACGGCCTGGCCCGCCATCGTGTTCTGCCGAACCCGCCACGGTTCGGACCGCCTGGCCCGTCAACTCGACAAGGCCGGCATCCGCACCGCCGCCATCCACGGCGGCCGTAGCCAGTCCCAGCGCACGCGAGCGCTGTCCGACTTCATCAACGGCAAGGTCCACGCCCTCGTCGCCACCGACGTGGCCGCACGGGGCATCCACGTCGACGACGTGGCGGCGGTCTTCCACTTCGATCCGCCCGAGGACCACAAGGCCTACATTCACCGCTCCGGCCGTACGGCCCGGGCCGGACGAAGCGGCGTCGTCATCTCGCTGCTCACCCCCGAACAGGTCAAGGACGCCCAGCGGATGCAGCGCGAGATCGGACTCGATGAGCCGGTCGGCGAACCCGAAGCCGAGGTGCTCCTCGAGTCGGTGCCGAGCCCGGCCACTGCGGCCAGGGCCGTTGCCTACGTTGCGCCGGGGCACAGACAGAGCGAGGAGCGCGGGCAACGCAACCGCAACGGCGATCGGGATCGTCGTGGTCAGGGAAGCCGCGGCGGCCAGGGCAACCGCAACGGCCGATCCCGTTCCCAGTCGTCGCAGGACCGTGATCGCAACGATTCGGAGCAGTCGGACCGGCGCGACGGCGGCGGCAACTCCTCGAACCGTTCCCGCAACGGCAAGCCCCGGACGCGCTCCAGCGGCGGGGGCAACTCCTCAAACCGGTCGCGCAACGGCGGCGGGGGCAATTCCTCAAACCGTTCCCGCAACGGCAAGCCCCGGACACGCTCCAACGGCAACTCCTCGAACCGGTCGTCCAACGGCAGCGGAAACTCCGAGAACCGCTCGCGCAACGGCAACGGCGGCGGAAAGCCCCGTACGCGTTCCAACGGGTCCACCGGCGGCCCCAACCGCAAGGCCCGTCGGGCCCACCTCCAGAGCGGAACCGCCTGACCCCGATCGGGTGAAGCCCGGCTAGGTTCCCCTCCGCCGTACGACCGCGGAGGGGCCACCGGGTGAAGATCGTCGAGATCCACGTCTTCCAACACGACCTGCCGGTACAGGACCCCCCGTACCGGATGGCACTCCAGGACGTCTGGCACCTCGACACGACCATCGTCATGCTGGTCTGCGATGACGGCACAGTCGCCTTCGGCGAGACATGCCCTCTGGGGAGCACCTACCAGCCACAGCACGCCCTCGGTGCCAGGGCGGCGCTCGTCGAACTGGCACCCTGCCTTCTCGGCCTCGATCCGATCCAGATCGGCAGGGTCAACGCCGCGATGGACGCCCACCTCATGGGACACCTCTACGCCAAGGCTGCCGTCGACGTCGCCTGTTGGGACGCCACGGGCAAGGCACTCGGGATGCGGGTCTGCGACCTGCTCGGTGGCGCCGTGCGGGAGCGGGTNCCCTCGTACCACGGGATCCTCCTGGCCTCACCCGAGGACNCCGCCGAGGACGCCGAGCGTCGCCAGGCCGAGGGCTTTCCGCGCCTCCAGGTCAAGGTGGGCGGAAGGTCCGTCGAGGAGGACATCGAGGCCCTACGGGCCGTGGCCGCCACGCTCCGGCCGGGGGTGCGCCTGGCCGCCGACGCCAACAAGGGCTGGCGAACATGGGAGGCCATCCAGGCATCCCAGGCGCTTCGCGACCTCCCCATGGTCCTCGAACAGCCCTGCGGGTCGTATGCCGAGAACGCCTCGCTCGTCNGCAGGATCGCCCATCCGCTCTACCTGGACGAGTCGGCCACCGACCTTGCCACGGTCGTGACCGCCATCGGCACCGGCGTCGCCGACGGATTCGGCATGAAGGTCAGCCGTGTCGGGGGCATCAGCGCCATGCGTGCCGTCCGCGACGTNTGTGCGGCGCACCGNCGGCCNCACACCGTCGACGACACCTGGGGCGGTGACATCGTTGCCGCAGCCAGCCTCCATGTCGGCGCCACCGTCGAGCCCGACAACTTCGAGGGGACCTGGATCGCCCAGCCGTACGTAGCCGGCCACTACGACGACGAACACGGCATCCGGATCGACGGCGGTTGGATCAACCTGCCACCCGGCCCGGGCCTCGGTATCNCCCCCGACGTCTCCCTCTGGGGCGACCCGGTGGCCAGCTTCACCGCCTGACCGGCGTAGTCAGCCCTGCGGCAGCGTCCGGAGGTAGGCCACAAGGTCGTCGATAGCGCCCTCCGGGGCGGCGTGCGGACCGTCGCCCTCAGCAAAGACCGAGCGAAGCGTCGGTGCCCTTCCGTCGTGAAGGTACGGCGCCGTGTCGTAGAGGCCCAGCAGGGTCGGGGTGTCGAACTCTGGTCCCCGCTGTTCGCCAACAGCGCCACCGGTCCCGACGTCGTGTGTCAGGCCGTCGGTGAAGGCTCCTCCTGCATGGCAGGTGNCGCAACCGGATTCGGTGAACACCTGTTCCCCCCGCTTCGTCGCCGNATCGACCGGGTACGGGCTGGCCGGCACCTCNCCATGGGCGAGGAANGCGGCCAAGTGGGCGTTCTCCTCCTCGGANAGCCCGGTGCCGAACTGNACTTCGCGAANCGTTGTCTGGAAGTCGAANACNTCGACCCGGTCCCCGGACCAGTGGAACGGGAAGGTCGATCCGAGCCCGCGGATCGGGGTCGTGTTCCTCGGACCGTCGGCGAGCACCCAGGTTCGGCCGTCGTGGCCACCGTCGAGGTGGCAGCTGGCGCAGCTGATCCAGCCGTCCCGGGCCATCTCTGGACGTGCCGACGAGTGGAACAGGACCTTTCCAGCCAGCACGTCTTCCGGCAGCGGGTTGTCGGTCACCGTGATGCGGGTGGTCTCCTCGAGAGTGGTCAGGTCGACCACGGACACGTCGTCGGAGAGAGCGTTGTGCACCCAGGCGGTGAGGCCGTCGGCCGACACGACGATCCCACGCGGATTCGATCCGACCTTGACATGTCCCACGCCGGTGCCCGCCTCGAGGTCGACCACCGAGAGGTCGTCGCTAGCGGCATTGACCACGTAGAGGAGGCGCCCGTCAGGCGAAAAGGCCGCCGCCGCAGGCAGACCCACCGGGCGGTCGATCGTGTCGAGCCCCAGTAACTCGCGAAACACCGGCCGCCGGGCCCCGAGGTCGACCGACACGACCCGTGGCATGACGGTGTTCTCGAACGTGGGGCGGCCGCTCTCGATCCGGGACCGGCTCAGGGGCAGGTAGGCACGGTCCCCGTCCGGGTGCAGCACGACCTGACG
This sequence comes from Acidimicrobiaceae bacterium, assembly GCA_002699725.1. GTDB lineage: Bacteria > Actinomycetota > Acidimicrobiia > Acidimicrobiales > MedAcidi-G1 > S20-B6. Next base: position 11,419 of record PACE01000010.1, read on the forward strand.
GGAGGCATTGTTCTCCGGGCCGGTGTCGACGACGACCTGGACGGTCCCCTCGGCGATGTCGATGATCCAGAGATCGCCGGACCGGAGGTCGGTCACGTACAGGGTCGCCCCGTCGGCGCTCACCGCCAGACCGTGGGGGTCGGGTCCGACTTCGACGGCGCCGTGGAACACCAGGT
>PACE01000011.1 GCA_002699725.1 Acidimicrobiaceae bacterium
CTGGGTCGTCGAGGGAACGATCGAGCGGGTCGACATCGACACCGTCGAGATCGGCACCAGGTCGGGAGGCAGGATCGGCCGAACCGAGGACTGGATCCGACACGCATGGCCCGATCACATCCAGGCCTCGCCGCTCCCCGACGGATCCGGCAACCTGCTGGCCTTCGTCCCCCAGGACGAGTCCGACCAGGAGTTCCGGATCATGTTCCAGACCGACGGCGAGAAGGTCATCCGAATGTGGGCGGGCCGCCTGCCCTGGGCTGCGGAACTCGGTGGCTGCCCGGTGGGCTAGGAACCGTCCACGAGCAGTTCGAGCAGGCGTCCGCCGTCGGTGAGGCGGTGCTCGACCCCGGATGGAAGCGCCCCCACCCCGATCGGGGCCTCTGCCGACACGACGAGGGCGGCCTCGGCGCCACGACGCCACGCGGACACCTCGACGATGGTGTCGTCCACGCTCGCCGCAGCCAGGGCCTCCACCAGGGGTTCCGATGCCGTGCCGAGCAACCCGACCGGGACAGGAGCGCTTTCGCCTTCCGCCCAGCGGCCCACCTCCTCCCAGGCTCCGGGCCGTCGGCCCGGTGCAAGCCGGAGGCCGGCGGCCTTCAGGCGCCCGAGCAGTTCACGGCCACCCACGGCCTCCGCGCCAAGGTCGAGCGCCCGATCCCGGACCTCGGCAGGTACGTCGTAGTGGTCCCCCTGGAAGGCCATGCGCCGCAGCCCCACGCCGGCGGCGAAGGCATGGAGTTCTTCGTAGNCGGCATCGCTCACGAGATGGGCCCAACGACGGCCCCGCCAGGGCCAGATCGCCTCGTCGACAAGGATCGCCATGNCCCATGCTGGGCCAACCCGGCACCAAAGTGCCACACTTGCGNAATGGAGGCGNTGANAGCGAATGACACGATCACGTTGCGCATNCCTGCNGACCCGGCCTTCACCGACCTCCCCCGGGTGTGCCTGGCCGTGNTGTTGCGGGTCCACCGCATCNACCCCGGCGACCTGGGCGACCTCGCCACGCGCCTCAAGGAGACCTCGGCGAACCTGATCGCCGGTGGCGGCGAGTTGACGATCGACTACCGGGCAACCGAGGCGACGGTCGANGTGGTGCTCAGCGGACCCGGCGGCACCATGACGCTCGAAGCACCCAGGTCCTAGGACCCTGCCAACACGCGGCTCAGCGGCCGGTCGAGCCGAAGCCGCCGGCACCCCGCTCGGAATCGGGCAACTCCTCGACCTCGACGAACCGGCACGACTCGACCCTTTGGATCACCAACTGGGCGATGCGCTCACCGCGCACCACCTCGAAGGGCTCGGACGGGTCGGTGTTGACGAGTAGCACCCTGAGTTCGCCCCGGTAGCCGGCGTCGATCANGCCCGGGGTGTTGAGGCACGTCACCCCGTGCCTCAGGGCGAGACCGCTGCGGGGCTGCACGAATCCTGCATAGCCCTCGGGGATGGCGATGGCAGCGCCTGTGGGTACCAACGCCCGCCCGCCACCGGGGGCGAGGGTCACGGACTCGCCGGCCACGAGGTCGGCGCCCGCATCACCCTCGCGGGCGTAGGCGGGCATCGACAGGTCCGGGTCGAGGCGCAGCAGGGGGATCTCGAGCACGGGCGGACACTAGCGGGCGNCGTGGTTCCCNCCGTCGGCGGATGTGCCGCACGTAGGCTCGANGTCATGTTGGCTTGGATGGACCTCGAGATGACCGGACTCNACCCGGCCCACGACGTCATCGTCGAGATCGCCACCCTCGTCACCGACGACGACCTCGAGATCATCGCCGAGGGTCCCGACCTCGTCGTCCACCAGCCTCCCGATGTGTTGGCCCGCATGGGCGACACGGTCCGCAGGATGCACACCGCCAGCGGCCTCCTCGACGAGATCGCCGCCTCGACCACCACACTGGAGGAGGCCGGTGCCTCCACGCTGGCCTTCCTCCGGGAACACATCCCCGAGGCCCGCACGGTCCCGCTCTGCGGCAACTCGATCGGCACCGATCGTCGCTTCCTGCACGCCTGGCTTCCCGAGATCGAGGAGTTCCTGCACTACCGGTCGGTGGACGTGTCGACCCTCAAGGAACTGGCCCGCCGCTGGCACCCCGAGGTCCTCGACTCGGCCCCCGAGAAGGCGGGCGGGCACCGTGCCCTCGACGACATCCGCGAGTCGGTGGTCGAACTCCGCCACTACCGAGCCCACCTGTTCCCCTCCGACAACGGGGCTTGAGGCCCGCAGCGNCCGCCTCGCCGCTTCGCCCGGCGCGAGGGGCCACACCTAGGGTCGGTCGGGTGACCGAACCCTCCGCTCCGATCCGTCGTCAGGAACAGGAGCCGGCGGGCGAGGAGGTCCAGGAGCTGGCACCCAACCTCTACCGGCTGCAGTTGCCGATCTCGATGCCCGGACTNGGCCACGTCAACTGCTACGCCATGGANGACGAACGGGGGCTCACACTCGTCGACCCCGGCCTCCCCGGCGAGGCGTCGTGGAAGGTCCTGGTCGAGCGGCTCGGACAACTGGACGCACGCGTCGAGCACGTCCACACCGTCGTCGTCACGCACAGCCACCCCGACCACTTCGGCGGCGTCCACCAGTTGTGTGACGAGTCGGGCGCCACCGTGCTCACCCACGCCGACTTCCGATCGGCCTACGGCAACGACGACCCCGNGGGGCCAGCGTCCCAACTGGCGGATCTCGTCGAGGAGCCGCTTGCGGACGCCGAACCGTCGGTGGACGAGGCCATCGAGGCGTTCCGGGAGGGCATGCGACGGGCCACCCCCTGGGGCACCGTCCGGGAACCCCCGCCCATCGCGGAGATGAAGACCTGGGGCGAGGGTGGCCTCGGTGCCCGGGCCTTCAGCGTCCCCCGACCCGACAGGACACTCGAGGACGCCGACGAGGTCGTTCTCGGCGGCCGAACCTGGATCGCCGTCCACACGCCCGGCCACACCCACGACCACCTCTGCCTCTACGACCCGGCCGACGGATTGTTCCTCTCCGGTGACCACGTCCTGCCGACCATCACGCCGCACATCGGCGGGGTGTCCGAGCTCGAGGACCCGCTCGCCATGTTCATGGACTCCCTGGACCGGATGGAAGAGTTCGCCGCCGTCTCCCTGGTGCTGCCCGCCCACGGCCACCCGTTCACCGACCTGGTCGGCCGTGCCGACGACATTCGGCGCCACCACGGCGAGCGACTCGACGTGATCCGCGAGGCCGGAAGCGAACTGGGCCGTGCGACGGTCGATGCCTTCATGCAGCGCCTCTTCAGCGAGCGGTCCTGGGGCTACATGGCTGCCAGCGAGACCTACGCCCACCTCGAGCACCTCCGGTTGACCGGCGGCGCCGATCGCAGCGACGAGGGTGGCGTCAGCAGCTTTCTGATCTCCTGACCCTTCCACTGCCCGTGGTGGCCGAAAATCACTTGACGAGCCACCACCGGGTGGTGTTGAGTGGTCACCCGGCGTGATATCCCGTATCGTGGAGCGCCGGACATGGAATCAACAGTCCCCGACACCCCCAAGAACCCGGAAGCAACCTTCCCCATGCAGCACCAGACGCATCGACACCACCACGGCACCACGGCCGTCCGGCCGGTGTCCGACGCGCGTCTGCACGCCTCGGACTATCCGGCCACGGCCACGGCCACGCCCATGAACACGGCATCCCCGAACTCGATGACCACGTTCATGTTCTGGGCCAAGCACCAGCGGCCTCGGGAGACGTTCAGCTAAACGCCAACGCACACCACTTCCCCGAGGCCGCCGGAAACATCCGGCGGCCTTTCTGATTTTTCCGCCCACCCCCATCCACCACCCATTCCCCAGACACCCAAGACAGGAGCAGGACCATGCAGGCACTGCAGTACGAACCCGAAACCTGGCGTGCAGACGCCGAGTGCGAACGACTCGGCGTGCCCACCCACGTCTTCTTCTCCGACGACCTCGGCGACATCGCCCAGGCGAAGCGCATCTGCACCGACTGCCCGGCCCTCGTGCCGTGCCTCGAGGGTGCGCTCGCCCGACGCGAGCCCTGGGGCGTATGGGGCGGACAGATCTTCCGTAACGGAAGAATGCTCGCNACCAAACGACGTCGCGGGCGGCCACCGAAGGTGCCCCGCCCCGAAGACCAGCTCCCCGTGGTGCCCATTCCGGTACACCTCCAATCGGAACTCCGTTCGGCCTGANCGCCGANGGACGGGCCCCTCCGCCACGGGGAGCACAAGCCGCCATCAACACGGGCCGGGGTGACGCCTCGACGAGCCCCGGCCCGTGGGCGCACCAACGCCTTTACGCGCCCTCCCGATGGGCGCCGGACCCAGATACCGTCGACGNCGTGGTTCGGCCCGTCGCCCTCGTCCTCGGATTGTTGCTGTGCACGACCCTCGCCGCCTGCGGATCGGACACCGGGGTAGCCGCCGACGCCGCCTCCTTCCACCCCTTCCGACTCGTGGACGGCGGCACCACGACCCTCGCCGAACTCCAGGCNGNCGACNACNGGCCCATGGTCGTCAACCTCTGGGCCACCTGGTGTGCACCCTGCCTCGCCGAGATGCCCGACCTCGAAGCCTTCCACCGNCAACGGGGTGCGGAGATCCAGTTGATCGGCCTCAACATCTCCGATTCGCCGACCCGTGCCGCCGAGTTGACCGCCGAACTCGGCATCACCTACCTACTGGGCCGCGATCCCGAGGGTGTCTTCGTCGAAGCCCTCGGCGCAGTGGGCCTGCCAGTCACCGTGTTCATCACCAGGCAGGGTCGACTCGCCCTCGTGCACCAGGGTCCACTCGACCTCGAGCGCCTCGCCGACCTGGCGGCGGAACACCTCTGATGCAGCCCTTCCTCACAAACCTCGGGAATGCTGCGTGATGTTCGACCTCGGCCTCACACTCCCGTTCACGCTCGGTCTCGTGACGGCGATCAACCCGTGTGGCTTCGCCATGCTCCCCACCTGGATCGGCTACTTCCTCGCCGGCAATGCCGCCGACCGGGAAGACCGCCCCGAACAGGTACTCCGAGGCCTGCTCGTCAGCCTCGTCATGGCCAGCGCATTCGTGCTGGTCTTCGGCACCCTCGGGCTGGCGGTCACACACCTGGTAACCGAGGAGTCAGTCGCCAGACGGACCCCCTGGATCACCGTCCTGATCGGCCTGCTCCTCATCGGCTACGGCATGACGCTGCTCACCGGACGCAAGATCCCCCTGCCGATCCCGAAGCCCCGCCGCGGCCCGGGCTCCAGCGAACTGTGGTCGGTGTTCGGCTTCGGTGTCTCCTACGCCGTCGTCTCGGTCGGCTGTGCGGCCCCGATCTTCCTCCTCCAGGTGGCGGGCAGCTTCGGTCGCGACGGGATCCTCGAGGGCACCGCCACCTACCTGGCCTTCGCCGCCGGGATGACGGCCGTCGTCGCCTCCCTGACCCTCTCACTGGCACTGGCCCGCGGCGGCCTCGTCCGGCACCTGCGCCGACTCCTCCCGTTCATGGACCGGATCGCGACCCTCACCCTCGTGCTGGGCGGCGCCTACCTCGTCGTCTACGGCGTCTACGAGATCCGCCTGCTCCGCAACCCCGGTACCCCCTCGAACCCGATCGTCGACGCCGTGACCGACCTGCAGACACACCTCACCAACTGGGTCGCACAGACGGGAGGTGCACCTGTGGGGCTGGCGCTGTGGCTCGTGATCCTCACCGCCGTGGTCTGGGGGGTCGCGCCGGCACTGACCGGCGAAGCCCGCCGCGCCGGCTGGACGATCACCGGTGCGGCCTGGCTGCTCGCTGAGGGCGCCGTCCACCGGGGCGACCTCGTGGTGCTCCCCGTCGGGAAACTCACCATGGACTGGCCGGCTCGAATCGCCAACTGGGCCGACGCCCCGGGACGTGGAGCGGTCCCCCTGGAGGCCCTGCTGACGCTCGCCGTCGCTGCGACCCTCGTAATCCTCATCCGTCCGGCCTTCCGGCGCCGATGAACCCCGTCCATCGGATCGCCGACCTTCCGGCGCTGCTCGAACTCCCCGGGGTCGTCGAGGAACTGGAGTTGGGCTCCGCCCTCGGCGTATGCGCCCTACACGGCGGAGGACTGGAGCGAGCCACCGAGGTCGTCGCCCGGGAGGTCGCCGACCGGACCGGGGCCTCGTACTACGGGGTCATCCAACCCGAGGGGACCCGCCACCACCTCTCATCCACCCGCTTCGACCCCGACGCCTCACCACGCCTCGCTGCCTTTCTCGAACGGATCCAGACGATCGTCTCGATCCACGGCTACGGCCGCGACGACGACTTCTTCGCCGTGCTCCTGGGCGGCACCAACCGACCGTTCGCCCACCACCTGGCCGGCCACCTCCGGGGCACGCTCCCCGATGACTACCGCGTAGTCGACGACCTCGCGGAGATGCCGAGCAGGCTCCGCGGCGTCCACCCCCGCAACCCCGTCAACCGGCCACGACACGGTGGCGTACAGGTTGAACTCCCGCCGAGCATCCGATGGAACCTCGACGCCCACGACTGGAGCGACCGGGACGGCACGCCCCGGGCACCGCAACTCGACGACCTGATCGACGGCCTGGCCGCAGGAGCCATCGGCTGGGTCGACGTCGCCTGCGGGGACTTGGCGTAGGGCTCGAGAACCCGGCCCAGCACCTAGGGTCCAGACATGCGCACCGGTCTCCTGGAGAGCCCTGTCCTGCTCGTAGCCGGGGGCGGGGCGGTGGGGGCAGGCCTTCGCTGGGCGGTACTCGGTGCGCTTCCCGACGGCAATCTGGGCGGCGATGCCACCACAGCAACCCTGGCCTCAGGGGGCGACGGCCTGCCGTGGGGCCTGCCGTGGCCGGTGGTGCTGGTCAACCTGGTCGGATGCGCCCTGCTCGGTGCGCTGCTGGGACGGGGCGTGGACAGCCGTGTGCGCCTACTCGTCGGGGCCGGATTCTGTGGGGGGCTGACGACGTTCAGCACGTTCGCCGTCGACGCCGCCGGGCTCATGCGCGACTCCAGGGCGGAAGTTGCTGCCGCGTACCTGGCGCTGTCCGTGGTGCTCGGCCTCGGGGCATTCCTGGCCGGGCGGCGGCTCGCCGGAGCCGACCGATGAGCGGATTCACGATCCCTGCGTTCCTCGCGGTGGCCGGAGCGGGCGCCGCCCTGCGATGGCTGGCCGCCGACCGCTGGCCGGGAGGGCACCGGGGGACCCTGCTCGTCAACGTGCTCGGGGCGTTCCTGCTGGGGCTCCTGGCCGGAAGCGACGCGTCGGCAGCGACGCTCACCGTCGTGGGAACCGGCGGCCTNGGCGCACTCACCACGTTCTCGCGGTTGGCGCAGGACGCAGTGGACCTCGCCGAACCCTCCGACGACACCTCTCCCGGGATGCGGTCCCCAGGCGTCCCGGTCCTCTATCTGGGCACCACACTGGTGCTGGGCCTCGCCGCTGCATGGCTGGGCCTCGAAATCACCGCCTGACACCCACATCCCGGAGCCACCCATGCCCGAGTACAACATCGCCATGGTCGCACGGGCCGTCGCCGAGGCGGTGCCCGACCGCGACTACTTCGTCCACGGCGAAGTTCGACTCACCTACGCCGACATGCAGGATCGGGCCCGACGGTTCGGCCGCTACCTCGTCGATCAGGGCTTCGAGGTGCTCAGGGAGCGGAGCGAACTCGCCAGCCACGAGATCGGACAGGACACGCTCGGCCTGTACCTCCACAACGGCGCCGAGTTCCTGATCGCCAACCTCGGCTGCTTCGAGGCACGGGCAGTGCCCTTCAACGTCAACTACCGGTACGTGGCCGAGGAACTCACCTACCTGCTGCACGACAGCGGCGCCCGCGGCCTCGTCTACCACTCGACCTTCGCCGAAACGCTTGCGGATGTGCTCGAGGGGACCACCGGCCCGAGGACCCTGATCCAGGTACCGGACGCATCGGACAATCCGCTGTTGCCCGGAGCAACCTGGTTCGACGACGCACTCGCGGCCAGCGACCCCGACCCCGGGGTCGAGCCGGCGCCGGACGACCTCTACATCCTCTACACGGGTGGCACCACCGGCATGCCGAAGGGCGTGCTGTGGCGCCAGGCCGACGTGTACGTATCGGCACTCGGAGGACGCAACCGCAACACCGGCGACGAGTGGCCCGACCTCGAGGCCATCGTCGGAGTGGCAATCAAGGGCGGAAAGTCGCGGGTCATGCCGCTGCCGCCNTTCATGCACGGCGCCGGCCAGTGGCCGTCNCTGACCGGACTGCTGTCCGGTCACACGATCATCGTCCCCGAGGTCGTCGAGCGACTCGACCCGGCCAGCATCCTCGAGGCCGTCGAACGCGAGGCCGCCACCACGCTCGTGATCGTCGGCGACGCCTTCGCCCGACCCCTCTGCGAAGCGATCGAGCACGGCCACCACGACCTCTCCAGCGTCGCCACCCTCATCAACTCGGGGGCGGCGCTCCACGCCGACACGAAGGCCCGGATACTCGAACTACTTCCCGGTCGGATGGTGATCGACACGCTTGGCTCCTCAGAGACCGGCTCGCAGGCCCAGGAGGTCACCACCTCCGTCGAGGGTGCGAAGACCGGCTCGTTCACCGCCACGAGGACCGGAGCGGTCATCGACAGCACGCGCACCCGGTTCGCCGTACCGGGCGAGGGCGACCTGGGCTGGATGGTCCAGCGGGGCCGCCTCCCCCTCGGCTACCTCGGCGATCCCGAGAAGACTGCCGCCACGTTCCCCATCGTCGAGGGCGAACGCATGGCCGTGGCCGGCGACCGGGCCCAGTTGGCGGCCGATGGAACCGTGGTCCTCCACGGCCGCGACTCCGTCACCATCAACTCCGGCGGCGAGAAGGTCTTCGCCGAAGAGGTCGAGCGGGCCCTGATGCACCACCCCGCCATCGCCGACGTCATCGTCTGCGGGCGCCCGTCGGAGCGCTGGGGCAGCGAGGTCTGCGCAGTGCTCGCGTTCCACGACGGCCAGGACCCCGGTGACGACGAGTTGCTCGCCGAGGCCGGTACCCACATCGCCCGCTACAAGCTCCCGAAGGTGCTGGTGCGCTGTGAACAGGTCTTCCGGAGCCCCTCCGGCAAGGCCGACTACCGCTGGGCGGCAGAACAGGTGAAGGGGGCCTGATCGAGGTCCCCGCTACATGCCGGCTTCGATGACCTCCACGCCACGCATGTACGGCTTGAGCACGTCGGGGACCCGGACCGAACCGTCCTCCTGCCGATAGGTCTCGACGACGCCCGCCCAGACCCGAGGCACAGCGAGGCCCGAACCGTTGAGCGTGTTCACGACCTGTGTACCCCCACCCTTCCCGTCCGGCCCCGAAGCGCTCGGTCGGTACCTCGCGTTGGCGCGCCGGGCCTGGTAGTCGCTGAACCAGGACACCGACGAGACCTCCAGCCACTGGTCGGCTCCGGGGGCATAGACCTCGATGTCGAAGGTACGGGCCGACGAGGCGCCGAGGTCGCCGGCGACCAGGTCGATGACCCGGTAGGTGAGGCCCAGGCCGGCGATCGCCGCCTCGGCCCGGTCGAGGATGTCCATGTGGACCTCGGGCGACTGCTCCTCGGTGGCATAGGCCAGCAACTCGACCTTGTCGAACTCGTGGACCCGCAACAGGCCCCTGGTGTCGCGGCCGGCCGAGCCGGCCTCGCGGCGGAAGCACGACGTGTGGGCCATGAGCTTGAGCGGTAGGTCGTCCTCGTCGAGGACCTCGTCTCGGAACAACGACGTGAGCGGCACCTCGGCGGTGGGGATNGCCCACAGGTCGTCACGCTCGAGGTGGTAGGCATCGTCCTCGAACTTGGGGAGGTGCCCGGTCGAGACCATCGTCTCGGTCCTGACAAGCGTCGGCGGCCGCATCTCGCGGTAGGCATCGGCGTTCCGGTCCAGACCGTACTGGCAGAGCGCACGGCAGAGCGTGGCGCCGAGTCCCGAGTACATGACGAACATGGCGCCGGAGAGCTTCGTCCCGGTGGCGACGTCCAGGATGCCGAGTTCCTCGCCGATCTCCCAGTGCGGCACCCGCTGGTGGCCGGGGAACGAGTCCGGGTCGGCACCCACCTGGCGNACCACCGGGTTCTCCTCGGGCGTCAACCCGTCCGGACAGTCGGGCGACGGCGTGTTCGGCACCCGCAGCAGGACCTCGCGGATTTCGGAGCCCAGGGACTCGACCTCGTCGGCGAGGGCGTCGGCCCGGTCGCCCAGGTCGCGGCTCCTGTCCTGCAACTCGGCGGCCTCGTCGCCCCGGCCTTCCTTGTGCAGGTCGCCGACCTGGCGCGAGATGCCCTTGACCTCGTTGCGGACGGCGTCGCGCTCCACGCCCAGTTGCCGTTGACGCTCGTCCAGTTCNACGACCCGGTCCAGCGGGGTGACGTCCTCACCCCGTCGGGCNATGGCAGCCTTGACCCCCTCCGGGTCGGCACGCAGGCGGCGCAGGTCGATCATGGGATGAACCTACCGCCCGGCGGTGCACCGTGTGGAACGAGAGCTCCCGCGAAACCGGCGCTCAGGTCCGGTCCTGGTCGTACAACCGCTGCGACCGATTGGACCGCTCCGAGGCGGCGAACCGTGCGAACTTCACGACGATGACGCCCCAGAGGAAGAAGCCGCCCAGCACCTTCATGATGGCACCGGCGGCCTGCTGGTCGGAGATCACGCCGATCCCCCATGGCTCGAAGCCGTCGTCGTACACCCGATAGACCGCCCCCTCGGCGAACGTCAGCCAACCGGCCGGGATGGTCGGGATGAGCGACATGAGGAACAGGTAGAGCATTTGCCCTGGTGGGCCGAGTCGGTGCTCCCGGATCGGCGATACGACCGGCATCCACATCATCAANGCCGAGGTGAAGATCGCCAGGTGGGCCATGTAGTGGAAGGCGCCGTTCTCCGCCGAGAGGCGCACGACGCCGTTCCAGTGCGTGAGAGCCACGAGGGCATTGAAGAGCACGCCGGCGACGACCGGGTTCGACATCCGCCTCAGGACCTTCGACGACACCCCGCCCTCGAGGATCACCAGCCTGGCCAGCCAGGCGGGCGTGGCCAGGAGGAAGAGCGGCGGCACGAACATCGTGATCGACATGTGCTGGAGCATGTGTACCGAGTAGAGGTGCTCCTCGGCGATGTCGTGGACCGGCCAGTCCGCCGAGAGGAGCAGCATGACGACAGCGAGGCCGAAGGCGCNCTTCTGGAATNGCGTGGCGACGGGGACGCCGACGGGGAGCACACGGGTCCCGATGTGCGACGCCCACCAACCCAGCCCGACGATGGCGAGCACGAGGAACCACACCTCGGGGTGTGCCTGAAAGGCCCAGGGGCTGGCAACGGCCAGCATCGGTACGACGGACATCAGCAGCCAGTCAACAGGTTCGCCCGGGATTCCGGGCAGACGCGCCTAGCCCTTGGACCAGAACTCGAACACTGTGAGGGCGATGCAGTACACGGCCGTGGCGAGGATCAGGCCCGTCACGAAGAACCTCGTGAAGACGACGCTGTCGAACTTCAGGTGCATGAACCAGGCGGCGACGTAGAAGAACTTGACGACCATCATCACCATCAGGGCCGGGATGAGGATCGGTCCGATGTCCACGAAGTAGGTCGCCACCTCGGCCGCCGTGATCGCTGCCAGCAGGAGGGCGATCTGGACGTACTTGGCGTCAGAGGGGTGTTCGTGCTTGATATGGGTGGCGTCTGCGGTATCGGTGCTCATTGCTGCGGGCTCCCGGTTCANCTCGTCGGCGAGGGCACGAGGTAGATGACGGTGAAGATGAAAATCCAGACCACGTCGACGAAGTGCCAGTAGAGACCCACGATCTCGACGGTTTCCGCATTCTTCTGGGTGAGCGTGCCCCGGTACGACGAGATGGCCAACGACATGAGCATCACGATTCCGACGCTGACGTGGATGCCGTGGAAGCCGGTCAGCGTGAAGAACGCNGACGANAACGGGCTGGTCGTGTAGCCCAGGCCCTCCCGGAGGAAGCTCGTGAACTCGTAGACNTGGCCGCCGATGAACAACGAGCCCAGCAGGGCAGTGGTCAGCAGCCAGATCCGGTTGTTGCGGATGTCGCCCCGCTGCAGCGCCGAGAGCGCCAGCACCATCGTCAGCGAACTCATGAGGAGTACGAACGAACTGACCGAGGTGAACGGGATGTCGAAGATGTCGCCNGGTGCCGGNCCGGTGTGGAACNGGCTCCGGTTGACCAGGTAGGCCGAGATCAGGCCACCGAACAACAGGCACTCCGAACCCAGGAACACCCACATCAGGAGCTTGTTGTTGGAGATCCCCGTCGTCGTGTCGTGTGCGGCGTGCGCTTCGCTACTCAACGGAAGCCACCTCTCTCTCGCCAGGGGGTTCCTCGGCCGGATCCTCGCCATGACCGTGGCCTTCGCCGAAGGGNCCGTCGGGATCGTCGGGTGGCTCGAACACCCACGCATAGATGCTGCCCAGGACCATGAGCGTGCCCGGCACGCAGATCCAGAGGTTGTACAGGAGGCCNAAGCCGATCAGCGGCAGGCCGGCGGCCAGCACGACCGGCCAGTACGACGGCGACGGCAGGTGCACGCCGACGGCGTCGCCCGTGTGGCAGACCTCGGCAGCCGTGGCCCTGCGGACGACCTTGCCGTCCTCGTCGGTCGTCCACTTGCGGTGCCAGAACTCGTCCAGCGACGAGACCTCGANGACCTCGTCGAANTTGTGGACGGGCGTCGGGTTCGGNCTGAACCACTCGGGACTGCGGGCGTCCCACGGATCCGGTGGCTCGGGTGGCAGGCCGCGTGCCCGACGGGCCGACAGGATCACGTTGGCCACGAAGCACATGACGCCGAAGGCGATGACGAACACGCCGAGCGTGGCGAACAGGTTCCAGAACTCGAAGCCGAAGCCCGGTGAATACGTGTCGATGCGGCGGGACATGCCGTTGAGGCCCAGGATGTGCATCGGACCGAACGTCATGTTGAAGCCGACGATCATCAGCCAGAAGTTCCACTTGCCAAGGGTCTCGCCGAGCTTGTGCCCGAAGACCTTCGGCCACCAGAAGTAGAAGCCGGCGAAGAAGCCGAGGAGGGCACCGCCGAAGATCACGTAGTGGAAGTGGGCGACGACGTAGTAGGTGTCGGTCTGCTGGGTGTCGGCGGGAGACAGCGAGTGGGTGACGCCGGACAGTCCGCCGATGGTGAACATCGACACGACTCCGGTGGCGAACAGCATCGCCGAGTTGAGCCGAATCTTGCCGCCCCACATCGTGGCCATCCAGTTCAGGATCTTCACGCCGGTCGGGACGGCGATGAACATGGTCGAGAGCGTGAAGGCGCCGACGGAGATCGGCCCGATGCCCGAAACGAACATGTGGTGCGCCCACACGCCCCAGCCCAAGAAGCCGATGGCGATGCCCGAGAAGACCATGAACTCGTAGCCGAAGATCGGCTTGCGGCTGAAGGTCGGGATGACCTCCGAGACGATGCCGAACGACGGCAGGACCAGGATGTAGACCTCGGGGTGCCCGAAGATCCAGAAGAGGTGCTGCCACAGCAGCGGGTCGGCTCCCATCTCCGGGTTGAAGAAGTTCGCACCGAAGTTGCGGTCGAACATCAACAGGAACAGCGCCACCGTGATGACCGGGACGGCGAACAGCAGCAGGAACTGCACTACCAGAATCATCCAGGTGAACACCGGCATCTTGAACAGCGTCATGCCGGGTGCCCGCATGTTGAGGACCGTCACGATCAGGTTCATCGCCGAGATCAGCGAGGCGATGCCGGCGATCTGGAGGCCGATGGCGTAGNAGTCCATGCCGTNGCCGGGCGAGAACGTCACCCCCGTGTTCGGCGCATAGGCGAACCATCCACCGTCGGGGGCGTCGCCCACCAGCCACGCGCAGTTCAGGAACAGTCCTCCGGCCAGGAAGATCCAGAACGACAGGGCATTGAGACGGGGGAATGCCACATCGCGGGCACCGATCTGGAGCGGAAGCAGGTAGTTCGCGAACGCGGCCGCCATCGGCATGATCACCAGGAAGACCATGGTGACGCCGTGCATCGTGTAGATCTGGTTGTAGAGGTCGGCGCCGACGACCGTGCCGTTCGGGGTGGCCAACTGGAGGCGGATCAGCAGCGCCTCGANGCCTCCGATGCCGAAGAAGAACAGGGCCGTTGCCCCGTAGAGGATGCCGATCTTCTTGTGGTCGACGGTCGTGACCCAGTCGCGCCAGCCACCACCGCCCTTGGGTCGGGAATAGGCGCCGAGCGGCAGNGCTNCGCCGGTCCCGGATGTCAGTTCTGCCACGGNCTCACTCATCACTCCACCTCCGTGGCGACGATGACATCGATCGACGGGGCGGTCCCGAGGGTCTGGAGATAGGCCACCACGTTGTCGATCTCGGTCTCGCCGAGACCCAAGGCCGGCATGCCCCGGCGGCCCTCGGCATAGGCGGGCTTCTCGGCCGGTGCGTTACGCAGCCAGGCCTCGAGTTGGGTGCGGTCGAGGCTGCCGTCCGGCTCGTAGAGGTTGAAGATCCCGCCGGCGTAGGTGGTGCGGCTCATCAGGTGCGTCAGGTTCGGGGCGGCGTTGGACACCAGGTCGGCGCCCTTGCTGGCCTCGTCGTCGTGTGGGCCGTTGAAGCCGTTGACTACGTGGCAGCGTGCGCACTGCGTCTCGAAGATGGCCTTGCCGGCGACGGCTGCGGGATCGGTGGGCTCGGCGGCCGGCTCCAACTGCTGGTCGACCCAGGCCTGGAAGTCGGATGGGCTGAGCGCCACCGCCTGCATCCGCATACGGGAGTGGGACAGGCCGCAGAACTCGGTGCACTGCCCGAAGTAGACGCCCTCCTCGTCGGCGGCGATCTTCCAGTAGGTGACGCGGCCCGGGACGGCGTCACGCTTGCCGTTCAGCGCCGGGATCCAGTGGCTGTGGATCACGTCGCGGCTGGTGATCTTGAGCTCGATCTCCTCACCGATCGGGATCACCAACTGGTTGGCGGTAACGATGTCGGCGGGCGGCAGGTTGCGTGCGTCAGAGAGGTCGATGCCCTCGAGGCCACCGAAGTAGTAGCGGTATTCCCACCACCACTGCTGGCCGACCACGACCACCTCGGGTTCCCACATCGTGGACTCGCCGTCGACGGACAATGCCATGGCGTTGTCCTCCCTGCTGCTGATGTCCACCAGGGTCACGATCGTGAAGGCGCCGATCACCACGAGGATCAAGGTCGGCACGATGGTCCAGAGGATCTCGAGGCGGAAATTGCCGTGGATCTGTTCGGGGTATTCCTCATCGCTGTGGTCGTCGTGGAACCGCCACCAGAGATAGCCGGTGCCACCGAAGATGATCAGGAACACCACCCCGGCCACGATGAAGACCGGGTCGGAGAGTGAGTCGATCGTGCGCGCATAGGGACCCTGTGGCTTGAGGGTGTCGAGTTCGGCGTCGGACGCGCAGCCGGCGAGCGCTACGACGGAACCGAACAGGCCCAGCAGTCCTGCGGGGCGAAGGATCTTCCACATGGCCGTGCCCACTAGTGCCCGTCCCCAGATTGCGTGTCTGTGGCGTGCGTGTCACTGCCCTTTTGGTGGAACTCCCGTTCGCCGGTAGCGGCGGTGACGATGCCGGCCACGATCACTGCGACGAAGCCGACCAGAAGCGCACCCTGCACCATTCCCCGGGGCAGGTGCGGNTTGCGGCTGACGAGGACGGCCCCACCCAGGATGACCAAGCCGACGACAGTGGCCACGACCACGGCGCCGTTAACCGAAGAGGCCAGCAGCACCCGGGACATGGCGATCACGAGGACGCCGACACCCAAAGTCCCGAGCACCGGGATCTCGACCGGGCGCATCAACTTCTCGCGTTGTGCGGTGTTGTGAGCCGGGTTGCCGCTGAGCTTCTCCGACCAGTTGGTCATGGTCCACTCGACGGCAACGGCGGCCACCGCACAGATGCCGATGACGAATATGGCGGGGTGTACGACGGCTCCGACGGCGGTGGCGCCCACGCCGAGGGCGGCGAAGACTGGCCACCACGACCCGCCCACGGGGCGCTGGGCCGGCGGGGCGTCGTCGGTGCCGAGGAGTTCGGCAGCGGCCTCGGCGTCACCGTCCCGGAAGGCGATGGAGAACAGGGCCAGTCCGAGCGCCACAGCGGCAGCGCCCACGAACAGGCCGTAGGAGACATGGTTTCCGACGGCGCCCTTCCAGGCAAGGCTGATCGGGCCGGTCTCATCGCCGCCAGAGGTGTAGCCGGCAAATGACGCCGCTCCGAAGGCAGCCACGAAGACCCCGAACCAGAGCTTGAAGCCTGTGGTGAACATCGTTCGTTCCTACCCGTGTCCTACTTGGCGATGTAGATGAAGAGCCAGATGACCGAGTAGACGGCCACGACGGCATACCAGAAGATCGATACCGAGATCACGAGGTCCTGGTGACGACCGATGGCCTGGCCACCGAACGCACGCAACAGGACAAGGCCCATCCACAGAACGGCGATCCCCGTCATCACCATGTGGGCGCCCACGATGACGAACAGCAGGGTGGTGGCCACGCTGTGGTCGATGGGCAGGGCGATGTCGTTGAGGTAGAAGACCGTCTGGTTGACGGCTGCGATTCCCAGCAGGGCGGTGAGGCCGAGGGCGATGTAGCCGTGGGTGCGGTCCTCGTGAATGCTGGCGTAGTGGGCCCAGGCCATGGTGATGGCGGCCATGGCGAAGGTCGACATGAGCGACCCACCCGGCTTGAGTTCGATGGCACCCTCGGGGAACCATTCAGCGCCCCAGGCGAGGGTGTCGTTGCGGACCGAGAAGTAGTACGAGAAGAGAGCTGCGAAGAACATGGCGGCTGCGCCGGTGGCGAAGGCCGTGCCGACCAGCAGGGTGCGCGGTCGGGCGAGGGGGNCCTCGACTGGGGNGAACTCGGTGCCGGCNGCCATCAGGAGGNCACTCCCGAATTCTCGAGGGCGTCGAGCAGGGGACGCTCGGAGGTGACCTCGACAGACGACGGGTCCGCTGCCCACTCGAGCGTGTGGCCACCCCACGGGTCGGCCGGTGCAGCGAGACCGGTGAGGCGCCTGATGCCGTTGGCGAACCAGCCGATTGCGCCGGCCAGCAGCAGNACGGTGCCGACCAGGGCGACCAGGTTGAGGGCGTCGACCCCGGAATCGGGTGAGCCGGCGGCAGCCACGGACGCGCCGGTGAAGTCGTTCTGGCCCATGAACCCACTGAGCAGGTCGGCGACGCCGAGCAGCAGCACGCCCACGACGGCGGCGAGTCCGGCCAGGAGGCCGAGGCCCTGCGAGGAGACCCTGCCGAAGATGCGGTCACCCCACCAGAGGGTGCCGGCCATGGCACCGACGAATGCGGCGCCCATGGTGAGGGTCATCTGGGCGCCGGTGGCTGAGGTGTCGAGCAGGTCGAACGGATCGACGGCCCGCAGGGCGCCGACGGCTGCGGCAACGAGCAGCAGCAGCATGGCCAGCACCGACAGGACCATCGGGGCGGGTGGCCTGTTGCCTGCACCCGACCCGAGGTTGGCGGCACCCCGGCGCAGCGTGTCGGCCAATCCGCCGAACAGCGCCAAGGCGACCAGCAGGGCGGCAAAGGCGTAGACGACGTAGATCGCCTCGTTCAGGACCGGCGTGCCCGGGGTGTCGAAGAACGACTGGGCATAGGCACCGAAGCCGACGACTCCCAGCATCGTGGTGAGGACAAGGACGGCGTTGTGGTTGACGAGCCGGTTGCGCACCGACACCGGGACGATGTCGAAGGCAATGCCGACCAGCGGCAGCGCGAAGGCGTAGACCTGCGGATGGCTGAACGCCCAGGAGAGCTGCTCCCAGATGGCGTCCTCGGCCCCGAAGCGCACGGCGGTGCGGCCCCGCAGGTCGACATAGGCGAGGACGACGTTGGCGGCCAGCACCGGAAGCGTCAGCAGCCAGAACGTGCCCGCCACCAGCAACGTCCAACTGAACAGCGGGATGCGGTGCAGGGTGAGGCCGACGACCCGGCCGCAGACGATGGTCGTGAGCAGTGAGACGGTGGCACCGAGCAGGCCACCGATGACCATCAGGAGGCCGACGAGCGTTAGGGCGACGGCCTGACGCTGGCCGCCGGCGCCGGGGGCGCCGAGCCCGCCGTCGATCAGGAAGCCGGTGACGGTGGTGCCGGCGCCGATCAACCAGGTCCAGAAGGAGAAGGCGGCCATCCGAGGGAAGGCGATGCTGTCGGAGCCCACCTGGAGGGGGGCCACTGCCGTGCCGAGACCCACGAGGATGGGCACGATGGCGAGCAGCACGAGTCCGACCCGGTGTGCGGACCAGAACTGGAAGACCTCGTCGGCGCTACCGAACACCTCGGCTCCACCGAGGTCGAGACGCTCGAAGGCCACGAGGACGCCGGTGAGGAGGCTGGCCAGCAGCGCCAGCGAGCCGGCGCCGAGCCAGTAACGACCGAGCGTGTTGGCGTCGGTGGAGGTGACGACGCGCTCCAGCGCGGTTGCGCCATCGGTCTCCAGAAGGGTGTCGGTCATCGTCCTCAAAACTGATTCGTCCTGCAGGTCCGGGTGGTGCCCTCGCCTACCCACCCGAGTGGGCCCGTAACACGAGAGGCTAAACGGATCAACGGTGATCCCGCCGCTCTTCCGGCGTCGCGAGGATAGCCGCCTGAAACCCCCGGTCCTGCCACGTGATCACACGCGAAGGATCATCTCGATCGGCCAACTCTCAGACCACCACGTCGACCACGATCGCCCCGAAGAGCAGCGTGACATAGGTGATCGAGTAGGTGAAGAGGCGCATGGCCGTACCTTCCGAAGGGTCCCTCCTGAGTGACAGGGCGAACGCCGTGAACACCGCACCGAGGGCGAGCGCCGATGCCAGGTAGATGGCCCCCATGTCCGCCACAGGAGCGAACACCAGGGTCAGCGCCACGAGTATCACCGTGTAGAAGAGGATGCGCCGGGCGGTCGTCTCGAGGCTGGCCACGACCGGAAGCATCGGCACCTCGGCCTTCGCGTAGTCGTCGCGGTACCTGATGGCGAGGGCCCAGAAGTGCGGGGGTGTCCAGTAGAAGATGACGAGGAACAACACGATCGGCGCCCAGCCCAGCGAGTTGGTCACCGCCGACCAACCGACCAGCACAGGCACGGCGCCCGCCGCCCCACCGATGACGATGTTCTGCGTCGAGGTGCGCTTCAGCCAAAGCGTGTAGACGAAGACGTAGAACAGGGTTGCCGACACCGCCAGCACGGCACTGAGCAGGTTGACGAAGGCGACCAGCCAGGCGAAGGCCACCACCTCGAGGGTGATGGCGAACACGAGGGCGTTGCGGGGCGACACCACACCGGTGACCAGCGGACGGTCCTTCGTGCGTTCCATGAGAGCATCGATGTCTGCATCGACGACCATGTTGGTGGCATTGGCGCCGCCGGCGGCAAAAGTGCCGCCGAGCACCGTGGCCACCATCAGCCAGACGGAGGGCACGCCCTGCTCGGCGACGAACATGGTCGGCACCGTCGTGACGAGCAGCAACTCGATGATGCGCGGCTTCGTGAGCGCGACATAGCCGGCGACCCGTGCGCGGAGAGAGAGGAGGGGAAGTTCAGGTGGCGCCGACATCGCCGACAGGCTACGTGGCGCTCACCCGTGACGGACAGGTTGACGCCACTCAGCCGGTGAGCCAATCGGCGGGAGTGGGGCCCTCGGGGTAGAGGCGCTGCTGAAAGCGACGCATACCCGACAGCCAGCGGTCGACGTCGTCGCCCTTGCGGCGCACGTACTCGGCAACCTCGGGGTGCGGGAGGATGTGGAAACGCCCGTCGGCGAGGCCCTCGACGACCACGCCAGCCAGATCCTCGGCGGACATGACCCCATCGACGCCCGCAGCGCCGAACCCCTGGTCGGCGTCGAGTAGGTCGGCCGTCGGACTGTTGGCACGGATGTTGCTCTCGACCGCCTGAGGGCAGAGCACCGACACACCGATGCCACGATCGCCGTAGGTGATGGCGATCCACTCGGCCAGCGCCACGGCAGCGTTCTTGGTGACCGAGTAGGCCAGCGAGCCGATCTGGGTGAGCAACCCGGCCGCCGACGCCGTGTTGAGTAGCCAGCCGCCGCCCTGGTCGACCATGTGCGGGATGGCGTGGCGGGCGGCGTAGAGGTGCGCCATCACGTGCACACCCAACATGTCCGTCATCTCGGNGTTGGGTGCCTCGAGGCCACCGAGCGTGACGTAGCCGGCATTCGACACGAACAGGTCGAGCCCGCCGTGCATCTCGACCGTGTCGTCGACCAGCGCCTTCACCTGCGCCTCGTCGGCGACATCGCAGCCGACGGCGGTGCCGCCCACCGACGCCGCCACCTCAGCAGCCCCGTCGGCATCCCGGTCGGCGACCACGACCGCCTGAGCCCCCTCGGCGTGGAACCTCTCGGCCAGCGCCTTCCCGATGCCGCTCGCTCCGCCGGTGACCACTGCAACCTTGCCATCGAGTTCCATGGGGCAATCCTAGGAANGCCTGCCGCCGTGGGCCCCGTCCGGNCACCCCCCTAGCCTTCGTGGCGTGCGGAGACCCTCATGAGATCNCGCCTGTCACCCGATGNGTACCACCGCATCTGCGGCATCGCCTTGGGCCTGTTGGCGATGATCATNGTCACCGGCGGCGCCGTGCGCCTGACGGGCTCCGGCCTGGGCTGCTCCGACTGGCCGGCCTGCGAACAGGACCAGTTCGTCCCCGAAGCCGACTTCCACGGCTGGATCGAATTCGGCAACCGCCTCCTCACCGTCATTGTCTCGGTTGCCGTGATTCTCGCCGTTCTCGGCTCGATGGCCCGCAACCCCCGACGCTCCGACCTGGTGCGCCTGTCCTGGGGACTGGTCGCAGGCGTCGTGGCCCAGATCGTCCTGGGTGGCATCGTGGTGCTCAGCCACCTCAACCCGTGGCTGGTCCTGGGCCATTTCGCCCTGTCGATGGTGCTCGTCGGCAACGCCGTGGTCCTGCGCCACCGGTCCGGCGACCACCTGCGTGCGACGCGCCCGTCGGTGCCTGTGCCCTCCGAGCAGTTGCGCTCGATGGCCACCGCTATCACGCTGTTCTCGGTCGTGGTGCTGACCACCGGCACGTTCGTCACCGGCTCCGGCCCCCACGCCGGCAGCCGCGACGATCCGATCCCCCGCCTGCCGTTCCGGCCGTCCGACATCGCCCGAGTCCACGGGACGACCGTCGTTCTCTTCCTCGTGATGGTGGCGGCCCTGGCCCTGGCCGTTCGCCGCGATCCGACCGGTGAGCGCCTGCGTCCCCGGATGCAGGCGCTCGGGGCCATCGTCGTGCTCCAGGCGGGCATCGGCTGGACGCAGTACTTCACCGGCGTGCCCGAACTCCTCGTCGGGCTGCACCTCGCCGGCGCCACGGCCCTCTGGGCGACCGTCGTGTCCCTGTGGCTCGGGGCCCGGGAACACGTTCCCGTTCCCGAAGGCGCCCCGGCATGACGCGGGCAGCGATGCCGGACATCGACGAACGACTCGACGAGGACGTCGGCGAGGACGTCGACACCGAGCGACCGTGGATCGTGCTGGTCTGGAACGACCCGATCAACCTGATGTCATACGTCGCCTTCGTCTTCCGGAAGCTGTTCGGCTACAGCCGCCAGAAGGCCGACAAGCTCATGCTCGACGTCCACCACAAGGGTCGGGCGGTCGTCTCGTCGGGCACCCGCGAGAAAGCCGAAATGGACGTCTTTCGTCTTCACGAGCACGGCCTCTGGGCCACCATGCAGCAGGATGACTAGAAGGACCGGGGAGTAGGGATCCATGGTGCGCCGTCGCCGCCCAGTCGCCTTCGCCCGCTCGGGCGGCCTCGTCGAGGTCCGCCTCGGCGACGAGGAGCGCGACCTCGTGGCGAACCTGGCCGGGCAGTTCCGCTCGCTCCTCTCGGAGGATGCCGGACCGGACCAACGACGCCTCTACCCAACCGCCTACCTCGACGATCCGGAACGCGACGCCGACTACGCCGCTCTCGTCCACGACGACCTGCTGCGTTCACGCCTCGAGGCCGCCGACGTGGTCTCGGCCACCGTCGGCAACGAAACCCTCGATCCCGGTGAGCTCGAGCAGTGGATGGTCGTCCTCAACTCGCTACGCCTCGTCATCGGGACCCGCCTCGACATCTCCGAGGCGGACGAGTTCGACCCCGAGGCGCCCGACGTGGCCGAGCGTTCGCTCCTGCTGTGGCTGGGCCTGCTCCTCGAGGAGGCCGTCGAGGCGTCGCTGGGGTTCCTCCGGTAGGGGGCCCGCGTGCCGCTGCCTGCGCCTTCGGTCGGTTTCCGGTGGCCGCTTGCTATCGTGGCGCCGCCCTCACGAGACGCGAGCCCCCATCGTCCAGCGGCCTAGGACGCCGGCCTTTCACGCCGGTAACACGGGTTCGAATCCCGTTGGGGGTACCAGGAACGGACGGTTCGGATGCCTTCTGGGAATCCGGCCGGTCGTTCGGGGTCCTGTGGTGCAGTTTGGAGTGCACGCCGGCCTGTCAAGCCGGAGGTCGCGGGTTCAAATCCCGTCAGGACCGCCACCGTCCCCCGCCATCGGGCGGGAGGCGCACGGTCGGGTAGCTCAGTTGGCAGAGCGTCCGCCTGAAAAGCGGAAGGTCCCCGGATCGACGCCGGGCCCGACCACCAAGACCGAAGCCCGCCCCCGGGGGGCGGGCTTCGTCGCGTTCCAACCCTGCCACTACCTTTGGCAGGGATGAGCCAGACCTCGCTTCCTGAACACCGTGTGCTCGTCGCCGAGGCGAACCTGCGGGACCTCGGAGATTTGCCGACGACCGACGGGCGAACGGTGCGCACCGGACGGCTTTTCCGCAGCGGCTACCTCTGCGACCTCCAGGGATCGGCGCTTGCCACGGTCGAAGGACTGGGCCTACGCACGATCATCGACCTGCGCCGTCCCGACGAGGTCCGGAATCGCCCACACCCCGACTTCGACGGCACCGAGGTCGTCCACGTGTCGGTTTCGGCCGACGACAACGAATTCGCCGTGCTCGCCAACCGCATGGAGGTGGACCCATCGGCGATCCCCGGACCGGAACTGATCGCCGACTACTTCCGAAACACCGTACGCAACCGCCTGGACCGCTACCGCACGGTCTTCGACCTGGCGACGGATCCCGACCGGCACCCGTTGTTGTTCAACTGCACCGCCGGCAAGGACCGGACCGGTTTCGTGGCCGGGAGCCTGCTGCGCCTCCTCGGCGTGCCCGAGGAGGTCGTGATCACCGACTACCTCCTCAGCAACGACGTGCGCCGCAAGTGGATCCAGCAGCGCGAAGACCAGCACAGGCAACTGATCGCCGACCGCCTCCATGTCGCGCCGGACGAGGTCGGCGATGAGCACATGGTCAACACCCGGGCGATCCTCTGGTGCAAAGCCGCCTACCTCGCTGCCTCGTTCGACACGGTGGAGGAGTTCTGGGGCACCTGGGAAACGTTTCGACGGGACGGCCTCGGACTCGACGACACCCGGATGGACGCCTTCCACGACGCCATGCTGGCCTGATCCGTCACCACCCGCCTACCGACTTCCAGCCGGGCCTGTCCTATGGTCCGCACCACTCGCAAGCAGGGAGAAGCGTCATGGCCGTTGGCTGGTTCATGGACGACGAGCCGTCGCCGTCCTTTCCGATCTACACGCGCGGCAACGTGGGCGAGGTGTTCCCCGACCCCGTTTCACCGCTGACCGCCGACCACACCTGGCATGGTGCCGGCGACGTGGGCATGCGGGAGTTCCTGTCCCGCTTCACCATCGACCTCGACGAAATCGACGACGGCCACAAGGTCATGTTCGAGATCTTCGGCGGGTACATGTTCCTGAACCTGAGCATTGCCCGCCTCATGGGTGCCCGCTCGTCGGGGATGACGCCCGAGCTGGTCGACATGGGCTTCTTCGGCTCGCAGTCGAGCCTGCCCGCCTACGTGCCCCGACCCAAGGACGACGACCCCGCAATCGTCGCCAGGGTCGACGGCCTCATGTTCTCCTGGATGACCGCCACGGAGTGGCCGGCCATCGACGAGCACGTCGTCGAGGTCGATGCACTCGTCGCCGCCCGTCCCGACCTCGGCACCGCATCCGAGGCCGAACTGGTCGCCCGCATGCGCGAGATGATGCCGGTGTTCGCGCGGGTCTTCGCCACACACGGCGAGGTCAGCGCCGCCGCCTCGGTCACGATGGGCGCCATCACCGGCATGGCCCTCGGCCTCGGCAAGCCCGGACTCGACCTGCGCATCGCCGGCGGACTCGGTGGCGTGGTGTCGGCCGCACCCAGCTTCGCCATGTGGGACCTCAGCCGCCAGGTTGCGAGCTCGGACGAGTTGACTGCCGCCTTCGACGCCGGAACCGACGGACTCCACAGCCGCCTGGAAGACCTCGGCGAACCGGCTGTCGACTTCCTTGCCGGCCTCGACGNCCTNCTGGCCGAACACGGCAGCCGGGGCCCCAACGAGTGGGAGTTGCGCTCACCCGCATGGGGCACCCACCCCGACCTGGTCCTGNCCCTGGTCGACCGGATGCGGCTCTCCGACGACTCGCACGACCCGCGTGCCCGCCACGAGGCGGCACGGGCGCAGGCCGACGAGGCNCTGGCCGTGCTGCGCGGCATGGTCGCCGGCGACGAGGCCCAGGCCGGCACCCTCGAGATCGCCAACACGGCCAGTTCGGTGTTCATCCCCGCACGCGAACTCGCCAAGGCCACGATCGTCAAGGTCATCCACGAGGCCCGACTGGCGGCACTCGAGTTCGGCCGCCGCCTCGCCGCCGACGGCCGACTGGCCGAAGCCGGCAACGTGTTCATGCTGCGCGACGCCGAACTCGAATCAGCGATGGGCGGCNAACTGGCCGACGANGCGACCGACCGCGAGGCCACCTACCTCTCNCTGTTCGACCTGGCGCCNCCCTACTGGTTCGCCGGCGANGTCCCCGGCGCAGATGCCTGGCAGNGCAGCGAGGTCCCGGCCTCGACACGCAGGATCGTGCAGGGCATGGGGGGAAGCGCCGGTACCGCCACCGGTCGGGCCCGGATCATCACCGACCCGTCAGATCCGGCCGGCCTCGAACCGGGCGACATACTCGTGGCCCCCATCACCGACCCCTCCTGGACGCCGCTGTTCGTCCCGGCCGCAGGCGTGGTGGTCGACGTGGGCGGCACCATGAGCCACGCCGTCATCGTGAGCCGGGAACTCGGCATCCCGTGCGTCGTGTCGGCGACCGGCGCCTCGACCCGCATCCCCGACGGTGCGCAGGTCAGGGTCAACGGCGACACCGGCACCGTCACGATCCTCGGGGACTGACTCAGNCGCAGTTGGGCGCCCGGTCCGCCTCGAGCAGGCCTCCGGCGATCAGCCACGCGACCGTGTCGTGGAGGGTTTCCTCGACCGGACGCCAGGAGCCCAGCCCGCTGTCGGCGAGCAGCCCGGCGTCGTCNCCGGGGACGATGCCGAGCATGATCTCGACGGCCTCGGCGTCGACCATCTGTTCGAGGGCCTCGCGGGGGGTCGGGAACAGCGCCCGNTCGCAGCCCGTCACCTCGCTGACCACNGCATGGAACTCGTCCCAGTCCATGTAGGTGCCACCGGCCACATAGCGCTGCGGCCCCCGACCCGGTTGGAGCAGTCCGACCAGCGCCTTCGCCAGGTCGCGCACGTCGACCAGCAGCCAGCCGCCGCTGGCGAGGCTCATCATGATCTCNCTCTGGAGGGTCGGGATCAGGTTGGCTGCCAGCACGTTGAGGCCCAGGTCGGTCGGGCCGGTNACGCCNGCCGGGTAGATGATGTTGACCGGGGCGCCTGCGTCCTGCATGCCGCGGGCGTGTTCCTCGGCGATCGCCTTCGAGGCGTTGTAGGGGTTGCCGCCACCCTGCACCGGATCGTGGCCGGAGAGNACGTCGCCGGTGGGNGGNAAGATCACCGACATCGTCGACAGGTGGACGATCGGNTCGCATCCCACAGCCNCCGCCGTATCGAGCACGTTGATCGCCCCGGGAGCGTTCACTTCGAGCGCCAGGTGCATCTGTTCCGGATCGAGGCTCGTGAACGCCGCCGTGTGGATGCAGGCATCGCAACCCCGCAAGGCCTCGGCGACACTGTCGGGATCCGTCATGTCGCCCACCACGTGGTCGATGGCATCGTCGATGCCCTGGGCCGCACGCATCTGGTCCAACTTGTCGCTGCTGCGGACCAACGCCCGCGGCTCGTGGCCGGCNTCGACCAGCGCCCGNAGCACGTGCCCCCCGATGAACCCGGTTCCACCCGTCAACATCACGCGCATCGTGTTCNCCCTGGTTCGCCTGCTCGTCAGNCTCTGCAACCAACGACCGACCGTAGCCCCGGCCCGCCTTTGGCGCGGCGCCCGCCGATGNCNCATGATCTCAGGCACNACGGACTCCTTCCAGAAGATGGGTGAATTCATGAGCACACGAGAGCAGATCTACATCGGTGGGGCCTGGGTCCCATCNGACGGANANGGCAGCATCGANGTCGTCAACCCGTCNAACGAGGANGTCATCGGCTCGATCCCCGAGGGGACCGCAGCCGACGTCGACGCAGCGGTCGCAGCGGCCANCGCNGCGTTCCCGTCATGGTCGGCGGCACCCCTCGAGGAACGGCTCGGCTACATCGAGGCCCTCGGNGCCCAGCTCGCNGCTCGCAGCGAGGAGATCGGCAACCTGATCTCCCGGGAGGTCGGCATGCCGGTCGGCCTCTCCATGATGATCCAGGCCGGCATCCCGACCGCAACCACGTCGGGCGTTCCCATCACGGCCCGGGAGTTCGCGTTCGAGGANACGATCGGACGCTCGTTGGTCACCCGTGAGCCCGTCGGCGTGGTCGGCTGCATCACCCCGTGGAACTATCCGCTGCACCAGATCATGGCGAAGGTCGCCCCTGCCATGGCCGTGGGCTGCACCGTGGTTCTCAAGCCCAGCGAGGTGGCGCCCCTGAACGCCTTCCTTTTGGCAGACATCATCGACGAGTTGGGCTTCCCGGCCGGCGTGTTCAACCTGGTGTCCGGTGTCGGTCCGGTGGTCGGCGANGCGATCGCCGCCCATCCCGACGTCGACATGGTGTCGTTCACCGGCTCGACACGGGCCGGCACACGCGTTGCCGAGGTAGCCGCCGCCAACGTCACCAAGGTCCACCAGGAGCTCGGCGGNAAGTCCGCCAACATCATCCTCGACGATGCCGACTTCGCTGCGGCCATCCCGTCNGCGATCGGCGCCGCCTACCTCAACTCGGGCCAGACGTGCAGTGCGCTCACCCGCCTGCTGGTACCGGCCGACCGCATGGACGAGGCCGCCGAACTCGCCGCCNNAGCGGCAGCCGGCCACACCGTCGGTCCCGCCGACGAAGCCGGCACGCGGCTCGGTCCGCTCGTCTCCCAGGTCCAGTGGGACCGGGTGCAGGGCTACATCCAGAAGGGCATCGACGAGGGTGCCACGCTCGTCACCGGTGGCACCGGCAAGCCCGACGGCCTCGAGACCGGCTACTACGTCAAGCCCACCGTCTTCGCAAACGTCGACAACTCGATGACGATCGCCCAGGAGGAGATCTTCGGCCCGGTCCTGTCGATCATCGGCTACGAGGACGAGGACGACGCGATNNGCATCGCCAACGACTCCGACTACGGCCTGTCCGGCGGGGTGTGGAGTTCTGACGCCGACCGGGCGCTGGCCGTCGCCAAGCGGTTGCGCACCGGCGAGGTCGACATGAACGGATCGTTCCTCAACACCGATGCCCCGTTCGGGGGCTACAAGAAGTCCGGCAACGGCCGCGAACTGGGCCGCTTCGGCCTCGCCGAGTTCCTCGAAGCCAAGCAGATCAACCTGCCACTGGGCTGAGCACTCCCGGCGGCGCTCCTCCGCCCNGAGGGCGCCGACCCACAGNAGACAAATTCTCGTNTGTACTCTGGACGGCCTCGGTGACAAGGAGGAGACCATGAGGATCCACGTCGACCGCGACAAGTGCGAGGGGCACAGCCGCTGCTACGCACTCGCCCCGGCCCTCGTCGACGTCGACGACCTCGGCAACGCCTTCGAGTTGAACGACGGCGTCGTTCCNGCCGGCATGGAAGAAAAGGCCCAGCTGATCATCGACAACTGCCCCGAATTCGCCATCGCNGTCATCGAGGACTGAGGAAGCCGTGCGGNCCAGGCAAGGAGGCTCACGATGACCGANACCGAACGCTGTCCGGTCAACGACCTGGCCACCGACTACGACATCTTCGATCCCGACTACGTCCGCGANCCGGTCCCTGCATGGGCCGAGTTGCGCGGGAGTTGTCCGATCGCCCACACCGANCGATACGGCGGCTCCTGGCTACCCACCCGCTACGAGGATGTCCAGGCGATGGCCAAGATGGTCCCCGAACTCTCGAGTGCCAGCCCGGGACCCATCGTCATCGACCTTCCCGTCGAACTGCGCGACCAGAGCCGACAGGGCTACAACGCCGCAGCTCCCATCAGCGCCGACCCGCCCGAGCAGACCTGGACCCGCAAGGCCCTGCTGCCCCACTTCACCCCCAAGGCCATCGGCCCAGAACGCGACTACTCCGAACGCCTCTGCAACGACCTGATCGACGGATTCATCGACGCCGAAGGCTGTGACGGGGCGGTCGACTACGCCCAGCAGATCCCGCCACGGGTCATCGCCAGCAAGCTCGGCGTCGACCAGTCACGGGTTGACGACTTCATCGGCTGGGTCCGCGGCGTCCTCGAGTTCGGACTCACCGACCCAGAACTGCGCCTGAAGAACTCCAACCTCATCCGGGACTTCTTCGCCGCGGAGGTCGCCAACCGCCGGACCAACCCCGGGGACGACCTCATCACCGCCCTCTGCCAGACCGAGGTCGACGGTGAGTCGCTGCCCGACGAGGTCGTGATCGGCATGTGCAACCTGCAGCTGGTTG
This sequence comes from Acidimicrobiaceae bacterium, assembly GCA_002699725.1. Classification (GTDB taxonomy): domain Bacteria; phylum Actinomycetota; class Acidimicrobiia; order Acidimicrobiales; family MedAcidi-G1; genus S20-B6. The sequence continues at coordinate 28,894 of PACE01000011.1, forward strand.
CCGGCATCGACACCACCTGGTCGTCAATCGGCTCGGCGCTGTGGCACTTCGCCACCCACGAAAACGACCGCCGGCGCATGGCCGAAGCCGACGACGCCCTCTGGGATACCGCCATCGAGGAGCTGCTGCGCTTCTACTCCCCGGTCACCATGGCCCGCAACGCCATCGAGACCGTCGAGTACGGCGGCGTCACCATGGAGCCGGGCGACAAGATCCTCATGAACTTCCCCGGAGCCAACCACGACCCCGACGTGTTCGAGGACCCCGACACCGTGGTCCTCGACCGGCAGCGCAACCGCCACGTCGCCTTCGGGGCCGGCATCCACCGATGTGCCGGGTCGAACCTGGCCCGCATGGAGATGGAGGTCTCGCTCAAGGCCTGGTTCGCGCGGATCCCCGAGTTCACCCTGGTCGACCCCGACGCCGTCACCTGGGCCGGCGGCCAGGTCCGCGGTCCACGCCGCCTGCCGATCCTCTTCGGTTGAGCAGGCTCTCCCAGGTTCGCATCTGCCACATTCGGACATGCGTCCGAAGCAACAGGACACCTGTCCAATCGCCGTACGCCGTGGCATGGATGATGGTCTGGTAGGAGTCCGGGTACGATCCGAGGCGGCCTCGGCGTGGTCGAGGAGGCGGTCGGCGACCGGAGCCTTTCCCTGATCCAGGCTCTACCCGCCTGCCACCCCCAGCAGCGCGGGAAGCTCGGCCAGGCGGTCGATGACGTGGTCGGCCTCGGGGCCTTCGTCGTCGCCTTCCTCAGGGGCATCGTCCTCGACCACACCGCGAAAGCGCACAGTGGTCATGCCCAGTGCTCGAGCGCCGGCCACGTCGGTGCGACGCAGGTCACCGACGTGCACGACCCCGACCGGGTCGTCGACGCTCAACCCCGCAAGGCAGTCCCGGAAGATCGCCGCATCCGGCTTGTAGACGCCCACCTCGTTCGAGAACGAGCAGTGACCGATGTGGTCGAGCAGCCCATGGTTCTCGAGGTAGCCACGCAGGTGGCGGCCGCCAGCCAACGAGGTGTCACTGACCAGGCCGATCCGGAACCCGGCCCTGGCCAGGGCCGCCACCGCGAGCACTCCACCATCGACGGCATCCACCTCGAGCCGGTACGAGGCAGCCTCGAACGCCTCGGCCAGGGCCGCCTCGTCGTCCGGACCGATCCGGCCGGCGAACGCCCGAAAGGCGTCGTTCAATGCCTGCGGCGTCCCGTACTGGCGGCCCGCACGCCACTCGTCCTCGAATCGGGCCGGGAACAGTTCCAAGACCGATCGCAGCAGGTCGGCGGGAAGCTCGAGGCCCCGCTCGTCAACCACCCTTCGCCAGGCGGCAAGCCGGACCTCGACGGCACCCGGCACGCTGACGAGCAGCGTGTTCCAGAGGTCGAAGGTGACAGCCTGCCAGCCTCCTTCCGGCGGGATCAGGATCGACACACCCCGTCGGATACAGCCGCCGCGGCCACCGCCGCGGCGACGGCCATCGGCACCGACTTGTCGAACACCGACGGCACCACGAACTTCGACGAAAGCTCGTCGTCGGATACCGAGTCGGCGATCGCCCGGGCCGCCGCCAACTTCATGTTCTCGGTGATGTCCNTGGCTCCGGCGTCGAGGGCGCCCCGNAANATGCCCGGGAACGCCAGCACNTTGTTGATCTGGTTCGGATAGTCNCTGCGACCGGTCGCCATGACGGCAGCGAGGCCNTCGGCCTCCTCGGGCCGGATCTCCGGATCGGGGTTGGCCATGGCGAANACCAGGGGCTCCGAGGCCATGTTCCGCAGGTCGGCCGCCGTGAGCAGCCCCGGAGCGCTGAGGCCGATGAAGACGTCGGCCCCNTGGAGTACATCGTGGACCGTGCCCATCTTGCNGTCGGGGTTGGTGTTGTCGGCGAACCACTCCTTGGCNAAGTTCAGGNCGCCCCGCCCCGAGTACACGGCACCCTGCCGGTCNATGCCGACNATCTCGCCGATGCCNGCGTCGATCAGGATCCTGCCGACCGCCATGCCGGCTGCNCCGACGCCCGAGATCACGACCGACAGNTCACCNATGTCGCGACCNGTGAGCCTGANCGAGTTCCACAACGCNGCCAGGGTGACCACGGCCGTGCCGTGCTGGTCGTCGTGGAAGACCGGGATGTCGAGCGCCGCCTTGAGCGACTGCTCCACTTCGAAGGCGCCCGGCGCCTTGATGTCCTCGAGGTTGATGCCGCCGAACGTGGGCGCCAGGCGGATGACCGTCTCGATGATCTCCTNGGGCGACTCGGTGTCGATGCACACCGGGAACGCATCGACGCCGGCGAACTCCTTGAAGAGCAGCGCCTTGCCCTCCATCACCGGCATGGCCGCCTCCGGGCCGATGTCGCCGAGGCCCAGCACCGCCGAGCCGTCGGACACGATGGCGACCGTGTTCTTCTTGATGGTGAGGTCGTGGGCCCGGCTGGGATCGTCGTGGATGGCCATGCAGATGCGGGCGACGCCCGGCGTGTACGCCATCGACAGGTCGTGCATGTCGCTGACCGNTNCCAGCGGAAGCACCTCGATCTTGCCGCCCTCGTGCATGTGGAACGTGCGGTCGTACCAGAACACGAGCTCGACGCCGTCGAGTGCCTCGATGGCNGCCACCACCCGTCCGGCATGGTCCTCGTCACTNCAGTTGACGACCACGTCGTTGNCGAGGACATCGCCGCGCACGTCGAAGCCNCCCATCGACACGATGTTGGCGCCTGTCTCACCAATGGCCGTGGCAAGACGTCCCAGGGTGTTGGGCACGTTGGCCAACTCGACGTGNAGGTCGATCGAATAGGCGGCAGTCGGCAGGAANGGCATGGGCANTGATCCTACGGGGCNGCCCTAGCCGCCACCCGGGTCAAGGGCCTTCGTAGGANAACCCCANGTCGAGGGCGGTGACCAGCGGNCGAAAGGCGATCCCCGCCGCCTCGGCCAGCGCACCACAGGTGCCGCCCCGGTCGACGATGGGGAGGATCATCACCGGTTCGGCCCCCAAAGCCCGAACCACCTCGGCCGCCTCGAGCGGAGAGGCACCNCGCGTGACGACGTCCTCGCAGATCACGACCCGGTCGCCGGGCTCGAGTGCACCCGCCAGCCGGCCCTCGACGCCNTGGCCCTTCGACTCCTTGCGGATGCTGAACGAACGCAGCGAGCGCCCCCGGGTGGCAGCGACCGCGGCGATGCCGAACGCCACCGGGTCCGCTCCGGCCGTGAGCCCACCGATGGCGGTCACGTCNTCGGGGATGACNTCGAGCGCAGCGTCGGCGACGAGGAGCAGGCCCTCGGACCGGCAGACGGTCTGCTTTCCGTCACAGAACCAGGTGCTCCTGCGTCCGCTCTTGAGGACGAAGTCGCCCGTCTGGACCGCATGCGCCAACAGGTGGTCGATAAGTGCCTGATTCNNAACGGGNAACGCCTCTGCCACAGCTCCGAACCTAGCGGCGCAGGTCGACCCGGCCGGAGCCCNCGACCAGNTCNCCGATGACCCGGGCCGGACGGTCATGGTCGGCGAGNGTGNCGACNACNCCGTCNGCCTCGTGGCCGGGGACCGCCAACACCATGCCGATCCCGAGGTTGAACACCCGTGCCATCTCGTCGTCNCCGACNCCGCCCATCGCCTGGAGCTCCCNGAAGATGCGGGGCACCTCCCANGCCGAGGAGTCNACGACCGCGTCGACGGCACCACCCAGNACCCGNGGCAGGTTGCCGGGCAGGCCGCCTCCCGTGACGTGGGCGACGGCGTGCACCTCGTGGGCGTCGAGGGCGGCAACCACCGCCGGGGCGTAGATCACGCTCGGCGCCAGCAACTCGTCCGCCAACGACGTCTCCGCACCCTCCCAGGCAGGGTCGTCGAGNGACCGTNCGGCAACGTCGAACACGAGGCGACGTGCCAGCGAGAAGCCGTTGGACCGCAGGTTCGGNGANTCGATCCCGACGAGGACNTCGCCGGCCGACACCCGGCTGCCATCGAGGACGGCATCGCGTTCGACGGCACCCACCGAAAAGCCGACCAGGTCGAACTGGTCGGCCTCCATCACGCCGGGGTGCTCGGCCATCTCGCCACCGACCAGTGCGCAGCCGGCCTCCCGGCAACCGTCAGCGATGCCTGATACCAACTGCTCCATGGCCACGGGGTCGAGTCGGCCGACGGCCACATAGTCGAGGAAGAACAGCGGCGCGGCCCCGACACACACCAGGTCATCAACGCACATGGCGACGAGATCCCGGCCGATCGTGTCGAAACGGCCCGTCTGGCGGGCGATCTCGGCCTTCGTCCCCACCCCGTCGGTCGTCGACACGAGGAGCGGATCGCGGTAGCCCGACCTCCCGATGTCGAAGAGCCCCCCGAACCCGCCGATGTCGCCGATCACCTCTGGTCGGTAGGTGGAACGCACGTTGGGAGCGATGCGCCGCACGGCGTCCTCACCGGCGCCGATGTCGACGCCCGCCGACCGGTAGTCCTCGGGCACTGTCGCCTCAGGTGCGGTCGAAGAGCCGGGCGGCTTCCTCGACGGGCAACCCACGCTTGAGGTCGTCGCCCAGGACGGGCATGGCCCGTTCCGGAGCCGACGGATCGTCGGGATGCTCGAGCACCTGCTTCGTGAGGTTGGCAGGGATCTCGATCGGGTACTCGCCGGTCAGGCAGGCGGAGCAGAAGCCAGCTCCAACGGCCCCCGTGGCTTCGAGCAGGTGGTCGAGCTTGAGATAGCTGAGCGTGTCGACGTCGAGGTACTCGCGGATCTCGTCGACCGTAAGGTTGGCCGCCAGCAACTCGCCCCGGGACCCCGTGTCCATGCCGTAGAAGCAGGGCCAGCGGTAGGGCGGCGACGACACGCGCAGGTGGATCTCCTTCGCCCCGGCATCGCGCAGCATGCGCACCATCGACCGGGTCGTGGTGCCNCGCACGATCGAGTCGTCGACGACGANGAGNCGCTGGCCCTCGATGTTGTCCCGCAGCGGGTTGAGTTTCATGCGCACNGNCGACGACCGCAGGGCCTGCGTGGGTGCGATGAACGTGCGGCCGATGTAGCGGTTCTTNACGAGGCCGTGGCCGAANTCGATGCCCGACCNCCGGGCGTAGCCCTCGGCCGCCGGGATGCCCGACTCGGGCACGCCCATGACCAGGTCGGCCTCGACGGGCGCCTGCTCNGCGAGCGCCTCGCCCATCNGGACGCGGGCATGGTGGACGCTCTGCCCGTAGAGGACGCTGTCGGGCCGGGCGAAGTAGATGAACTCGAAGAGGCAGAGTCGGGGGTCGATCTCGACGGGGTCGAACGGGTGCAGCGACCGGCAGCCCGTCCGGTCGATGATGACGACCTCCCCGGGCTCGAGTTCCCGGACGAAGTGCGCCCCGATCACGTCGAGGGCAGGTGACTCGGAGGCGAGCACCCAGCCNCCGTCGAGGCGGCCCAGGCACAGTGGCCGGAACCCGTTGGGATCGCGCACGCCGATGATGCGCTCACGATCAGCGAACACGAGCGAGAAGGCACCGTGGAGCCGNGGCAGCACATCGGACAGTGCCGCCTCGAACGCCGCGCCGGGCTCGAGGTCGGNGCGAGCGAGCAGCGACGTGGTGAGAAGCTCTGCCATGAGGTCGGTGTCGGAGGTGACGGTGCCCGGAAGCATCCCNGCCTCGGCGGCCAGGGCCTCGGTGTTGACCAGGTTGCCGTTGTGGCCGAGGGCGAACTCGACGTGGTCGACGCCGCGGTACACNGGTTGGGCGTTGCGCCAGGTGCTCGACCCGCTCGTCGAGTAGCGGGTGTGGCCGATGGCGAGGTCNCCGGANAGCGCTGTGAGGGTCCGATCGTCGAAGGCGTTGGAGACCAGCCCCATCTCCTTGACCACGGTGATCCCCTCGCCGTCGCTGACCGCCATGCCCGCCGACTCCTGGCCGCGGTGCTGCAGGGCATAGAGGCCCAGNTAGGTGANGTGGGCGACCGGCTGGCCGGGGGCGAACACCCCGAAGACCCCGCAGGCCTCCTTGGGGGTGTCGTCGAAGGGCTCGTCCTGCTCGTCGGGGGCGAGNTACGGGCTCGACACGGGTCTCAGCCTACCGTCGGCCNCGCGCACGGACCGGATGCTCAGCGGCTGGCAGTGCCGGCACCAAGCGCCTCNGGCAACCGGTCGGTGAACGCCGCAGTGACCTCGTCGACGCCGATGTCGACCAGGCCCTTGACCGTGAACCGGTCGCCGGTCGCGAGGCCGATGCGGGAAGTCTCCACACCAGCCGCCTCAGCCCGCGCGAACACCTCGACGAGCCAGTCCGGGTGGACGACGATGACGATNCGGCCGGGCGCCTCGCCGAACAGGGCCCGGTGGTCCGNCACCCGGGCGACNTGGACGCCGACGCCGGAGCGGGCANCCATCTCGGCCAACGCCACGCCGAGNCCGCCCGACGAGACGTCGTGNACGCCGTCGACCAGGCCGTCGGAGACNAGTCCCCGGACCAGTTCGGCGACGTCGGCCACCACCGCCAGGTCGAGGTCNGGCAGCCGGCCGCCCGGCGCACCATGGGAGGCGCCCCAGCNGGATCCGCCGAGCCCNTCCGCCTCGGGACCGAGCAGGAGAAGGCGATGACCGTCGACGAGGGTCGCACCGGGCGGTCGCCGGTCNAGCCGNTCGACCATCCCGAGCAGGCCGATGACCGGCGTGGGGTCGATGTCGGTTCCGGCCGACTCGTTGTAGAGGCTCACGTTGCCGCCCACGACGGGAACACCCAGGGCCCGACAGGCCTCACCCATACCGTCGACAGACTCGGAGAGTTGCCACATCACCTCGGGGTGCTCGGGGTTGCCGAANTTGAGGCAGTTGACGACCGCCAACGGACGGGCCCCCACGCAGGCCAGGTTGAGGACCGACTCGGCCACCAGCATCGCTGTGCCCTGCCGGGGGTCGACGGCACACCAGCGGTGGTTGCCGTCGGTCGTCAGGGCCAGGCCACGACCGGTGTCGNTNCCGGTTCCCGGGTGCTTGAGTCGCAGNACCGTGGCNTCGTCCCCGGGGCCGACCACGGTGTTGAGGAACAGTTGGTGGTCGTACTGNCGGTAGACCCAGGCCGGGTCGNCCAGCAGTTCGAGCAGTTCGGTACCCGGATCCTCCGGTGCGNCNAGGTCGTCGGCCGAGGGGCCGGGCGGGGCGTCGGGNGCTTGGCGGGGACGGTCGTAGAGGGGNGCGTCCTCGTGNAGCGANGCAGCCGGCACCTCGGCCAGNACCTCNCCGTCGAACCCGTCGAGGATGCGCAGNGNACCCCCGTCGGTNACACGGCCGATGACGCTGGCCCGCACCTCCCAACGCTCGCAGATCTCGANGACCCGGTCGAGGCCGTCGGGTTCGACNATGGCGAGCATCCGTTCCTGNGACTCGCTGGTCATGACCTCGTGGGGTTCCATGCCGGGCTCGCGCCGCGGCACGGCCGACACGTCGATGTCCATGCCGACGCCACCGCGGGAGGCGGTCTCGCTGGTGGCACAGGTCAGACCCGCTCCGCCGAGGTCCTGGATGCCGACCACGAGCCCCTCGTCGAGCAGGGCGAGGCACGCCTCGATGAGGCGCTTCTCCTCGAAGGGGTCGCCCACCTGGACGCTGGGCCGCTTGTCGCCGTCGGTCTCCTCGGAGAACCCCGCCGAGGCGAGGACACTGACGCCCCCGATGCCATCGCGGCCCGTGGAGGAACCCAGCAGCACCGCCAGGTTGCCGACGCCCGAGGCCTGGCCGAGCACCAGACGGTCGGTGGGGAGCAGGCCCAGGCACAGCACGTTGACGAGCGGATTGCCCCGATAGGTGGCGTCGAAGACGGTCTCGCCACCGACCGTGGGCACGCCGACGGCGTTGCCGTAGCCGGACACGCCGGAGACCACGCCATCGGCGATCCAGCGACTGCGGGCATCGTCGATGGGGCCGAACCGCAGGGAATCCATGAGGGCGATGGGCCGTGCACCCATGGTGAAGATGTCGCGGAGGATCCCCCCGACCCCGGTGGCCGCCCCCTGGTAGGGCTCGATCGCCGACGGGTGGTTGTGCGACTCGATGCGGATGGCGGCGGCGATGCCGTCGCCGACGTCGACCACGCCGGCGTTCTCGCCAGGGCCCACGAGCACCCACGGCGCCTCGGTCGGAAGCCGCCCGAGGTGGATGCGACTGCTCTTGTAGGAACAGTGCTCCGACCACATCACCGAGTACATGGCCAGCTCCAACGGGTTGGCGGCCCGGCCGAGGATTCCCTCGATGGTGGAGGCCTCGTCGTCGGTCAGCCCGAGTGCCCGGTGGAGGGATTCGCTCACGGCGGTGCACGGTAGCGGTCGAGGATCACCAGTTGGTGCGTCCCGTTGGACGATCGAGGTATTCGGTGGAAAGGGGGCCCGATTCACGAGATTTCATACCCATTCTTCGAAAGCATTCGAATACGAACGCAGAATAGAGTTAGAATACGATTTCGGTAATTGATGCTCTATATTTTCAGAACTATTTAAGGACGCCAGAAGCAACCCGCCCGTACAAGAAAGTATCAAGAGATGCCACGCCAAAAAATGTCAGACGCGGAGAAGGCCGAAACCAGGGCCGTCCGCGATTACCTCACGGCGCTCGAGGCCAACCAACCCAAGCGNGGTCGCAAGCGCACCCCCGACAGCGTCCGCAGCCAGATCGNAGCCGCGACCGCTGCGATGGANAGTGCCTCGGCCACCAAGCGCCTGGGCCTCGTCCAGGAACGNATTGACCTCGAGGCCGAACTGGACCGCCTCGAGAGCNCCGGNTCCGTGGACATGGGNGCCCTCGAATCAGCCTTCGCCNCCAATGCAGCNTCCTACGGCGGCAAGCGGGGAATCTCCTACGCCGCNTGGCGTGAGGTGGGCGTNCCCTCCCCGGTNCTCAAGGNCGCTGGCATCCGCCGCTCGGCCTGAACCGGCGCNGCCCTCAGGCGGCCGCTTCCAGGAGGGAACGGATCAGCACCGATCCGTCGGTACTGCCCAGGAGTTCGTTNCACGCCCGCTCGGGGTGGGGCATGAGACCGACCACGTTGCGGGCCTCGTTGCAGACCCCGGCGATGTCGTCGANCGAGCCGTTCGGGTTCCCGACATAGCGCAGGACGATGCGGTCCTCGTCGCGCAGNTGCTCCAACGTGCGTTCATCGCACGTGTAATTTCCTTCGAAGTGGTTGATCGGAATCGAAAGTTCTGCACCCACGGAAGCCGAACCGGTGAGCGACGAATNCGTGGTTTCCACGCGTACCGTCGCAGGCCGACAGAGGAACTTGAGGCCACTGTTCTTCTGCAATGCGCCCGGCAGTAATCCGGCCTCGGTGAGGACCTGGAACCCGTTGCAGATNCCGACGACCGGCCCGCCGGCGGTGGCGAACCGGGCGACCGCCTCCATGGCCGGCGAGAAGCGGGCGATGGCACCCGGTCGCAGGTAGTCGCCGTGGGCGAATCCGCCCGGCACGATGACCGCATCCACGCCCGACAGGTCGTCGTCGCCGTGCCAGAGCAGNCGCCCGNTTCCACCCAGGCCGTCGACNGCCTCGACNGCGTCCATCTCGCAGTTGGTCCCGGGNAAGACGACCACCCCGANGACNGTGCTCACGTGTCGGACTCCGGGGAGANCGNCTCGACCGTNAGGTCGGCNTCCTCGATGACCGGGTTGGTGAGGAACGANTCCGTCAACTCGGCAGCAGCGACCCGNGCCGCTTCGGCGTCGGCGGCCTCGATCGTGAACCGGATGGTNTTGCCGACGGTGACCCCGACNATCCCCTCNTAGCCNAGCATCGGCAACGCCCGCTCGACGGTGGCACCTGCAGGNTCGGAGATCCCGTCCCGCAGGCGGATGTCGACGAGTACCGAGAACTGCATGGTTCAGNCTCCTTGTGTGCCGGGCCAGTCGGCGAAGGATCGGCCGGTGATGCGCTCGTACGCCTCGATGTAGCGGTGCGAGGTGGCGGCGACGACTTCGTCGGGCAGGGCCGGCGGTGGCGGNTGCTTGTCCCAGTCGAGGCCGTCGAGGAAGTCGCGCACGGGCTGNTTGTCGAACGATGGCGGCGTGGCGCCGGGCGACCACTCATCGGCCGGCCAGAACCGCGACGAGTCGGGGGTGAGCACCTCGTCGGCCAGCACCAGGTGGCCGTCGATGAGTCCGAGTTCGAACTTCGTGTCNGCGATGATGATCCCGCGTTCGGCCGCCCAGTCGGCGCCCCGNTGGTAGCACTCCAGCGACACGGCCCGTGCCTGCCCGGCAAGGTCGGCGCCGATCAGGTCGACGGCCGCTGCAAACGAGATGTTGACGTCGTGCCCCTCGTCGGCCTTCGTCGACGGGGTGAACACGGGCTCGGGCAGNCGGTCGGCCTCCCGAAGGCCCTCGGGCAGCACCGAGCCGTGCATGGTGCCGTGGATGCGGTACTCCTTCCAGGCCGAGCCGGTGATGTAGCCGCGCACGATGCACTCGATCGGGAGCATCTCGGCCCGACGACAGAGCATCGTGCGCCCGNCCAGGTCAGTGGCGCCGTTCGTGCCCGGGGCGTCGGCCGGGTCGGTGGAGAGCAGGTGGCCAGGGACCACGTCGGCCAGCAGGTCGAACCAGAACGCCGACATGGCGGTGAGGACCCTGCCCTTGTGCGGGATGGGCTCGTCCATCACGACGTCGAATGCGGAGATGCGGTCGGAGGTGACCATGAGGAGGCGGTCGTCGCCGGCGTCGAAGATGTCGCGGACCTTGCCCGAGTGGACGTAAGGCAGGTCGATGGCGGGGGACAANGCTGGCTCCGTCGGGTGGGTGGGTCGGATCAGAGGATGGGTTCGGGATCGTAGGCGGCGGCGGTGGGGCGGGCGGCCACCACCTCGCCGATNCGTTCGACGANGGCCTGGACCTGGCTGCCGGCCGTGCCGACGAAGACGCCCGGGTCGGCCAGGAGGGCGTCGAGGGCGGCCCTGTCGAGGGGCANCCGNTCGTCGGCGGCGAGGCGGTCGAGCAGGTCGGTCTCGGCGATGCCTTCCTCGCGGCGGACGAGGGCGGAGGCGACGGCATGCTCGAGGATGACCTCGTGGGCGGCCTCGCGGCCCATGCCGGCGCGTACCGAGGCCACGAGGANCCGGGAGGTGGCCAGGAACGGCAGGTACTGCCGGAGCTCGCGCTCGACAACGGCCGGATAGGCACCGAAGTCGTCGAGAACCGTGAGGAAGGTCTGGAAGAGTCCGTCGGCGGCGAGGAAGGCGTCGGGCAGGGCNACCCTTCGCACCACCGAACAGCTCACGTCGCCCTCGTTCCACTGGTCGCCGACGAGGCCACCGACCATGGCGAGGTGGCCACCCAGGACGACGGCGAGCCCGTTGACCCTCTCGCAGGACCGTGCGTTCATCTTGTGNGGCATCGCCGAGGAGCCGACCTGGCCGGGCACGAAGCCCTCGGTGGCGAGTTCGTGGCCGGCCATGAGCCGAATGGTGCGGGCCAGGTTGGCCGGGCCCCCGGCGGCCTGGACGAGCGCCGACACCACGTCGAAGTCGAGTGAACGCGGGTAGACCTGCCCGACCGAGTCGAGGACCCCGGCGAAGCCGAGGTGAGCGGCGACGCGTCGCTCNAGTTCGGCGACCCGGTCGNCGTCGCCGTCGAAGAGGTCGAGCATGTCCTGCTGGGTGCCGACCGGGCCCTTGATGCCCCGCAGCGGGTAGGCGGCGAGCAGGTCGACCAACCGGCGGTGGGCCACCAGGAGTTCCTCTGCGGCGTTGGCGAAGCGCTTGCCNAGNGTCGTCGCCTGGGCGGCGACGTTGTGGCTGCGTCCTGCCATCACGAGGTCGGCGTGCTCGGCGGCGAGGCGCCCCAGTCGGGCGAGGGTGGCGACGACCCGGTCCAGGACCAGTTCGAGGCCACGGCGGACCTGGAGTTGTTCGACGTTCTCGGTGAGGTCGCGCGACGTCATGCCCTTGTGGATGTGCTCATGGCCGGCNAGGGCGCAGAACTCCTCGATGCGGGCCTTCACGTCGTGGCGGGTGACCTGCTCGCGCCGNCGGATCGACTCGAGGTCGACCTGATCGATCACCGCCCGGTNGTCGGCGACNACCCCGTCGGGGAGGTCGATNCCGAGGTCCCGTTGGGCNTCGAGGACAGCCACCCAGAGNTGGCGCTCNAGCACGACCTTGCCCTCGGCCGACCAGAGCTCGGCCATGGGCCGACTGGCATAGCGGGAGGCGAGGACGTTCTCCATGGGTCGGGCGGACTCCCCGGCTAGCGGGGCCGCATCTCCTGGCGGTGGGCCTCGAGTTCGGCGGCCANTGGCAGGTCGTCGACNGCGAGCATCTGGACGGCCAGCAGGGCGGCGTTCATCGCGCCGTCGACGGCGACGGTGGCGACGGGGATGCCCTTGGGCATCTGCACGGTGGCGAGGAGTGCGTCCCANCCGTTGATGGCGCCACCCGAGAGGGGNACGCCGATGACCGGCAGGGTGGTGTGGGCGGCGACGGCGCCGGCCAGGTGGGCGGCCATGCCGGCGCCGCAGATGATGGCGGTGTAGCCGTNNTCTCGGGCCGACCGGGTGAACTCGGCCACCTCTGCGGGGCTGCGGTGCGCAGACATCACGCGCACGTCGGCCTCGATGCCGTAGCGCTCGAGGGTTGCCGCCGCCGGCGCCATCTTGTCGGCATCGTTGGGCGAGCCCATGAGGATCGCGACCCGCCTGTTCGGTGACTCGGTCATGGGCTGGCTCCTCCGGTGGGTGGTTCGGTCATTCTGCCGCGTCCACAGGCGTAGGCGCGGCGGCGATGTCGGTTCGACGCTGGATGCCGGTCCAGGAGATGGCTCCGGCTCCGGCGTAGGCCCTGTCGCGGGCGGCGGCAACGGAGGGGCCCTGNCCGGTCACGGCCAGCACGCGGCCTCCGGCGGTGGTGAGCCGGCCNTCGGAGCCGCCGACGCCGGCGCAGAACACGGTGACGTCGTCGAGGGCNTTGGCCTCCTCGAGCCCGTGGATCGGGTCACCGGTGCGTGGCGATGCCGGGTACCCGTCGGTGGCGCAGACGACCGTGACGGCGGCGCCTCCGTCGAACTCCGGTGCGGCACCCAGGGAGCCCTCGGCAGCGGCCGCCAGCAGGTCGGCGAGGCTGCTCGCCATCCGTGGCAGCACGACCTGGGCCTCCGGGTCGCCGAAGCGCACATTGTATTCGAGCACCTTCGGGCCGTTCGGCGTGAACATGAGCCCGCAGTAGAGGACCCCCCGGTAGTCGATGCCCTGGCGCCGGAGGGCGGCGAGCGTGGGCCCGACGGCATCGTCCATGAGCGAGTCGACGATTGCATCGGTAGCCACGGGCACCGGCGAGTAGGCGCCCATGCCGCCGGTGTTTGGGCCGGCGTCGCCGTCGCCGATCCGCTTGTAGTCCTGAGCGGGGGCGAGCGGCACGGCGGTACGACCGTCGCAGATGGCGAGCAGCGAGAGCTCGGGCCCGGTGAGGCCCTCCTCGATCACCACGGTCCGCCCGGCATCACCGAATGCATCGCCCGAGAGGTAGGAGCGCACGGCATCGGCTGCCTCGCCGCGGTCCTCAGTGACGAGCACTCCCTTGCCGGCGGCCAGTCCGTCGGTCTTGACCACGAAGAGGTCGGACATCACATCGAGGAAGGCGAGGGCGGCTGCCTCGTCGGTGAAGGCCCCGTGCCGTGCCGTGGGGACGCCCGCCTTGACGAGCACCTCCTTCATCCAGGCCTTGGAGCCCTCCAGGCGGGCGCCGTCCGCTCCAGGCCCGAAAACGCGCCGACTCGCCGAGCGCAGGCGGTCGGCGAGGCCGTCGACCAGTGGCGCCTCGGGGCCGACCACGAAGAGGTCGGCGTCGATCTCCTCGGGCGGCGTGGCGACCGATCCGGGGATGCCCGGGTTGCCCGGGGTGACGACGACCTCGGCATCACGGCCGAGGACGTGGGCGAGGGCGTGCTCGCGTCCGCCCGAGCCGACGACGCAGACCCGCACGACCCGGCCCCGGTCAGCCCTGGTCGCCGAACCGGATGACCTGGTCGCGACCCGGTCCGACGCCAACCATGCCGATCGGCACCCCGACCTGTTCCTCGACCAGGGCGAGGTAGGCCTCGGCCTCGGCAGGCAGTTCGGACCTCGACCGGATACCGGAGAGGTCCTGCTTCCAGCCGGGCAACTCGACGTAGACGGGCTCGGCGTGGTGGAGCACCGTCTGGTGGTAGGGGAGCTGATCATGGCGTTCGCCGTCGGCGTCGTAGGCCACGCACACCTTGATCGTGTCGAGTCCGTCGAGGACGTCGAGCTTCGTGATGGCCAGTTCGGACAGCGAGTTGACGCGTGCGGCATAGCGGAGCATGACGGCGTCGAGCCAACCCGGCCGGCGGCGACGACCGGTGTTGGTGCCGTACTCGTTGCCGACGTCGACCAGGTAGTCGCCGACCTCGTCGAACAGTTCCGTCGGGAAGGGGCCTGCTCCGACGCGGGTGACGTAGGCCTTGGCGATGCCGATGACCCGGTCGATGTGGCGGGGGCCGATGCCGGCACCGGTACAGGCGCCTCCGGCCACCGGGTTGGACGACGTCACGAACGGGTAGGTGCCGTGGTCCAGGTCGAGGAACGTGGCCTGAGCGCCTTCGAGGAGGACGTGGTTGCCGGCCTCAAGTTGGTCGTGGATGAGCGACACGGTGTCGGCGATGAGGGGCGCCATGCGGGGGGCGCAGGTGCCGAGGTACTCGTCGGCGATGGCGTCGCCGTCGACCGGCAGGCGGTTGAACACCCGCGTGAGCACCCGGTTGTGGTGCTCCAGGGCGGCGTCGAGCTTGGTGCGGAAGATCTTCTCGTCGAGCAGGTCCTGGACCCGCAGGCCGACGCGCATGGAGCGGTCGGCGTAGGCCGGACCGATGCCACGCTTGGTGGTGCCGATCCTGTTCTTGCCCAGGTGCCGCTCGTGGAGGGCGTCGAGCTCCTGGTGGTACGGGAGGATCAGATGGGCGTTACCGCTGACCCGTAGCCGCCCGGTGGAGACCCCACGCGACTCCAGCATGTCCATCTCGGCGATGAGGACCCGGGGGTCGACGACGACGCCGTTGCCGATGACCGGCGTGACGTGTGCGTAGAGGACTCCACTCGGGACGAGTTGCAGGCCGAAGGACTCACCGTCGACGACAAGGGTGTGGCCGGCGTTGTGGCCGCCCTGGTATCGGACGACCATGGAGGTCTCTCCCGCGACGAGGTCGGTGAACTTGCCCTTGCCCTCGTCGCCCCACTGTGTCCCGACCACGACGGTCGCGGGCACGGCACCTCTCCTCATGATTGCTGGCGCTTACGAACGGAGTCTACCGGTGTGCGGACCCTGCGATGCCCGGCATCCGAAGACACTTTCGTCGACGGGCCGACCACGCTGGGTCACCGGATGTTGCGCGATCTACGCGCAGCATCCGGTGTTTCCACACCCCCTGTGGAAAACCCCGGAAACCCCGACAGCGATAGGGGGAGCACTGGGGATTGCAACACGGCCGTAACACGCCGATCACCGTCGGCCAGACGCGAAACTGCAGGTCACGCCGGTTTTCCACAGGGCTGCCGCACGCCGGAAACGTACCGGTCCGTCGGCCCTGGTGCCTCTCAGCTGCGCCGATCGCGCCGATACAGCGTGACGCTCTGCCGGATCGGGACCAGGTCGCGCCGGTACTGCCTGTGCACCTCGGCCACGGCCTCGGTGCCCTCGCTGCGGGTCGCCTCGATCTCGTCCTCGAGCCGCGCCACCTCGGCTTCGAGCGCCAGTACCCGCTTGACGCCCTCGAGGTTGAGGCCTCCGGCAGTCAGATCGGCGATGCGTTGGAGCATGGCGATGTCGAAGTCGCTGTAGCGGCGGTTGCCGCCCGTGGTGCGGGCCGGATCGACGAGTCCGCGGCGTTCGTAGATACGCAGGGTCTGGGGGTGCATCCCCGCCAACTCGGCCGCCACCGAGATCACGTAGACGGCCTGGTCGGGCCGGGGGCGGTTGCTCATCGGCCTCATCCTGTCAGGCCGCTCCGGATGTCGCCACCAGAGGCCCCCATCTCGTCGGCGAGCGCCTCGACTGCCGAACGCTCACCGTCCGTGGTCGCCTCGGGCACGTGCACCTCGACGGTCACGAGCAGGTCGCCGGTCCGTCGCCGGGTCGACACTCCCCGGCCCTTCACCCGAAAGGTGCGGCCGCTGCGTGTGCCGGCAGGGACCTTGAGGGTCACGGGGCCGTCGTCGAGCGTCGGCACCGACACCTCGGCGCCGAGCACCGCCTCGGGATAGGTGATCGGGACGGTCAGGGCGAGGTCGGCGCCCCGCCGCTCGAAGAAGTTGTGGAGAGCGACGGACACCACGACGAAGAGGTCGCCGGCAGGGCCGCCTCGACCGGGCTCGCCCCGGCCCTTGAGCCGGATGCGCTGGGCGTCCTCCACGCCCCCCGGGATCCGGACCTTGACCTCGCGGGGTCGCCGCTCGACACCCGCCCCCCGGCAGGCGCCGCACGGGTCGTCGACCATCCGGCCTCGCCCGCCGCACTGGCCACAGGGTCGGCTGAAGGAAAACGGGCCCTGGTTCTCGGCCTGGACACCGCGGCCGCCGCAGGCGTCACAGGTGCGCGGGTTGGTACCGGGCCGAGCTCCGCTTCCGGAGCAGGTCTGGCAGGAGGCGTCGCTGGCAAGACTGATCGTGGTGGTGACCCCATGGACCGCCTCCTCGAACGACAGGGTCAGTCGGGTCTCGAGGTCGGCGCCGCGGCGGGAAGCGTGACCTCCCCTACCGCCGCCCTGGCCGAAGAGCCCGCCGAAGAGGTCGCCCAGGTCGAACTGTCCACCCATGCCACCGGAGGGATCGAATCCGCCGGCTCCCCCGAAGCCGCCCACCGGGCCCCTGGCCCGTACCTCGTCATACTCACGGCGCTTGTCCTCGTCGCCGACCACGCCGTAGGCGGCCGAGACGTCCTTGAACCGGGCCTCAGCGACGGCGTCACCCGGATTGGCGTCCGGATGCAGATTGCGGGCGAGCTTGCGGTACGCCTTGGTGACCTCCTTGGCGGAGGCCTCCCTGGAGACGCCGAGCGTGGCGTAGTAATCCTTCTCGAACCACTCGCGCTGCGGTGCCATGGCGTGCCGGCCTCCGGTCAGCCCCGGACCTTGACCATCGCCGGGCGCAGGACGCGCCCCTGCCAGCCGTAGCCGCGGCGCAGGACCTCGGTCACGACCTGGCACGTGGGCGTGTCGTCGCCGGTCGGTTCGTGCACGACGGCATCGTGGCGATTCGGGTCGAAGGGGGTGTCGAGGGGATCGATGACCTCGAGGCCAACAGGTTCAAGGGCGGCGACCAGCGCCGACCGGATCGCCTCGACGCCGTCAGCGCCGTGGTCGATGGCCAGGTCGCAGGCATCGAGCACAGGCAAGAGCCGTTCGGCCACGTCACTGCGGGCGCGCCCGGCGACCTCTGCGTTGCGCTTGTCGGCCTGCTTGCGGAAGTTGGCGAACTCGGCACTGACCCGTTGCAGGTCGGCGAGGTACATCTCGCGTGCAGCCTCGGCGATCTCGAGCGGGGTCGGCTCTGGGAGTTCCTCGACGTCCGGTTCGACGTCCGGTTCGACGTCCGACCCGATGGGTTCCGGAGTGGCGGGGTCGCTCACTGCTCGTCGACGATCTCGGCGTCGACCACGTCATCGTCGCCACCAAAGCCGTCATCGCCCATCCCCGCATCACCGGCCTGCTGGGCGGCGGCGTCGTAGAGGCGCTGGCCGAACTCCTGGCTGGAAGTCAGCAGGGCCTCGGTGGCACTACGGATCGCATCGGTGTCCTCGCCGTCGAGCACCTTCTTGAGGGCCTCGAGCTTCTCGGTGACATCGGAGGTCTCGTCGTCGGTGAGTTGGTCACCCTGGTCGGTGAGGAGCTTCTCGGTCTGGTAGACGAGATTGTCGGCGTTGTTGCGAACCTCGGCCTCCTCCCGGCGAGTCCGGTCCTCGTCGGCATGGACTTCGGCGTCTCGGACCATCTGGTCGATGACGTCGCGGTCGAGGGACGACTGGCCGCTGATGGTCATCGACTGCTCGTTGCTGGTGGCGCGGTCCTTGGCGGCCACGTGGACGATGCCGTTGGCGTCGATGTCGAAGGTGACCTCGATCTGGGGAACGCCCCGCGGTGCCGGCGGCAGGTCGACCAGCTGGAACTTGCCCAGGGTCTTGTTGAACTGCGACATCTCGCGCTCGCCCTGGAGGACGTGGATCTCGACGGACGGCTGGCCGTCCTCGGCGGTGGTGAACACCTCGGAGCGTTGGGTCGGGATGGTGGTGTTGCGCTCGATGAGCCTGGTCATGACGCCGCCCTTGGTCTCGATGCCGAGTGACAGCGGGGTGACGTCGAGGAGCAGCACGTCCTTGACCTCGCCCACCAACACGCCGGCCTGGACGGCAGCGCCGACTGCGACAACCTCGTCGGGGTTGACGGCCTTGGAGGGCTCACGGCCCGTCAACTCGTGCACCAGTTCGGTCACTGCAGGCATCCGGGTGGAGCCGCCAACGAGGATGACGTTGTCGATGTCGCCCTTGGCGAGTCCGGCGTCCTTGATGGCCTGCTCGAACGGGGAGCGGCAGCGGGCAAGCAGGTCGGCGGTGAGCTCCTGGAACTTTGCCCGGGAGAGGGTGTAGTCGAGGTGCAGCGGGCCAGCGTCGGTGGCCGTGACGAACGGCAGGTTGATCTGGGTCTGCTGCACCTGGGAAAGCTCGATCTTGGCCTTCTCGGCGGCCTCCTTGAGCCGCTGGACGGCCATGGGATCGGCGGCCAGGTCGACACCGTGGTCGTTCTTGAACGAGGTGGCCAGCCATTCGATGACCGCATCGTCCCAGTCGTCGCCACCCAACTTGGTGTCGCCATGGGTGGCCTTGACCTCGAAGACGCCGTCGCCGATCTCGAGGACGGACACGTCGAAGGTGCCGCCGCCGAGGTCGAACACGAGGATGGTGTGCTCGGTGTCGTCCTTGTCGAGGCCGTAGGCGAGCGAAGCGGCGGTGGGCTCGTTGATGATGCGGAGCACCTCGAGGCCGGCGATCTCACCGGCCTCCTTGGTGGCGGTGCGCTGGGCGTCGTCGAAGTAGGCGGGGACGGTGATGACCGCCTGGTCGACACCGGTGCCGAGGTAGGCCTCGGCGTCGCGCTTGAGTTTCTGGAGCGTTCGGGCCGAGATCTCCTGCGCCGTGTAGTCCTTGCCGTCGATGGACTGCTTCCAGCCACTGCCCATGTGGCGCTTGACGGAGCGGATCGTGCGGCCGGGGTTGGTGATGGCCTGGCGCTTTGCCACCTCGCCTACGAGGATCTCGCCGTCCTTGGCGAATGCGACCACCGAGGGGGTGGTGCGCGAGCCCTCGGCGTTGGCGATCACGACGGGATCGCCGCCCTCGAGGACGGCGACCACCGAGTTGGTGGTTCCCAGATCGATTCCCACGGCCTTGCCCATGGATGTGCTCCTTGTTTTCTAGAGGGTTTGTCGAGAATGCTCTTGTGGTTCGGATACCCGCCTGGTCCCGCAGCAGGGGGGCGACTGCGGACCGGCGGGCACCCTAGGGGCTGAACCCCATGTTCCCACCTGTTGTGGGCTATAGGCACTCTACTATGTTGAGTCGTTGATTAGCAACTTCTGGGGGTGCTTTTTGGGTGAATCCCTGGTGGACTGCACGGGTGCCCACACTCGTCCTCCTCCGCCACGGCCAGTCCGCCTGGAACGCCACCAACCAGTTCACGGGCTGGGTCGACTGCGGCCTCACCCCCCAGGGCATCGACGAGGCGGTGGCCGCCGGGGTCCTGCTGGCCAAGGCCGGAATCCTCCCTGACGTGCTCCACACCTCGCTCCAGGACCGGGCCATCCATTCCGCCGAGCTGGCGCTACGCGCGATTGACCGGTCGTGGATTCCGGTGCACCGTTCCTGGCGGCTCAACGAGCGGCACTACGGCGACCTCACCGGACTCGACAAGGCCGCCACCCGCGAGAAGTTCGGCGACGAACAGCTCCATGCCTGGCGCCGCGGCTACGACACCCCTCCCCCGCCGATCGCCGACGACAACCCACACAACCCCAACGACGACCCCCGCTACGCCGACCTCGACGAGGTGCCCCGCACCGAGTGCCTCGCCGACGTGGTCGAGCGGCTGGGCCCGTGGTGGGAGGAGTCGGCAGCCCCCGACCTGAACGCCGGCCGCACCGTGCTCGTCACCGCACACGGCAACAGCCTGCGGGCGCTCTGCAAGTTGCTCGACGACATCAGCGACGACGACATCGCCGACCTCAACCTCCCGACCGGCACGCCCATCGTCTACGAACTGGGCGACGACCTTCGCCCGGTCGACGCCAAGCCGGTCCTCGAGCGCTCACTCGACCCCGAAACCGCACGCGCCGCCGCCGAGGCCGTCGCCCGACAGGCGGGCTGACCACCCCGGCGGAGCGTGCGTTCCCTGTGATCAGGTGCAGATGGCGAACTAGCCCACCGTCAGCGACTCGTGGCCGTAGCCGGGCGAGCCATGCTCGGCCAGGTCGAGTCCCTCGAACTCCTCTTCGGGCGAGACCCTCAGGCCAATCGTCCGCTTGATGACGGCGAACAGGATCGACGAAGTGCCGAGCACCCAGGCGGCGACCAGTGCGACGCCGATGGCCTGGACAACCAACTGCTCGAAGCCGCCGCCGTAGAACAGGCCGGCGTCTTCGCGGCCGAGGAAGGCGTCGTCGTAGGTGGCGAACAGGCCGATGGCCAGCGTGCCCCACACGCCGCACACGCCGTGCACCGACACGGCGCCGACCGGGTCGTCGATGCCCTTCTTCTCGATGAACAGCACCGAGTAGACGACGATCACACCGCCGATGAAGCCGACGACGACCGAGCCCGTGAAACTCAGGGCACCGGTGCCGGCGGTGATCGAGACGAGGCCGGCCAGGGCGCCGTTGGCCGCCATGCTGACCCCCATGGTGCCAGTCTTGCGCCAGATCACGGCGCCGGCGCCGAGAACGCCGGCCGAGGCAGCCAGCATGGTGGTCACGATGCAGTGCGCCACCCACTCGTCCATGGCCAGCTCCGAGCCGGCGTTGAAGCCGAACCAGCCGAACCACAGGATGAACACACCGACGACGACGAAGCCGATGTTGTGGCCCGGGATCGCCCTCGGCGAACCGTCGGGGGCGTACTTGCCGATGCGGGGACCAAGGAAGACCGCCCCCATCAGGGCCGCCCAACCACCGGCACTGTGCACGATGCTGGAACCGGCGAAGTCGCTGAAACGCGCGTCGCCGATGGAGAGGTCCGAGAGGATCCCGTCACCGTGCCAGAACGAGTGCACGACCACCGGGTAGATGAAGCCGGTCATCACTGCGCTGAACGCCAGGTAGGCCGGGAACTTCGTGCGCTCGGCCATGGCACCCGAGGCAATCGTGACCGCCGTGGCGGCGAACACGACCTGGAAGAAGAAGAACGACGGCGTGGCCAGGACGTCGCCACCACCGAGGAACTCGTCGGACATCCCGGAGAGGAAGAAGTTGTCAGTGCCGATGAGGCTGCCGCTATCTGACCCGAAGGCGAAGCCGAAGCCGACCGCCCAGAAGGCCAGGGCACCGATCGCCATGTCGGCCAGGTTCTTGGCCATGATGTTGCCGATGTTCTTGGCCCGGGTGAGGCCCGCCTCGACGAGTGCGAAACCGGCCTGCATCAGGAACACGAGACAGCCCGCCACGATCAGCCAGAGGCTGGCCAGCAGGGCGTTGTTGTCACCCGGCGTGAGCCCCTCTGCGGCGGCCGGCCCGGCCATCACCAGGATGGCGCCGACGACGCCGAACAGGCCGAAGCCGAGCTTTCGGCCCCGACTCCTCGTCCGTCGTGCCTCCCAACTTCGGGACAGGCCCCTGGACAGGGAACGGACTCGGGTACTGGTACAGGCCACGATGACCTCCTTCGGTTTGCTGGTGAATCTCCACCGGCGAACGTACGGAGATCCGGTTACACCACTGTTCGGTCAGCGTGACGCCTTGTGGTCGGCTTCCTGACAGGAACCTGACAGTCGACAGCGGATCACGACCAGAGCTCCGGATCGTTGACGAGTGGTTCACGGCCGTGAAACGCACCCGAAACAGGGCGCCCGTACGTTGCGCACATGAATCTGGGACACCAGGGGGACATCGCCATGGTCCGGTGGCCGGCCGAGGCCGACCAGTTGAACCGGCTGAGGACCGCCGGGACCCCCCGCCTGGCGCTCGTGGCCCCCCACGCCCCGCCGTTCACCGTGATCGACCCGCTTGAGGACTGGGTGCGACTGCCCGCTGACAAGGGCGACGTCCGAGCCAGGGCCCGCTGTCTGCTCGACCGGGCCGACCACGGTGTCGCCCACGAGCCCGAGTTGGCCGACGGTCGCGTCCTGCGGTTCGGCCGCTGGTGGACGACGCTCACCCCTGTCGAAGCCCGCCTGGCCAGCCTGCTGTCCGACCGCTTCGGCCATGTCGTTCCCCGAACCGACCTGGCGAATGCCGGCTGGCCCGCCGGGCTGCCCAGCCGCAACAGCCTCGACGTACAACTGGGACGCCTGCGCCGACGCCTCGAAGGTTCCGGCCTGGTGCTGCGCACCGTGCGATCCAGGGGTTGTCTGCTCGACGCACAGCCCGCTACCTGAGACGTCCGACCGGGGACGATCCTGCGAGCGCGCCGGGGCTACCCTGCGGCCACCATGGACCAGCGCAAGTTCAAGCCCCACCACGCCGCCGTCGTGCTCGGCGTCCTCGTCGCCCTCTTCACCGCAGCCTCTGGAATCGCCGCCACGGTCAACGGCTGGCACGACGACTCCGAGATCACCCGGGAAGTGTTCGGGAACATCCCCGACCCCCTCAGGGTGACCTTCTACACGGTCATCCCGGTGCTGATCGTCTACGGCGCCGTCCTGTTCGCCAACCGCATGAAGAACTGGGAGCGCGGCGCCCCAGACAACCGGGCCACCACCTCCGGCAACGCCAAGCGCCGCTTCGGCGACTTCCGCTCCGGCGTCTACATGCAGACCCTGCTGCGCGAGCCGGCTGCCGGCCTGATGCACTCGCTCATCTACTTCCCGTTCCTGGTCCTGCTGGCGGTCACCACCGTCCTCGAGGTCAACCACCAGGTCCCCGAGGGCCTCAAGTTCCTGCACGGCGACGTCTACCGGGCCTACACGCTGGTTGGCGACGTCGCCGGTGTGCTGTTCCTCGTCGGCGTGGTCTGGGCGATCCTGCGGCGCTTCGGCCCTCGCCGCTTCCGGCCCTACCGGATCCGAATCAAGACGAAGCCCGAACACGCCGCCGGCCTGGTCGTGTTCGCAGCCATCGGCGTGACCGGCTTCGGCGCTGAGGCGTTCCGCATCGCAGCCACCGCAGCCGACCGCGGTGGCGACCTCCCGTCGGCCGAGACCTGGTCGATCATCGGCTACCCGCTGGCGCAGGCCGTCGACTCCATCGGGTTCTTCGCCGACTCGGTCCACGGATGGCACCAGGCCTGGTGGATCGCCCACGTGCTGGCGTTCATGGCCTTCCTGGCGCTGCTGCCGATCACGATGCTGCGCCACATGTTCACGTCCCCGCTGAACATGTACCTGCAGGACCGCGACCGCCCCAAGGGCGCAATGAAGCCGCTGCCCAACCTCATGGAGACCGAGCTCGAGAGCTTCGGCGCCTCCACCATCGAGGAGTTCACCTGGAAGCAGCTGCTCGACACCGACTCGTGCACCATGTGCGGCCGCTGCACCGCCGTCTGCCCGGCGCACGCCACCGGTAAGCCGCTCGACCCCCGCGAGATCGTGCTCAAGACCGGCGAGGTCATGGCCGCCACCGGCACCCCCGTCGTGTCGCCACCGATCGGCACCGACGACGAGATCACCGTGCCGGCCAACTGGATGTTCGACCGCATCACCTCCGAGGAGTTGTGGGCCTGCACCACCTGTCGGGCCTGCGACGAGGCCTGCCCGGTCAACATCGAGATCCTCGACAAGATCCTGGACATGCGCCGCTACCTGTCGCTGATGGAGTCCGACTTCCCGACCGAGTTGGGCGCCGCCTACCGGTCGATGGAGAACTCGGGCAACCCGTGGGGCCTCTCGCAGAGCGACCGCACCGAGTGGGTCGGCGACCTCGAGGGCATCGAGGTCATCGACGGCGGCGACCCGTTCGAGGCCGAGTACCTCTACTGGGTTGGCTGCGCCGGCTCCTTCGACGACAAGAACAAGAAGGTGTCTCGGGCGATGGCCCAACTCATGCAACGGGCCGGTGTGTCGTTCTCGATCCTCGGCCCGTCCGAGATGTGCACCGGCGATCCGGCCCGTCGCTCCGGCAACGAGTACATCTTCCAGATGCTGGCCATGCAGAACGTCGAGACGCTCAACGGCATGGGCGTCAAGAAGATCGTCACCCAGTGCCCGCACTGCTTCAACGCGCTCGCCAACGAGTACCCGCAGATGGGCGGCCACTACGAGGTCGTCCACCACAGCCAGTTGCTCGAGTGGCTCGTCGAGCAAGGAAAGCTCGACATGTCCGAGGCCCGCCTCGACGAACGGCTCGTCTACCACGACTCCTGCTATCTGGGCCGCCACAACGACGTCTACCTGGCACCCCGCAAGGTGGTCGGCAGCATCGGCGGCATCGAGCTGGTCGAGGCCGAGCGCAGCGGCACCAATGGCATGTGCTGCGGTGCCGGCGGCGGACGCATGTGGATGGAGGAGGACACCGGCAAGAACATCAACGTCGAACGCTCCCAGGAGCTGCTGGCCACCGGCGCCACACGCATCGCCACGGCCTGCCCATTCTGCTACGTCATGATCGACGACGGCGTGAAGGGCGAGGGCGTCGAGGAATCCGAGGTGAAGGTGGGCGACATCGCCCTCCACGTCCTCGACGCACTCCAGGCCGGCGAGGCGACGCGGTCCGGCTAGCCCGACAAGCCGAAGAACCACACGGCGTTGCCGCCGACAACCGCCGCCTTCTCGTCGGCGGACAGGTGGGTCGAGGTCTCCACGAGCCGGCCCGGCTGCTCCTCGCCGAGGGGGAACGGGGCGTCAGAACCAAGCATCACCCTCTCGATGCCCATCACCGCGACCAGCAGGCGCAAGGCGTCGTCGGAGAACACCGCCGAGTCGACGCTGAACCGGTCCACATAGGTCGACGGCGGGTTCGGACAGTCGGCCCGGACCAGGTCCCGGCGGTGCCAGGCGTTGTCCACCCGGCCGAGTTGGGCGGCGAAGTTGCCGCCTCCGTGGGCGAAGCACAGCCGCAGGCCCCGGGGTAGGCGCTCGAACGCCCCGGACAGGATCAGCGACAGAATCCCCAGGTGGGTCTCGGCGGGCATGCCGACCAGCCACTTCAGCATGTAGCCGGACATCCGGTCGGCGGCCATCATGTCCCACGGGTGCACGAAGACCGGTATGGCCTCGTCGGCGCAGTGGTGCAGGAACCGCACCATCTCCGGGTCATCGAGGTTCCGCCCGCCGAGGTGGCTGCCGATGTGCACGCCGACGTGGCCGTCCGCCACGGCCCTCGACACCTCGGCACAGGCCCGGTCCACGTCCTGGAGGGGGACCTGGCACAGCGGCCGGAGTCGGTCGGGGTGGGCGACGCACATCTCGACGGCCAGGTCGTTGACCAGTCGGCACCAACGCCCGGCGGTGTCCTGATCGGCGTCGTAGCCGAACAGCAGCGGCGTGGCCGACACGACCTGGATGTCGACACCATGCTCGTCCATCCGCGCGACGCGCACGTCCGGGTCCCAGAGCGAGGCCTCGACGGGGCGGTACTCCCGATCACCGACCATGATCCGGCCGGTCCCATCGCCGTGGTCGCGCAGCCAGGGGGCGTCGCCGCCGAGCACTGCACCCTGTTCCCGGGCGATCCGGGGGAAGAAGTGTGCGTGGACGTCGACCTTCATGCCCGGTCAGCCATTCCCGTCAACCACTGCCGGGGTGCAGGGCCCCGCAGTTCGGACAGGTCCGGGCGTCGTGGTCGGCGTAGAACGCCTCGAACAACGGTGGCAGGTCGTCGACGATCGACACCAACTGGACCTCGACCCGGTGAACCAGGTGGTGGCACTCCTTGCAGTACCACTCGAACCCGTCAACCTCGCCNTCGGGNCGGGCGTACTCGACGACGANGCCGATGCCGTCGGGGTCCTTGCGCTGCGGCGAATGCCGGACGCCGGATGGCAGGAGGAACACCTCGCCTGCGCCGATCTCGAGGTCGACCGGCGGTCGACCCTCGGCCTCCATGATGCGCAGCACCATCGAGCCCTCGATCTGGTGGAAGAACTCCGGTCGGGGGTCGTCGTGGTAGTCGGTCCGCTCGTTGCCGCCGCCGACGACCATCACGATCATGTCGGAGTCGAGCCAGACCTGCTTGTTGGCCACCGGCGGCTTCAACTCGTGGCGATGTTCGTCGATCCAGGCCGACAGGTCGAACGGGAGGCGCACGGTTCAGTCCCGNTCCCGGAGGCGGGCGGTGGCCTTCACCTCTACGAGGAGGTGGGGATGGGGTAGGGCCAGTACGGCAACCGTCGTCCGGGCCGGCGCCTCNGCACCGTTGAAGAACCCCGTCCATGCCTCGTTCCAGGCGTCGAAGTCGTCCACGTCGACGAGGAACGCCGTGACGTCGACCAGATCGGTCCGATCGAGGCCGACCTCGGTGAGTACCCGTTCGACGTTGGCGAGCACGGCAGCGGACTGGACGCCGGCGTCGAGCCGGACCATCCCGTCGTCGGTGACCGTTGCGCCCTCGATCGTGTCGTCGGCACGACGGGCGCTGGTGCCCGACACGTGGACCACGTCGCCNGCNACNCGGGCNTGNGGGAAGGCTCCCCGGGTGGCCGGAAGCGGACCGGTCACCGGTCGAAGTTCTCCCAGTAGCGNCTGGGGCGCGGGCCCTCCTGGCCCCGGTACTTCGAGCCCAGCACGCCGGCCCCNTACGGGTAGTCGGCGGCGGTCGTCATCTGCATGAACGAGATCTGGCCGATCTTCATNCCCGGGTAGAGGGTGATCGGCAGGTTCGCCACGTTGGACAACTCGAGGGTGAGTTGGCCGTCCCANCCGGCGTCGACGTAGCCGGCGGTCGAGTGGATCANCAGCCCGAGGCGACCCAGGCTGGACTTGCCCTCGAGTCGGGCCACCAGNTCGTCGGGCACGACCACGCGCTCCNANGTNGAGCCCAGCACGAACTCGCCGGGATGGAGGATGAAGGGGTCCGCATCGGANGCCTCGACCTGTTCGGTCAGGTCCGTGAGNTCCTCCTTGACGTCGATCAGGCCCCGGGTGTGGTTGCGGAACACGAGGAACCGGTGGTCNAGGTGNAGGTCGANCGACGAGGGCTGCACNCAGGCGTCGTCGAACGGNTCGATGACGATGCGTCCGGNGGCGATGGCCTCGCGGAGGGAACGGTCGGAGAGGATCATGGTCCGCCGATGCTANGCCGGGTCGGGTNNCACCGCNNNCGGCGCTTCAGGCGTCGGGCCCGNNGACCNGCCGACCGGTCCACGGGTTGGTGCCGAAGAACTGNCGGANNANCGGNTCGTAGTGCCCCANCNGGTTCGAGTCGTAGCCCGGGTCGAACGCCGGNGAGTCGTACTCGGAGCAGAACTCCTCGGTGAGGTCGTAGTGCGGCGANTCGGCGTACCGGTCGCGGGNNTCGCGGTCCATNCCCAGGTGGTGCCAGAAGTAGTACCCCTGGAAGATGCCGTGGTGCTCGACCATCCAGTGGTTGGCCTCGGACACGAAGGGCTTGAGGATCGCCGCCCCCACGTCGGGGTGGTTGTAGGGGGTGAGCGGNTCACCCAGGTCGTGGAGCAGGGCACACAGCACGTACTCGTCGTCCCGACCGTCGCGTTCGGCCCGGGTGGCGGTCTGGACGCTGTGTTCGAGNCGGTCNACGGGGAAGCCGCCGTAGTCGTCGCGCAGGTGCTCGAACTGTTCGAGGATCCGGGCGGCGAGGGCCGCCTCGAGTTCCCTGCGCTGCTCCATGATGAGCATCCAGTCGTCGCNCGTCGACTCCTCGAAGGAGCGGAACGACGCCCGCGGTGGTGTGGCCTGNTCGGTCATGGTGTGGCGAGCATCTTGTCGAATTGTGCTTCGGCCNCAGCCGNGGCCTCAGGNTCGGNGCCCGGTCCGGGCGTGGCCATCGNCCAGTGGTGGCCGAAGGGGTCGACCTCGGTGCGCAGCNNTCGGTGGGGTTCNCTCATGGCCGCGAGCGTACGNCANACACGGGCTCTGGCNCAGCGCCGGGGACCGCCGGCTACAGACAGNCGCGGAAGAGGTCGAGGGTGCATCCCCAGGCGNTGGCCGCCGCCGCTTCNTCGTGGGTGCCGAGCGGGTTCTCCCAGTTGGCGAAGGCGTGGCCGGCNCCCNCNTAGACGTGGAACTCGACGTCCTTGCCCATGCTCCGCAACTTCTCGCCAAGTGCCTCGACGGCGTCGGGCGGGAAGAAGTCGTCGACGGCNGCGAAGTGGCCCTCGACCTTNGCGGTGAGNCTCGACCAGTCGGGNCCGTCCTCACCGAGTGGCGCCCCGTAGAACGGCGCAGCCGCAGCGACCCGGTNGCCTTCGAGGGCGGCNATCATGAGCGCGAGCATCCCNCCCATGCAGAAGCCNACNACNCCGACNGCNTCGCCGGTCNNGGCNNCGNGNCCAAGCAGGTGGTCGATGGCNCCCGACATGTCGCGGGCGGCCCGGTCGGGCGGCAGCGTGGTCATGAGNTCGCCGGCCTTGTCCATCTCGGTGTGCTCGGCGAACTCNCCCCCGTAGAGGTCGGGCGCCAGGGCCACGAACCCCTCACCGGCCAACTGGTCGCAGACGCCCTTGATCTGGGGCACCAGGCCCCACCACTCCTGGAGCACCAGCACGCCGGGGCCGCTGCCGCCGTCGGGAGCCGCCAGGTAACCACCCGCACTCGTCCCGTTGACGGGGAACTCCACCATCGAACCGCTCATCACACGCTCCTCCTGCGTCGCCGGATTCCGTCGCGACCCTAGGCGCGGCCAGCCCGGACTACTTGGGAGGCATCCGGATGCCGCCGTCCACGCGGATGACCTCGGCGTTCATGTACGGGTTGGTCAGCAGGTCCATGACCATGAACGCCAACTCCTCGCCGGAACCGAGGCGCTTCGGGAACAGGACCGACTGGCCGAGATGGGCCTTGAAGGCGTCGCTCTGCTCGCCCTCGCCGTAGATCGGGGTGTCGATGAGTCCCGGAGCGATGGTGTTGACCCGGATGCCGACTACCGAGAGGTCGCGGGCGATGGGCAGCGTCATGCCGACGATGCCGCCCTTGGATGCCGAATAGGCGGCCTGGCCGATCTGACCGTCGAAGGCGGCGGCCGAGGCCATGTTGACGATCGCCCCCCGCTGGCCATCGTCGTCCATGGGTTCGGTTGCGGCCATGGCGCCGGCGGCCCGGCTGAGCATGTTGAACGACCCGATGAGGTTGACCCGGATGACGAACTCGAACTGCGAAAGGTCCATCGGCTGGTTGTCGCGAGAGATGGTGCGCCCCGCCATGCCCAGGCCGGCCGAATTGACCAGCGCACGCAGCGGGCCCATCTCGGAGGCGGCGGCCACCGTCGTGTCGGCGTCGTCGATGCTGGCCACGTCACACCGGACGAACAGGCCGCCCAACTCGGAGGCCACGGCCTGGCCGCGTTCCTCGTTGAGGTCGGCTATCACGACCCGGCTGCCGGCATTGGCAAGCAGGCGGGCGCTCGCCTCGCCGATGCCCGATGCCCCCCCGGTCACGATGGACGAACTGCCGTCGAAGTTCACGCGTGCCACGTGGGGCTCCTGTCTGGGTTGGGAACGAGTCGAGCGGTCCACATTGTCCATCCCTACGAACAACCGGGCCAACGTGTGCTGGACAAACGGGCTCAGGCCAGCCGACCCAGCAACAGTCGCAGGGGGGGACGGCGGTGAATCGTCCCCGTCGAAACCCTCGATGCCGACGGTGAACGACGATTGGCGAACAGGCTCCGCCGCGAGGTCTCCGGATGGGTCCGGACCACGGGGTGGACCGCTGTCGGGTAGGTGACACCGTCTTCAACCGCACCACGGTCGGCGTAGCGGCCCCGGTAGACGTGCTCGGAGCCGTGGCGGGCGGACTGGCCACAGAGCCGGAACCCGACATCCGGCTCGAGACTCGCGTAGGCGACCTCCATGTCGGCGAACAAGGTGTCACCGCCGCCGCCTTCGGGCAACACTTGGGCCTAGAGCCTGGTGGCCGACAGGGGCTCCTCGGTGCCCAGGACCGGAGAGATCGGCGTGATCTCCAGCTTGGCCATCGGGCGTGCTCCTCCGCTCACAGGTCCGTCAGCGTCCCCCGACAGGGCCCCACCTGTCGAATCCCGGCACCCGAAGGATAGGTTCGGCCTCGCGTTACCGGCCTTCACCCGGTCGGGACCCGCGGGTGTTGTTCAATGGTAGAACCTCAGCTTCCCAAGCTGATGACGCGAGTTCGATTCTCGTCACCCGCTCTCAACTACCGGCGCCGCCTCCGCCCTGGTCTCCCGCCAGGTCCTCGGCCAGTTCGTCGGACAGGGTCGACTCCCACTGCCGCATCCCCGAGGCATGGGCGCTCTTCGCCAGGACGTGTGACCCCACGGGCATCGCCACGAAGGCGAAGGCGATCGTCACGACCGCCTTCATCACCGACTCGGGGGTGCCGATGTGGATGGCCGCACCGGTCAGCAGGCCCAGCAGGCCCAGCGTCGAGCACTTGCTGGAAGCATGGAGGCGCTGGTAGGCGTCGGGTAGACGGACGATCCCGCACACCCCGATGAGCATGAAGCCCAGGCCCGAGACCAGGGACACGATCGTGGCGACGTCTCGCAGGCCGGCCACTAGGACCCCGCTCCGTCTTCGAGCGGCTCCTGGTCGGCCTTCAACCCGACCAGGTACTGGGCGAATGCCACGGTCGCCGCAAATCCGACGATGGCCACCATCAACGCCACGTCGAGCGACACCGAGCGCCGTTGGTCGACCGCCAGCAGCACGACCAGGCCCACGACCAGCAGCGACAGGACGTCGCCAGCGATCGCCCGATCGGCGAGGTGCGGGCCCTTCGCCATCCGGTACAGCATGAGCGCCATCCCGACTGTGAGGGCCACGATCCCCACGTCGACGACGACCGAGACGCCTCCCGAGGCTCCTGCCAGGACCTGGGCGATCATGCGAAGACCTCCCGCTGGAGCCGCTCGTCGAGCCTCCGCAGACCGTCGATCGCCGATGCACGGTCCTCGGCGTACATGCAGTGCACGTACAGGAACCCCCCGTCGGCGGTCACATCGACCACCAGGGTGCCCGGTGTCAGCGTGATGCAGTTGGCGAACACCGTGGTTTGGACTGCCGTGAGGTGTGCGACCGGATAGCGGAGGATGCGCGGTGTCTGGTCGAAGCCCGGCGTCATGATCTCCCAGGCGATCTGGAGGTTGGCCCGAACGAGGATGCTCAGGAAGTAGGCGCCGAACCGCACCAGTCGGAACAGCCGCACGGCGTAGTTGGGGCGCCCGGTGGTGAGGTCGTAGACCGCGATGACGACGAACCCGACGGCGACGCCGAGCAGCAGCCCCAGCCAGGTCCGCTCGTCGGCCCACAGCAGGTAGAAGCCGGCCAGCCCGACGTTGAGCACCAGTCGCCGGGTCATCCGCCACCACCCCCGGCGGCGATCAGCCCGTGCGGGTCGACCGCCTCGATGTAGGCCGACGGATCGGTCAACTGCTCGCCCGCGTGGAAGGCGATGTCGTAGATCGGTTCCGCGGCCAGCCCGACGAACAGCGCCACGGCGACGAGGAACCCGATGCCGACGTAAGCCCCCCGGAGGTCGCCCGAACCGGCCCCGCCGTCAGAACCCGGAGTCGGCTCTGACGCCACGGGCGGCAGCCAGAAGCCCTTCGTCCAGACCTTGAGCATCGACACCAGCGTGAGGGCGCCGGTCAGGAGCGCCACCACCGAGAGCCACCAGTAGTCGGTCCACCCCTCGCGGACCAGGACCAGTTTGCCGAAGAAGCCGCTCAGGGGCGGCAGGCCGACCAGGCTCATCGCCGCCACGAAGAACGCCACGCCGAGGAACCGGTCCCGCTTCTGGAGGCCGCCGATCCGGCCGAGGTCGTCGGAGCCGGCGTGTTGCTCCATCACCCCGCAGCACAGGAACAGCGAGCTCTTCACGATCATGTGCTGGACCATGTAGTAGAGGGCCCCGGCGAGTCCCGCCGTCGTCATCAGGGACAGGCCGAAGACCATGTAGCCCACCTGGCTGACCACGTGGACGGCCAGGATGCGTCGCACGTTGTTCATCGAGACCGCTCCCAGCACGCCGAGGAGCATCGTGGCGGCGGCGGAGACGAGCAGCAGCGGCACCACGACGTCGCGGGCCTCGCCCACGGCAAAGATGAGCGGGAAGGTGCGCGCCACGGCGTAGACGCCGACCTTGGTCAGAAGGCCGCTGAACAGGGCGGCAACCGGCACGGGGCAGGTGTGGTATGTGTCGGGCAGCCAGAACCACAGCGGGAAGAAGGCGCCCTTGGCGCCGAACGCGAACAGCAGCAGCACCGACACGCCGACGAAGCCCGTCGGCAGCCCCTCGCCCGAGGCCACCCGGCCCTCGACGATCCGGGCCAGGTCGGCGAGGTTCAGCGTCCCGAACATCCCGTACACCAGCCCGGCGGAGATCACGAACACCGTGGAGGCGATCAGGTTCAGGACCAGGTACTTGTAGGCCTGCCCCATCTGTCGCCGCGACCCGCCGATCACCAGCAGCCCGTAGGAGGCCATCAGCATGATCTCGAACCCGACGAAGAGGTTGAAGAGGTCGCCCGTGAGGAAGCACTGGTTCACGCCAACGATCAGGAGCTGGATCAGCGGGTGGAAGTAGCGCCGCTCCATCCCGGGGTCGATCACCGAGAAGGAGTGGACGTAACAGCCGAGGGCGACGACCAGCCCGGCACACAGCAGTAGGCCGGACAGGCTGTCGAACACGAGCGTGATGCCGTACGGCGCCGGCCACCCACCCATCTGCGACACCAGCACGTCGCCGTCGCGGATCTCGGACAGCCAGCCAAGGGCCAGGACCAGCATCGAGCCGANGCTCGCCAGGCCGAGCACCCGCTGGGCAAGGCGNCGGCGGATCAGCNCCAGCGAGGCGANGGCCGTCGCCAGCGGGATCACCACGAGCAGGCTGAGCAGGTTGTCGGTCATCGGCNCATGCCGCCGATCCCACCNNTNTCCAGCACGGGTCCGTCGGNGGGCGGATCCTCGAGCGCCAGTTCNTCGACGTTGAGNGTGCCCGTCCGACGGGCCGTCAGGACCAGCAGTGTCAGGAAGAAGCCCATCACGGCGAAGTTGATGACGATGGCCGTGAGGATCAGCGCCTGGGGCAGGGCATCGACNAGGTGTCCGTCGCCGAGGATCGGGGGCTGGCGCAGGTCGCCGCCCGGCAGCACCGGCGATCCGCTCATGGCGATGATCGCCAGGTTGGCGCCGTGGCCCAGCAGGAACACNCCCATGGCGATGGACTTGAGCTCGCGCGACAGCATCAGGTAGATGCTGACGGTGACGATCACCGCCACGCAGACGGCGAGGACGGTCGTCATGGGTCCANCTCCTCGCCCAGGCGGGTGATCATCCCGATCGCCACGCCGACCACGACGAGGAGCACGCCGAGGTCGAACGCCNTCGCCGAGACGAGGTGCAGCCCCTCGCCGCCGAGGTGCAGCGTGGTCGACCCCGAACGCANNAGCGGNTCGCCCCGAAGGAGCGGGATCACCGCGACACCTGCCGCGACGCTGAGCCCGGCGAACACCAGCCACCGGGGATGGGTCGGCAACAGGCGGAAGAACGCCCGCTGCCCGAACGCCATCCGGTAGGTGCACAGGCCCACGGCGGTGATCAGCCCGGCGATGAACCCTCCGCCGGGGCCGTTGTGGCCCTTGATCGCCGCATAGACGGCGAACAGCAGCGTGAGCGGAAGCACCAGACGGACCGCTGTCCGCAGGATCAGCGAGTCGATCCTCACGAGCCGACCTCCACGACAGGGGTTGCCTGTCCGGACGCGTCGCCCTGGTCGTCCTCGTGGCGACGACGCCCCGGCAGCATCGACCACACCCCGAGGGCAGCGGTCGCCAGCACCGTGATCTCGCCCAGGGTGTCGAAGCCCCGGAAGTCGACCAGGATCACGTTGACGATGTTGCGGCCCTCGCCACCGCGTCCATTGGTCAACTCGGAGCCCTCGAGGCTGTGCTCCTCGAAGAACNCTCCGAGGCTGGCGGCGTCGCCGTTGCGCTGCTCCGCCGCGTGGCCGGCCAGCAGGGTCATCCACCCGATGGTGATGCCGATCAGGGCGGCGAAGACGAGGCGGGGCNCCGGNCTGATGCGGGGACGCCGGTCCAGCCGGGGCAANAGCCGCAGCACCAGCAGGAACAGGATCACCGAGATGATCTCGAACATGAGTTGGGTCAGGGCCAGGTCCGGGGCCTGGTACACGAGGTAGAGCCCGACGACGGCAAAGCCGCTGGCTCCGAGCACCATCACGCGCACGACCCGTTCGGTGACCAGCGGCAGGGCGATTGCCGCCGCACACACGACGGCGCCCAGAAGGAGGCCGGTCAGCGACTCGAAGGGGGCGACGCCNTCGGGGAGGCGCAGCATCGACGGGTCGATCCACGCCGCCCACGAGATGCTCAGCAGCAGCATCGAGAACATGAGCACCAGGTAGTTGCGTAGGCGGCCGGTCTGGAACNTGTGGAAGGCCCGGTGNCCCCGGCNCAGGACCAGCCGGTACGACGCCGGGTAGATCCGATCGTGGACGTCGGCGACTTCNCCGCGCCAGCGCGACGAGCACCCGAGGGCGACGCCGAGCACGATGGCGGCGACCGACATTGCCAGNGGCACNCCCGGATGCAGGAACGGCTCCCAGAGCCATGGCAGCCCGTCAGCGAACGCCACGTCGTTGGCGTTCACCTCGATCCGGCGNAAGGCCGAGTTCCACAGNGGCGGTACCAGGCCACCGACGTACTGNAGNGCCACCAGCCCGGCGGCCGGCAGCCAAAGCAGCGAACNCCANCGGTCNTGGNCNTGCGACNCGATGACCGGCTCGATGCCCTCGTCNTCGACGCCGGTNCGCCACCCGAACACGGTTGCCGTCAGCCGCACGGCGATCGCCACNTTGCACATCGCCGTCANCACCGCCATCACCNACACGACGACGAGCAGCGGATGAGACCCGGCGGCGTGGTGCACGGCGCCGAAGAAGAGCTCCTTGGCGACGAAGTTGACGGTGCCCGGCCCGCCCGCCAGTGCGTAGCCGGCCGCCAACAGGACGACGACCAGCAGGCGCGCCCCCGGCACCCGNCGGCGCCAGAGTCCGAACAGCTCCGGAAGCCGTCGTGCGCCGACCCGGTGTGCGAGGGCNCCGGCNACGAGGAACAGTGGCGCCTTGTAGAGGGCGTGGCTGGCNATCTGGCTGAGGTCCCAGTCGATGGCGGCGCCGCCGTGNCCGTTNGCCGCCCCGCCCAGCCCGTACATGCAGGTGAACAGGCCGAGTTGGCTCACGGTCGTGTAGGCGAAGATCAACTTCAGGTCGTGCTGGCGGAGCGCCAGCACGGCGCCGAGCAGCATCGTGANCGCACCGAACGCCACGACCACCGGTAGCCAGATGGANAGGAGGCCGAACACGGGGAGCAGCCGACCCAGCAGGAAGACGCCCGCCTTGACCATGGTGGCCGAGTGCAGGAAGGCCGAGACCGGGGTCGGCGCCAGCATCGCCCCCGGCAGCCAGTAGTGGAACGGCCACTGGGCGCTCTTCGAGGCCGCTCCGATGAAGATCAGGATGAAGGCGGCCACGACGGTNCCACCCGACCCGATGNCGGCTGCCCCGGCGACGAGTTCGCTCCACCGCCAGGTGNCGGTTGCGTCGCCGAGCAGCAGCACACCGCCGAGCAGGGACAGCCCGCCCAGNCCNGTCGTGACGAACGCCTGCATCGCCTGCTTCACCGCGNTNTCGTCCTCNCGGTCCCANCCGATCAGGAAGAANGANCTGACCGAGGTCGCCTCCCAGAACAGGACCGTGAGCAGGAGGTGGTCGGCGAGGACCACGCCCAGCATCGAACTGGTGAAGAACCCCAGCGTCGGGAAGAACCGGGCCAACGAGGGCCCGTCGTCACCGAAGTAGGCGCGGGCGTAGAGGACGATCAGGACGCCCACACCGGCGACGAGGAGGGCGAAGAAGGTGGCCAGGCCATCGACGAGGAAGCCCAGGTCGAGGTGGACGCTCGGCACCCATTCGATGGCGGTCGTGCCCTCCTCGTTCGACGCCACGCCGTAGCGCCACAGGTGCGCCCCGAGGAACAGCAACGAGGCGAGTGGGCCGCAGGTGGCCACGAGGACCCGGAGAACCGTGCGGTCCCGTGGCATAAGGAGCGTGGCGAGGCCCGCGACGACGGGCGCGCCGATGGCGACCAGAACGAACGTGGGGGCGACCGATATCACAGCGCCATTGTGGTCGGTGGCTCCCGGGCCGCCGACCATCGTCGGCCGGTTTGGAGCTCACTTTCTCAGCGGCGCCCCGGGTCGGTCAGGCCGGGGGTGCGGTAGCCGTCCTCCCGCCAGAGGATCGGGAAGTGCGTCTCATCCATGGCGTCGTCATCCGGCTGCGCGTAGCGGGAGTAGATCGGACCGTTGCCTTCACCGAAACCGGGTCGGTGGAACCGGGCTCCACTGTTGGCGCAGTGCATGACCAGCGCCCGACGGTCGGTCCCCGTGTCGTTTGCCCCCGACCCGTGCCAGGTCCAACCGTGGTGGAACGACCCGCCACCGGCGTCCACCTCGACCGGCACGATGTCGAGGTCGGCACCGTTCCTCGCGGCGGCTTCGGCGACGACGGTGCGGTGGTCCTGCGGGGCGTGGAACTCGGCCTCCGAATCACCCTGATCCGGCCAGCGGTGCGACCCCCGGGCAAACTCGACGGTGCCGCCCGCCGCCGACGTGTCGTCGAGGGCCATCCAACAGGTGGCCATCTCCTGTGGCCGGTACCACGGCAGGTAGGCGTTGTCCCGGTGGAAGCCCAGTGACCGTGCGCCCGGCGGCTTCCAGAGCAGGTTGTCCTGGATGATGCGCGCCCCGGGCCAGCCGGCCAGTCGGGCAATGGCCTCCCCCAGGTCGGCGCGCAGCACGGTGGCGGCGACGAGCCGGTCGGCCCGCCAGCCGTTGCAGATCTGGCGGGTCAGCGTCGAATCGCCCTCCCCCTCCTGCCAGTTGACCTCGTCGGGCTCGACCCCCGTCTCGAACTCGCCCCGGAACAACCGGTCGAAGCACCGGCGCAGCGGACCGAACAGGGCCGGATCGACGAGCCCGTCGAGTACGACGAAGCCGTCCCGAACAAACGCCGCCGCCTGGTCGTCGGTTAGACGGAACGCGCCGGTGCCCATACGCGCATCATGCCCGCTCACCGGCCCACGGCCGCCGATCCGTCGCCCCACTAGGGTGCCGCCGTGATCCCCGGACCCGGCGAAACGCTCACGACCGCCGACTACCACGCCGCTGGCGAGCCCTTCCGAATCGTCGACGCCGGCCCAATGGAGGGTGCCACCGTCCTCGATCGGCGCTCCTGGGCCGAGACTCACCTCGACGAACTGCGGCGCTTCCTCGTCAACGAGCCCCGCGGCCATGCCGGCATGTACGGCGGATTCGTCGTCCCGCCCGACGACGAACGCGGCGACCTCGGCGTCGTGTTCTTCCACAATGACGGCTTCAGCACGGCCTGCGGCCACGGCACGATCGCCCTGGTGACCTGGGCCGTGGACGAGGGCATCGTCGACGTGCCGTCCGGGTCCGACCGCCTTGAGGTCGTGGTCGACGTTCCCTCCGGACGGCTCCCCATCGTGGCCCGGATCGCTGACGGGCGGACGGCGTCGGTGAGGTTTCGCAACGTGTCCTCGTACGTGAGCGCCACGGGCATCGAGGTGGACACCTCGTTTGGACTGGTCGAGGCGGAGATGTCGTTCGGCGGGGCCTTCTACGCCTCGGTGGCGATCGACGACCTGGGCGTCACGGTGACCTCCGAAAACGTCGGCGACCTCATCGCACTCGGTCGAGAGGTCAAGGTCGCACTCGCCGGACACGGTTCGGCCGTCCACCCGACCGACGACCGGCTGTCGGGCTGCTACGGCACGATCCTCCACGAGACGCCCGGCGCGGACCCGCTCCACCAGCGGAACGCCACGATCTTCGCCGACGGCCAGGTCGACCGGTCGCCGTGCGGGTCGGGCACGTCGGCCCGCCTGGCCCTCCTGCACCATCACGGGTCCATCGGCGTGGGCGCCGCCTTCCACAACGAAGGCATCGCCGGAGGCGTGTTCGTCGGCCACATCGAATCGGTCTCCGACGACGGTGCCGTGGTGACCACCATCGAGGGCTCGGCACACCGGCACGCCACCAGCACCTTCACGCTCGACCCGGCAGATTCCCTCGGCCTCGGGTTCCAACTGCGATGAGCGCTCTTCCGTACTTCGATGCCGAAGCGATCGTGGCCGCCGTCCCCATGCCGGCCGCCATCGAGCTGCTTCGGGAGGCGTTCCGCGACCTCGGCGAGCTTCACCCGCGCCGGCAGGTCTCGCTGGGCCCCTCCGACGACCTGCTGATGATGCCGGCCGTCGCCCCGTCGGGCATCGGCGTCAAGATCGTGACCGTCGTGTCGGACAACCCTTCACGGGGGCTGCCGCTGATCCACGGCCACTACCTGTTCTGCGACCGGGAGACCGGCGTGCCGCTGGCAACGCTCGACGGGTCGGCGCTGACTGCACTACGCACTCCAGCCGCCTCTGCGCTGGCAACCGACGTTCTCGCCCGGTCGGACGTCCGCACACTGGGCATCTTCGGCACCGGGGTCCAGGCACGCGGCCATATCGAGGCCGTGCTGGCGGTGCGACCGGGAATCGAGTCGGTCGTCGTCTGCGGCCGCTCGCCTGAATCGAGCGAAGCATTCGCCGACGGGGTCGATGCCGGTGGACGCGCCGCCTCCGCCGCCTCCGCCGACGAGGTGGCCGCATGCGATGTCGTGTGCGGCTGTACCTCGGCCGCCGAGCCGGTCATCCCCACCGCCGCCGTCCGGCCCGGCACCCATGTCAACCTGGTCGGCTCCTACTCGACAGCGCGCCGCGAGGTCGACGACGACCTCGTGGCCACCACCTCGGTGTTCGTCGACGACCGGGAGGCCGCTGCCGAGGAGTCGGGCGAGCTCATCCACGCAGCGTCGGGCTCGTGGTCGTTCGACCGGATCGTCGGCGACCTGGCCGAACTGGCCAGCGGTCGGGCGGGCCGGCGGGACGACGACGAGGTCACCCTCTTCAAGTCGGTGGGCCTGGCCGTCGAGGACGTGGTCGTCGCAGCCGCCGTGGTTGCCCGCTCCTGACGACCGCTCCTAGATGGTGCGCTCGCTGCCGCCGTCGATCGGGATCTGGGCGCCTGTGGTGGCGGCGAAACGGTCGGAACAGAGTTCGGCCACAACCGACGCCACGTTGGCGGCGCCCACCTCCATGCCGAGCAGGTTGCGCCGCCGGTACTCCTCGGGGGTCATCCCGTAGGCGGCGGAACGCTCGGCGATCAGTTCGTCGGTCCACAGCGCCGTGTCGAAGACGTTGTCGGGGTGCACGACGTTGACGCGCACGCCGTGATCAGCCCACTCGAGGGCCGCCACCCGGGCCAGCTGGGTCAGCGCCGCCTTCGACGTCGAGTATGCGGCGGCACCCTTCCCCGGAGCGGTGGCGTTGCGCGAGGCGATCACCGCGACCCGACCCCCGACCGGGGACCGGAACAACAGCGGGGCAGCGTCCCGGAACAGGGCCGCCACCGAGTCCACGTTGACGGCCATGGTGAGGCGCCAGGTGTCGAGGTCTAGGTCGACGATCGGCGAACTGCCCGGGAAGATGCCGGCACCCACCACCACGAGGTCAAGCCCCCCGAACCGCTCGACGCCGACCCGCAGTGCGGCCGCCTGGGCGTCGTGGTCGGACACGTCGGCAGCCACCCCCAGCCAGGCCGAACCGTCGAAGGTGTCGACCACCGACTCCGAGAGGTCTACGCCGACGACGGCGGCGCCCCGGTCGAGGAGTTCGGCGGCACAGGCCCGGCCGATGCCGGACGCAGCCCCGGTCACGAGTGCGATGTGCCCAGCCAGCTCCTTTGGCGCCCCGGCACGACGCAACTTGGCCTGCTCGAGGTCCCAGTACTCGACGTCGAAGAGGTCGCCTTCGTCGAGCGCCACGTAGCCGCCCCGGCCGTCCTCGAGCCGCTCGAGCACCGGGATGGTCTGCCGATAGATGTCAGCGGCGATGTCGGCGTCCTTCGGGGTGGCGCCGGCGGTCAGCAGCCCGAGTTCCGGGTCCAGCACCACCCGTGGAGCTGGGTCGAGCATCGTCAGGTCATCGTCGCTGCGGCCCCCGTTGCGTTCGAAGTAGACGCCGTAGGCGGCAACGAACCCATCGACGTCCCGGCCGACCATCGGAGTGCGCTTGGTCCGAATCACATGGTCCGGGGTGAGTGGTCCCCGACCCGTCAGGTCGGTGAGGTCCGGTCGGGCCACGAAGCGGCCGATCGCGCCATCGTGGTGGCGNGACACCACCATCGGCCGTCCGGCTGCNTCGGAGACAGAACGGCGCAGGTCGGCCAACTCGGTCAGCACGGCCTGGGCCGCTGCGGACGGCCCCGCCGGCTCGTGCGGAGCCACCCGGTCGAGAAACGCCTCAGCGCGCGAGATCAGATCGACGTGGTGGGCATAGGCCTCGCGGGTGGAGTCACCGAAGGTGAACAGTCCATGGTGGCGCAGGACCACCCCGACTGTCCCGTCGTGGGCCTGGTCGTCCCAACAGGAACGCACCGCTACGGCGAGGTCGAAGCCGGGCATCACGTAGGGCACGATGACCACGTCGTCGCCATAGACCTCGGCGAGGGTGTCCTCGGCGTCGGCAACGTTGGTGAGCCCGAGGACCACGTCAGCGTGGCTGTGTTGGACCGCCCGAAACGGCAGATAGGCGTGGAGCAGGGTCTCGACGGACGGCTGTGGAGCAGCGGCATTCAGGCGGGCGGCCGACAACTCGGCCATCATGTCCGCATCGCTGAGGGCGTCCAGCCCAAGCAGTTCGTGGAGTCGGTCGAGCGGCAGCGGCGTGAACCCGGGAACCTCAATCGAGGCCAGGTCCCACCCGGAGCCCTTCACGTACAGGGCATCGACGGTGCGGCCGGTGACATCGGTCCAGTCGGCCTTGACCGACGTGTTGCCACCGCCGTGCAGGACGAGGGAGCGGTCGCCACCGAGCAGCCGCGACCCGTAGGCGCAGCAGTCGAGGGCATCGGTCGAACCGCAATCGGCGTCGCTCCAGAGGTCCTCCATGTCCGGGACGGTATCGGGGGCTCAGAGCCCCATGTCGTGGTGGGGGGGCACCTCGAAGCGGCCGATGGCGTCGGCCCGACGGTGGAGCAGGTCGATCGTGTCGTCCAGGTCCCGGGCGATGACGTAGCGGCGCTCCGCCGTGCAGCCGACGACGAACCGGCCCAACTCGTCGAGGTCGGCCACCTTCACGTCGCGGCCCGCCTTCTCGAGCAGCGCCTTGAGTTCGCCGAAGGTCATGCTGGCCCGCCCCGTACCGCCACGCACGCGCTGCAGGTGTTCGGGCCGGTTGCGCTGAGCCGTGAACAACCCGGTGTTCATCAGGCCACCCGACGGATAGAAGACCGACGCACCCATCCCCTCGGCCTCATCCAGCAGTTGGTGGTGGAGCGCCTCGGTGAAGCAAGACACCGCCGCCTTGCTCGAGGCGTAGACGGACGCCATCGGCACCGGGGCGAAGCCGCCGTCACCGGACGAGGTGTTGACCACGTGCCCGGGCTGTCCCGACTCGATCATGCGGGGAACGAACGAGATGACGCCGTGCGCCGTGCCGAAGACGTTGACCCCGAAGCACCACTTCCAGTCGTTGGGCTCGTTGGTCCACGCCTTGCCGCCCCCGCCGGAACCGACGCCGGCGTTGTTGAACAAGACGTTGCACCTGCCGAACGTGGCGAAGACGTGGTCGGCCAGCGCCTCGACGGAGGTCTCGTCACTGACGTCCGTCTGCACCCCCGACACGGCGGACTCGCCAAACTCGACACCGAGTTCGGCGACCGTGGCGTCGAGCACCGGTTCCTCGATATCGGCGATGACGACCGTGGCACCCCGTTCGAGGAGCGCACGCACGATCCCCTTCCCGATGCCGTTGGCACCGCCGGTGACGACGGCGAGGGCACCTTCGATCTCGAGGGGCGCCAGGCTGGCGTCCGAATCCCCGCTCATGCGGCGTTCGCCTGCGTCTGGTTCTGGGGTGCCATGCCCGGGCAGCCCTTGGCCTTGTCAGGGATGTCGGCGTAGTCGATGGGGGTGGCGACCTCGGCCTTCGTCGGACAGTGCTGTTCGGCCAACGGCAGCAGCGCCTCGAGGTCGAAATCGTAGAGTTCGGCCACGTTGGTGGTCAGGATCTTGATCACCTCGTCCTCGGGCTGGTCGG
This sequence comes from Acidimicrobiaceae bacterium, assembly GCA_002699725.1. Classification (GTDB taxonomy): domain Bacteria; phylum Actinomycetota; class Acidimicrobiia; order Acidimicrobiales; family MedAcidi-G1; genus S20-B6. Next base: position 71,397 of record PACE01000011.1, read on the forward strand.
CGAACGTGAGACGGAGGTGCTCCCTCGTGTACGGATGCGAGCCCTCGATGTGCGGATAGTCGGATCCCCACATGACGTTGTCGATGCCGATCTCGCGGCACAGGTCGACCTCGGTCGGGCGCAGGAAACTGGCGCCTACGTGGCACTGCCGCTGCCAGTACTCGGTCGGGGTAAGCGACATGCCGGCCACGGCCATGCCGCCGAAGACCGCCTCGGAGCCGTACGTCGAGTGCTTCATGCGGTCGTAGAAGGAGTCGAGCCTGGCGAGGGTCTCGGGTATCCAGGCGGTTCCGGTCTCGGTGTTCACGAACTGCAGGTCGGGGTGCCTCTCGAACACGCCGCTGAACATGAGGTGCCACAGCGCCCGATGGCTCCACCAGGTGACCTCGAGCATGAACATCGCCAGCGACGAGGGAAAGTGGTCGCCGTAGTCGGGGGTAGCGCCGCCCGAGTGGTGGTTGACCGGCATCTGGTTGGCCTCGGCGGCCTCCCAGATCGGTTCGTAGCAACTGGCGTAGAGCGGCTCGAACGGTGACCCGGGGGGTGCCCCGGGCAGGAGGATTCCGCCCCGAAAGCCGTTCTCTGCCGCCCACTCGATTTCGGCGACCGAGCCCTCGACATCAGCGAGGAAGATCTGGGCGATACCAGCCCGGCGCTCGGGGGCTTCGCTGATCAGGTCGAACAGCCACCGGTTGTGGGCTCGAAGGCCGGCCCAGCGCTGGTCGATGTCGGCGTCATAGCCAGGGGCCTGGAAGGAGGTTGCTGCCACCGGGGCGAACGGAGGCTGGGTGTTCGGAAACAACACCGTGGCGACGACGCCGTCCGCCTCCTGCTCGCGCAGGCGGCGCTCTGTCGAGTAGTTGCGGTCTGCGTCGAGGACCGGGTCGCCGTCGATGCCGACGTTGCGGACCGAACGGTCACTGTCCTTGAACGCCGCCTCGATGCGGGCATGCTCGGCCTCGACCGAGCCGACCCAGGCGTCGAAGTCCTCGTGGAACCTCTGCTCGAGGTACGGCTTGTAGCCGCGCAGGTCGGCACCGCAGTGGCTGTCAGCCGAGATGACGATGTGGTGATCGCTCTCGGGGACGCTGATTCCGCTCATATGGGCCCTCCTCAGAACTGCATCGAGCAGTTGTACTCGTCGAGCCACCAGCGGGCGCTGCGGGTAGCGCCGACGGGCGTGCGCAGGTCGGGATCCTGGCCGAACGACTCGGGCGTCGGGCCGATGTCCGCAGCAATGGCGGTCAGCCCGTCGAAGTCGAGGCCGTAGCAGTCGATGGCGTTGAGCCCCAGGAGTCGGCGGGTGTCCTCGATCGAGGCATCCCGGAAGTCGGACTCCAGGCGCTTCACGGTGTTGGGCCACGAACCCTCCGGATGCGGGTAGTCGGTGCCCCACATGAGGGCATCGATGCCGTTGACGTGGCGGCGACGGATCTCCTCCTTCGACATGGTGGAGGCGCCGATGAAGATGCTCTCGCCGATGTATTCGGACGGCAGTTTCCTGAGCAGGCCCTTCATCCGGGAGCCCATCTTCTTGATCTTCCAACTGGCACCGAAGTTGACGTCGCTCTTCCAGAGCAGGTCGCCGAGCCAGTAGGAGCCGCTCTCGACGACGCAGTACTTCAGCCCGGGGAACTGGTCGAACTTGCCAGAGAACAACAACTGCCAGAGCGGCCGATGGGTCCAGAACGGCACCTCGCTGACGTACATGGCCACGTTCTCGCCATAGGCGCCGAAGTCGGCCTCGCCCGAGTGGGTGTGGACGACGAGACCGGTCGCGGCGCAGGCGGCCCACACCTTGTCGTAGTGGTCGCTGCCGTAGGGAGCGAAGCCGTGCCACATGGTCGGGATCATGACCCCGTGGATGCCGGGACGGCCGGCCAGGGACTCGATCTCGCGCACGGCCTCGTCGACGTCGTGCGTTATGGGCACCAGTGCCACGCCGGCGCGGCGGACCGGGTTGGTGGCGCAGAACTCCTCCAGCCAGCGGTTGTGTGCCCGGGCGCCGCCGAAGGCCTGCCGGGAGTCGGTGATCTGGCCGGCAGCCAGGCCGGCGCCAAAGGGAGGTGACTCCTGGCCGGTGACGGCGTCGCCGTCGGCGAAGATGACCTCACCGGCCACGCCGTCGGCGTCGAGCACCTTGTCCCGGATGTCGGGGTCGTAGGCGCCCAGGAGTCCCTCGGCGTTGTCGCCCTCCCACTCTTCGAGGAACTCGGCGTTCACCTCCTCCTGGATGCGGCGGTGTTCGTGGCGCTCGGCGACGTAGGCGTCAAACTCCTCGTGGAGGGACGACTCGAGGTAGGGCCGGTACTCCTCACACTTCAGGCCGGCGTGGGTGTCGGACGAGACGACGATGTACGGCTCGGGTCCCGTACTCACCGGAGTATTCGAAGGCGTGGTCATGGGCGGGCTCCTGGAAGGTTTCTGTCTTGAACACTGTCACATACCGGCCCGCTACCCTGCAAGTCGTGGCAACGACGCGCACCTCCAGTCGGCACGCCGGCCTCGACCGGGATGACGTGGTCAAAGCGGCTCTTCTGCTCGTCGACGAGGGCGGCCCGGAGGCGCTCACCATGCGGCGCCTCGCCGGCGAGCTCGGNGTGGCGACCACCACNATCTACTGGCACGTCGGNAGCCGCGACGACGTCGTCGATGCCGTGATCCGTCGCCACGGCGAGCGCCTGGGCGAACAGGCCACCTCGGGCGACACGCCCCGCCAGCGGGTCATGTCGGTGGCCCGCCACCTCTGGGAGAGCGCCCTCGCCCACCAGGGCATCACCAGGCTGGCCGAGCTCCACGGCGAGACCTCCGTGCTCAACAAGCACCTCGAGGTCGCCATGGCCCGCGAGTTGACTGCCGCCGGCGTGGTCGGCGAGGACGCCCGGGACGCCCTGCGGGCGATCCTGATCTGCGTGGGCGGGTTCCTCGTCCTCGCCCTGCGAGACGAACGGGCGATCACACCCGAGCGCTCCCGGACCGCCGTCTGGTCCGGGGTCGAGGACCCCGACGTCGACCCCTCGACCCGCCTGGCCCTCACCACCCAGGTCGACCTCCCCGCCCTGTTCGAGCAGACGGTGCAGAACGTCGTCGACACCTACGTTCCAGAGGGCTGACATCCGGCACCCACCGGAAAAGGGCACCACCTAGCGGGATTCGGCCGCCATCTCCGCTTCAACCGACGCCTGGAACGCTGCCAACTCAGTGTCCTGGCGCTCGTCCGACCAGCCGGCAGCCTCAGCGACCAGTGCCGCCACTTCCGGGGCAGCGTCCAATGTGGCCGCACGGTCCTCGATCCGAGCCCGGGTCCGGCGCGACAACACGTCGTCGAGGGTGGTCGCCATCTCGTGGCACACGGCATAGACCGCCTCGGCCCGCAGATAGGACAGGCCCGGCACCAGCGGCTCGCCGAGCGACGGGTCGGCCTCCACCAAGTCGAGGACAACCGACGCCTCACCACCGAAACGGCCATCCAGGTGGGAACCGCCGCTCCCGGCGCCACCCGCCCCCCGCAGCGGGAGCTTCTTCGTCCGGCAACGCCGCCGCTCGCCGCGCAGCTCACACACGACGTCGACGGTGTCCTGGGCCATCCGCCTGTAGGTGGTGAGCTTGCCACCGGTCACCGTGACCACCCCCAGCCCATCCGACTGCACGATGTGGCGGCGAGACAGGTCGGCGGTCCGCTCCGTCTCTGCAGTGGCGACCAGGGGACGCAGGCCGGCCCACGATCCGGTCACGTCACCGGGCACCAGGTCGGCATCGGTCAAGGCGTTCACGGCGGCGAGGAGGTAGGCGACGTCGTCGGCCGTGCAGAAAGGCTCGTCGAGGTCGCCGACAAAGTCGGTGTCCGTGGTCCCGATGTAGGTGCGACCACCCGGCCAGGGCAGCACGAAGATGCTCCGCTTGTCACCCTTCACCGGGATCAGCAGGGCGCCATCGGGCGAGAGCCGCTCGGCCGGCACCGTCAGGTGGACACCCTTGGCAGGGCGGATGTCGAACGTGTCAGCCACGCCGGTCAGGCCCTGCACCTCCTCGGCCCAGACCCCGCAGGCGTTGACCACGCCGTCGCAGGCCACCTCGATCGTCCGACCGTCGACCTTGAGCACCGCGTCCGTCACCCGGCCGCCCGGGCCGCCTTCCCGTCCGACCCCGGCCAGGCGCGCATAGGTCGCCACGACTGCCCCGTGCTCGAGGGCCGCCGTCCGGGCCAGCGCCAGGGCCAGTCGGGCATCGTCGACCCAGGCGTCCCAGTAGAGGTACCCCGAGGCGATCTCGTCGCGTCGGAGTTGAGGGAGGCGAGCAAGCACCCCGTCGACGTCGAGGCGCCGGTGCCATCCCAGACGGGCGCCGCCAGAGAGGTCGTACTGCCAGAGTCCCAGGCCGAGGGCCCTGGCCAGGCGTCGGTCGATGACCCCGCCGCTGCGCAGGATGGGCACGACGAACGACAGGGGTACCACCAGTTGCGGGGCGTTGCGCAACAGCCGCTGGCGCTCGGCGAGCGCCTCGTACACGAGGCCGAATTCGCCCTGCTGGAGGTAGCGCAGGCCTCCGTGCACCAGCTTCGAGGACTTCGACGACGTCCCCGCCGCCAGGTCCGCCTTGTCGACGAGGGCTACCGCCAGGCCGCGGGAGGCGGCGTCGAGGGCGATGCCCGCTCCTGTGACCCCACCGCCGACGATGAGTAGGTCGAACCGCTCGGTAGCCAGCCGTTCGAGGGAGCGGTCACGACAGAAGGCGGTAGCAACGGGGTCGGGCATGGCCCCCGGATGGTAGGGCGCCCCGCCCGGAAACCTTCGATCCACCATTCCCTGACGCCGCGTCAGATTCCAGGCGCGATTAGGGTCACACCCCGTGGACGACCCGGCAATGGAAGAGCCCCCACCCTCCGACGGCAACACCCCCGCCGGCGCCGCCTCGTTGGCGGCAACAGTCCTCGAGGAGGAGGCCCGCCGCGAGGCCCAGCAAGCCGCCTCGGAGGTCCTGTTCGCCGACAACCTCCTGCCCGGCGTCAAGTCTGAGGGCATCAGCATCCGCAAGGGCCTCGCCATGGGCGGAGGCGCCACCACGTTCGTGGTGCTCCTGCTGCTCGCCTCGCTCGACGAACTCCAGACCGCCGCGATCACCGTCCTCGCCCCCGACATGCGCGACACGTTCGGGGTGAGCGACGGCACGATCACGTTCATCGCCGCCTCGTCGAGCGCCTTCGTCGTCTTCGGCGCCATCCCGATGGGCTGGGCCGCCGACCGCATGAAGCGAGTCCCGATCATCGGCTGGTCCAGCGCCTTCTTCACGTTCATGGTGTTCCTGTCGGGCCTCGCCCCGAACGCCTTCGCCTTCTTCTGGGCACGATTCGGCGTCGGCATCGCCAAGGCCAACACCATCCCGGTCCACTCGTCGATGCTGGCCGACACCTACCCCATCGGGATCCGCGGACGCCTCGGCGCCATCGGGGGCGGATCAGCACGCCTCGTGGCGGTTCTCAGCCCGGTCCTCGTCGGCGCCGTGGCCGTGGCCGCCAACGGGCCCGGCGAGGTCGACGGCTGGCGCTGGGCCTACTACCTCTTCGGCATCCCGGTGGCGCTGCTGGCGATCGCCGCCTTCTTCCTGAAGGAGCCGCCACGCGGCCAGTGGGAGAAGATCGACGTGCTCGGCGAATCGTTCGTCGAAGAGGACCCACTGCCGGTCTCCCTCGACGCGGCGTTCTCCCGGCTCATGCAGATCCGGACCATCAAGACGGTGGTCGTCGGATTCAGCGCCCTCGGCTTCGGCCTCTTCACCGTTCCCGTCCTCGAGAGCCTCTACCTCGAGGAACGCTGGAACCTGGACCCGCTCGACCGCGGTATCACCATCACCGTCGGCGGCCTCTTCGCCGTGTTGGGGCTCCTCTACGTCGGCCCCAAGTTCGACCGCCTCTGGCGCGAGGACCCCACCCGCTCGCTGCGCATGGTCGGCATCTGCATCGGTGTCGGCACCCTGTTCAAGCCGATCCAGTACGCCGTCCCGAACGTGCCACTCTTCATCACCTTCGGCGTGCCCCAAACGGTGCTGTTCATCGCCGCCTTCGCCATGGTCGGGCCGCTGATGCAGTCGATCGTGCCCTACCGCCTCCGCGGCAGCGGCACGGCACTCATCACCCTCTACATCTTCTTCATCGGCGCCGCCGGCGGCGGCCTCATCTCGCTGCTGTTCACTGACGCCTGGGGCCCGCGCACCACCGCCCTCGTCCTGTCGGTGCCCACCTCGATCCTCGGCGGCTGGATCCTCTACCGGGGCGCCCGCCACATCCGCCACGACCTGTCGCTCAACGTCCAGGAGCTGCTCGACGAGCAGGACGAAGAGAAGCGCCGCCATGAGTCGGGCGAGATCCCCGCCTTGCAGGTCAACAACCTGGACTTCTGCTATGGACCCGTCCAGGTGCTCTTCGACGTGGGCTTCGAGCTCAGGAAGGGTGAGACCCTCGCACTGCTCGGCACCAACGGAGCCGGCAAGTCCACCCTCCTGCGTGTCATCAGCGGCCTCGGAACCCCACGCCGTGGCGTCGTGCGCCTCGGCGGCCGGACGATCACCTACACGTCGCCGCAGTTGCGGGCCGCCCTCGGCGTCCACCAGTTACCCGGCGGGAAGGGCGTGTTCCCAGGCATGACCGTCCACCAGAACCTCACCATGGGCGCCTACATCCACCGCCGGGACCGCGACGACGTCACCGGCCGGATCGACCGGGTCCTCGAACTGTTCCCCGACCTAGCCCAGCGCCAGGGCCAGGGAGCCGCCTCGCTGTCCGGTGGCCAACAGCAGATGCTCGCCCTGGCACGCGTGCTGCTCCACGACCCCGAGATCCTGCTCATCGACGAACTCTCGCTCGGCCTGGCCCCCACCGTGGTCCAGGACCTGCTCGGCCTCATCGAACGGTTGCAGGAACAGGGCCAGACGATCATCATCGTCGAGCAGTCCCTGAATGTCGCCCTCGCAGTTGCCGACCGGGCCATCTTCCTCGAAAAGGGGCAGATCCGCTTCGAAGGCCCGGCACAGGAACTCCTCGAACGCGACGACCTTGCCCGTGCCGTCTTCCTGGGCAAGGAGGGCGGCTGACATGGGCGAGTTGGTCCCACTTTCACAACCGGCCGTGCTCGCCGTCTGGACCACCCGCCAACTCTGGTTCGACGGACTCATCAACGGGATGGTGTTCGGGCTGCTCGCCCTCGGCATCGTGCTCGTCTACCGGTCCACAAAAGTCATCAACCTGGCGGTCGGCAACATGGGCCTGCCGGCCTCCGGGCTGCTCGCCCTCCTGGTCATCAACTACAAGTGGCCGTTCTGGATCGCACTGGCCACGGCAATGCTCGTCGGCACCCTCGTCGGGGCCCTCGTCGAACGGGCGGTGATCCGTCGGCTGTTCACCTCGCCCCGGGTGATCGTGCTGGTCGCCACCATCGGCATCGCCCAGTTGATGCAAGCCGTCATGACTGCCTATCCGGACTTCGAAGTCACCCGCGGCGCCCGCTTCCCGGTCGCGATCCCGACCACCTGGGACGACGTGTTCGGCCTGCGGATCACGGGCGCCAAGCTGACGATCCTCCTCGTCGTCCCGTTGATCACCATCGCCCTCGCCTGGTTCCTCAACCGGACGGTCTTCGGCCAGACCGTGCAGGCATCGGCCGACAACCCCGACCTGGCCCGACTCTCCGGCATCGACCCCAAGTTGGTGTCCCTCTTCGTCTGGACGGTCGGCGGCGCACTCTCGAGCATCTCGCTGATCATGCTCTCCGGAAACCGTGGCGGGATCACGGGCCTCGCCAACCTTGGCCCCAACACGATGATCCGGGCACTCGCCGCAGCGGTCATCGGAGGCATGGTCTCGTTCCCCCGGGCACTGGCGGCCGGCGTCGTCATCGGGATCGCGCAAGCCCACGTGCAGTTCGTGTTCCTGGACCAGATGGGACTCGTTGACCTGCTCCTGTTCGTGCTCGTCGTGATCGCCGTGGCGCTCCAGAGCCGCTCGGGCACCGAGGAGGAGAGCTCCTTCTCGTTCACTCCCCGGCAACGACCGGTCCCCGAACGCCTCCTCCAGGTGTGGTGGGTCCGGCACCTCTCTCACCTGGCGCTCGGCGCCCTCGTTCTCATCGCCGTGGCGATGCCGTTTATCGTGCCGCTCCCGTCACGACACCTCCTCTACGCCAGCATCGTCGCCTTCGCCATCTGCGCAATCTCTCTCACCATCGTCACCGGCTGGGCCGGACAGTTGTCGCTCAGCCAGATGGCGTTTGCCGGCATCGGCGCACTCTCCGCCGCAGCCTTCAACCGCGGCCTCACGGTCGGCGTCGGCATCGGCGACAAGTGGGAATTCTTCAGCGTCAGCCTGCCGAAGACGCCCTACCTGGTCTCCATGCTCCTCGCCGCCATCGTCGGTGCAGCATCGGCTGCAGTGATCGGACTCGGCGCCCTCCGCGTCAAGGGCCTGCTCCTCGCGGTGACGACCTTCGCCTTCGCCATGGCCGCCCAGCAGTACTTCTACCGGCTACCGATCTTGAGCGACAACGGCAAACGCGCCGTCACCTACCGAAGGGGCAGCCTCGGCCCCTTCGACCTCACCACCCAACGCTCCTACTACCTGCTCTGCCTTGCCGTACTCGCAATCGTGCTCGCCCTGGTCGCCCGACTGCGCCGCAGCGGCATCGGCCGCTCAATCATCGCGGTCCGCGAAAACGAGGACACCGCCTCCGCCTACACCGTTTCCCCAACCCGGACGAAACTCCTGGCGTTCTCGCTGGCCGGCGGCATCGCCGGGCTCGGCGGAGCGCTGCTTGGCGGCCTCGTCCAGTCGATCAGCTACGGGGACCGCTTCTTCCTGATCGGCGATTCGCTCCGCATGGTCTCAATCATCGTGATCGGCGGCCTCGGCAGCCTCATGGGCCCCGTGCTCGGAGCCCTCTGGGTCGTCGGCCTGCCCGCCTTCTGGCCCGGCAACGACCTGGTCCCGCTCTTCACGTCGAGCATCGGCCTCCTGATCCTGCTGCTCTACTTCCCCGGCGGCCTGATCCAGATCGCCTACTCGGCACGCGACGCCCTGCTCGCCTGGGTGGAAAACCGCCTCCCGGAGACCCCGGTCAAGACGCTCACCACCCCGCCGACGTCTGTGATCGGCAAACGGGCCGATCGAACGACCCCCGACGGCGCGGCGATCGCGGTACGGGACGTGTCCGTCTCCTTCGGTGGCCTCCGCGCGGTCGACGGGGCGACCATCCTGGTCGAACACGGTGAGGTCGTCGGCCTCATCGGCACCAACGGCGCTGGCAAGTCGACGCTCATGAACGCCATCGGCGGGTTCGTGCCATCCGAGGGGACCGTCGAGATCCTCGGGAAGGACGTCGGGAGCCTGTCGGCCTCCCAGCGCGCACGCACCGGCCTCGGCCGCACCTTCCAGGCCGCCCGACTGTTCCCGGAACTCACCGTCCGCGAAACCGTCCAAGTGGCCCTCGAGGCCCGTGGCCGTACCGGGTTCCTCTCGACCGCCCTGGTCCTCCCCAACTCCGGCAGGGCCGAACGTGCCAAGCGGGCACAGGCCTCCGAACTCATCGACTTCCTTGGGCTCGGACGCTACGCCGACGTCTTCGTCGCCGAACTCTCCACCGGCACCCGCCGCATCGTCGAACTGGCCGGCCTCCTCGCCCTCGACGCGCAGATCCTCTGCCTCGACGAACCGACCGCCGGCATCGCCCAACGCGAGACCGAGGCATTCGGACCGCTCCTCAAGGCCATCCAGGGCGAACTCGGTGCCACGATGGTCGTGATCGAACACGACATGCCGATGATCATGGCCCTGTCGGACCGCGTCTACTGCCTCGAGGCCGGCCAGGTCATCGCCGAAGGTGTACCCGACGTCGTCCGCAACGACCCGAAGGTGGTCGCCAGCTACCTCGGCACCGACGAACGGGCCATCCAGCGCAGCGACACCTGACCAGGCACCAACCGGCTACTCCTCGCCGTCACCACCCGAACGCCGCTCCAACAGGTCCTCGCGCACCTCGGTGCCTGCCACATCGGCCTTCGTCCGGTCGGTCACGGTGTTCACCCACACGGTCCGCTGCGGGAACGGAATCTCGATGCCGTGCACGTCGAACGCCTTCTTGAGGCGAGCCCGGATGATCCGCCCCGTGGCCCACTGCTCGCCCGCCTCGGTCTTGACGGCCAGACGGATCGAGATGGCGTCGGCGCCGAAGTTCTGCACGCCCCAGATCTCGGGTTCCTCGAGGATCGTCGCTGATTCGAGACCCTCGTTCCAGACCTCGTCGGCGACCGACTTGATGACGCTGGCCGCCAGGTCGATGTCCGTGTCGTAGGCGACGTCCACGTCGAGCACCGTGCGCGCCCAGAGTTGCGACGAGTTGCCGACCCGACGGATTTCACTGTTCGGCACCACCCAGACGGTGCCGTGGACGTCGCGCATCACAGTGGTGCGAAATTTGACGTGCTCAACCGTGCCGGACGCAGTGCCCACGTCGACGAAGTCACCGACGCCGAACTGGTCCTCTATGACGATGAAGACGCCTGCGATGAGGTCGGCGACCAGGGACTGGGCCCCGAAGCCGACCGCCAGGCCGACGATGCCGGCGCCGGCGATGAACGGGCCCAGGTTGAGCCCCAACTCGCCCAGCATCGCCAGGGTGGCCATCGCGTAGATGGCGAAGCTGGCAATGCTGCGCAGAACCGCCCCCAGGGTGGAGATCCGCTGCTTGGACCGTTCGGTCTGTTCGTGGATCCGCTGTAGCTTGCCTCGGGCCCTGCGCCCCATGCGTGAGACCAGGTCATCGGACTCGGCCTCCTGTCCCTCCTGGACGCGGGACTCCACGATCCGGTTGACCAGGCGGTCCACGGCCCGGGTGACGAGGCGATTCACGACCCAGGCGCCGAGCAGGATCACCACGATCTTGAGCGGACGCTCGACCAGCCAACCCACGATCTCGGCGACCACTTCACTGTCCGTCGTGTCGAACACCCACTCACAGATGAAGCCGGGTTCGACGCCACAGGCGTCGGTGAGGGACTGGGCCAGCACATTCGTCATGTTGAAACCTCCGGCGAAGCACGGTAGCGGACTGGCCGCCACGACCGGCGTCCCGCGTCCGCGTCCTCGTCCCCGACGATGCAGCTGTCAGTTCGTCAGCGTTCCCAGTGCCCAGAAGGCGACCACCAGCCCGAGACCGACGTAGATCAGGGTGCGGGCGAGCGGTGGCCGCTCGACGTCCCGGTCGCCGCCGGGGGGACGCACCAGTGCCACCAGGTTGCCGACCGCCATCGCCCCGCCCAACGCCAGCAACAACCACCCCAGCAGGTCCTCGCCCAGGAACATGCGGAAGGTCAGATCCGGTCAGCCCATCCGGGCCATGTCGGCGAAGAGCGTGTGGTGCGGCATGAACGCCAGCCGGACGTTGCCGGTGGGTCCATTGCGGTGCTTGGCCACTTGGATTTCGGCCGTGCCCATCTCGGGGGACTCGGTGTTGTACACCTCGTCGCGGTAGATGAACACCACCACGTCCGCGTCCTGCTCGAGGGACCCGGATTCGCGCAGATCGGCCAGCATCGGGCGCTTGTCCTGGCGGGACTCGAGGGCACGCGACAACTGTGAGAGACCGATCACCGGCGTGTCGAGCTCGCGGGCGAGGATCTTGAGGCCCCTGCTGATCTCGGAGACTTCGACCTGGCGGCTCTCGGCGTTGGACCGGCCGGTCATGAGCTGGAGGTAGTCGACGATGATGACCCCGAGTTTTCCGACCCGGCTGGTGAGCCGTCGGGCCTTGGCCCGGATCTCCATCACCGATGTTCCCGGGTTGTCGTCGATCCACAACGGAGCCTCTGCCAGGCGGCCGACGCCGTGGTTGATACGGGACCAGTCGTCGTCGCGGAGCTGGCCGCTGCGCACGTTCTTGGAGTCGACGCGTGACTCGGTACAGAGGATGCGTTGGCTGATCTCGAGCTGGCTCATCTCCAACGAGAACAGCAGGACCGGTAGGCCGGCCTCCATCGCCACTGACGTGGCGATGTTGAGTGCGAAGGACGTCTTGCCCATGGCGGGACGGGCCCCGACGATGATGAGGTTGCTGGGCTGCAGGCCGGAGAGCAGCAAGTCGAAGTCGGCGAAACCCGTGGGGGTACCGGTGATGGGCTTGCCCGACTCGAAGCGCTTCTCGAGTTGGTCGAGGTTGGCGTCGAGCAGGTCGCGCATCCTCGACATCGTGTCGGCGACTCGGCCCTGGCCGACCTGGAACACCAGGTTCTCGGCCTCGTCCACCGCCTTGACGACGTCGTCAGGCCGGCCGTAGCCGATCTCGGCGATCTCGTTGGCAGCGCCGATGAGACTACGCAGCGTGGCGTGTTCCTGGATGATGCGGGCGTACTTGGGGGCACTCGAGGTGGCCGGCGTGGCGGCTTGCAGTTGGAGGAGGAACCCGGGTCCGCCGATCTGGTCAAGCACGCCGGCGCGGGCGAGAGTCTCCGAAACGGTGACCGGATCGGCCGGCTCACCCGAGCCGTAGAGCGTGGAGATGGCTTCGAACACGTGGCCGTGCGACGGCTTGTAGAAGTGGTCGGGCTCGAGGATCTCGATGGCATCGGCAATGGCGCCCCTTGACAGCAACATGGCACCGAGCAGCGAGGCCTCGGCGTCGAGGTTGTGCGGAGGCACGCGCCCGGCACTCGATCCGCGCGATCCTCCGGTCCGATGACCGCCACCGTTGAACGCGGGAAGCGAACCGCCCTCGTCGACCAGGGGCGGCAGCTCCAACCGTGGGGCGTCGTCAACCGGTGGGGCGTCGTCAACCGGTGGGGCGTCGTCAACCGGTGGGGCGTCGTCAACCGGTGGGGCGTCG
>PACE01000012.1 GCA_002699725.1 Acidimicrobiaceae bacterium
AGACCGTGCACTTCCATAGCTGCCCCGGGTCCTACGAATCCTTCGACCCGGCGCTCTGCGACTATTCGTACCGCCTGACGATGGTTGCGGACGATGCGGGGAACATCTCCAGCGACGTGCTGACCGTGTCGACAAACCCGAACGGCGCCTGCTCGAGGATCGACACGATCGGGCCGGACCTCGCGCCGCGCACCGGCGACGAGGTCGGAGCGATCATCTGCTATGAGCCGGCCGGAGGCTAAGCGCCTCCGGAGCCTCTTCGCTGTCGCCGGCCTGATCTGGCTCGTCGGACTGGCCTGGCTGCTCATCGACCGGGGACCGGCGTCGACACTCGCGACGCCCGTCCTCGCCACCGCAGCCCCAGATCTTCTGTTGCGCTCGGGCGGAGGCACGACCACCGTCCACGCCGGCGAACGGGCGTTCAGCCTCTCGGCGCGCAGCATGGGCCTGCCGGACCGCATCCGCTTCGCCGACGGTGACGTCCCCTTCGAGCACCCCTTCAGTTCGGAGGACGGNCTCGGCGCNACCCACAACGCCGACGGCTGCCTCGGCTGCCACGTNAACAACGGTCGCTCCCCGGGTCCCGACGGGTTCGTGGCGGACGCAGGACCCGTCCTGCTCCTCGGCCTCGCCGACGGCTCACCGCACCCGGTCCTGGGCCAGCAGATCCAGGACCGCGGCTCGGACGCCGACGGNCTCCTGANCGTCGANTGGCTGGAAGAACCAGGCACCTATCCCGACGGGACGGCCTTTTCGCTNCGACGGCCCGTGGTGTCCGTCGACGGCGCCGACGTCACCGGCCTGGCGACCTCGTTGCGTGCCGCCCCACCGGTGTTCGGCGGCGGACTGCTCGAGGCCATCTCCGTCGACGACCTGCGGGCCNTGGCCGACCCCGACGACTCCGACGGGGACGGCGTCAGCGGCCGACTGCAGGAGGCCACCGGTGACGACGGGTCACCCGCGGCTGGCCGGTTCGGCTGGAAGGCCCAGCACGCCTCGATCCTCGCCACGACCAGGCATGCCTTCGACGTCGACCTGCACCTCGACCACGNCCTGGCNGCCNANCNCTTCGGCGACGACTTCCTCGACGACACCGCCTTCTACACNCGNACCGTCGCCGTTCCGGCGATCCGGGACCGGGACGACCCCGATGTACGCGCCGGCGCCGCCTGGTTCGTCCAGGTCGGCTGCGCCACCTGCCACCGCACCGAGCCCTACACGACCACGGTGGTCGACGTGCAGGCGCTGTCCGACGAGGTGATCACCCCGTTCACCGACCTGCTCCTCCACGACCTGGGCCCCGACCTNGCCGACGACCTNCCCCAGGGCGTCGCCACCGGCAGCGAATGGCGCACCGCCCCCCTCTGGGGCATCGGCCTCACCGGCGTGGTCGGCCACGAGCACTACCTCCACGACGGAAGGGCTCGAAGCATCGAAGAAGCGATCCTCTGGCACGGGGGTGAGGCCGAATCGGCGCGGGATGCGTTCATGGGGTTGACGGCGNCTGATCGGTCGCTCGTACTGCAGTTTCTTTCTGCTCTCTGATCTTCGCCCCATTGGGTGGCCACAACAGGTTGGAGAAGCGTCGACGACGTCCCGTAGCCTGAGGGTCCACCCGATCCGAAGAGAAACGCGCATGTCCGGACAGACACTCAGCCAGAAGGTATGGGACCGACACGTCGTCCATGCTGCCGACGGCGAGCCCGACCTCCTGTTCATCGACCTGCACCTGGTCCACGAGGTGACCTCCCCGCAGGCCTTCGACGGCCTCCGCATGGCCGGTCGCCCACTGCGCCGCCCGGACCTGACGGTCGCCACCGAGGACCACAACGTCCCCACGGCCGACATCGACCAGCCCATCGCCGACCCGGTCAGCCGGAAGCAGGTCGAGGCGCTGCGCAACAACTGCGACGAGTTCGGGGTCCGCCTCTATCCGATGGGCGACCCGGGCCAGGGCATCGTGCACGTGATCGGCCCCGAGATGGGCCTCACCCTGCCCGGCATGACCGTGGTGTGCGGCGACAGCCACACCAGCACACACGGGGCGTTCGGCGCCCTGGCGTTCGGCATCGGCACCAGCGAGGTCGAGCACGTGTTGGCGACCCAGACGCTTCTCCAGCAGCGGCCGGGCACGCTCGCCGTCACGGTGGACGGCACGCTGCCCGAGGGCTCGACGGCCAAGGACGTGATCCTGGCNATCATCGGCCGCCTCGGCACCGGCGGCGGCATCGGATCGGTCATCGAGTACCGGGGCGAGGTGATCCGCAGCCTCTCGNTGGAGGGGCGGATGACGGTGTGCAACATGTCGATCGAGGCGGGCGCCAAGGCCGGCCTGATCGCCCCGGACGACACCACCTTCGCCTACCTCGAAGGNCGTGCCCACGCCCCGGACGGAGACGACTGGGACGCCGCCGTTGCCGACTGGCGTTCGCTGGTGACCGACGACGACGCCGTATTCGACCACGAGGTCGTCCTCGACGGCGCCGACATCGTCCCGCACGTGAGTTGGGGCACGAACCCCGGTCAGGTCACCCGCATCGACGGGTCGGTCCCCGACCCGGACGCCTTCGACGACCCGGCAGCACGCGAGTCCGCCGCCCGGGCGCTCGAGTACATGGGCCTGAGCGCCGGCACGCCGATCCGGGACATCCCCGTCGACACGGTGTTCATCGGCTCGTGCACCAACAGCCGCATCGAGGACCTGCGTGCCGTGGCGAAGATCGTCGAGGGCCGCCGGGTCGCCGAAGGCGTCCGCACGCTGGTCGTGCCCGGATCGGGCGCAGTGAAGGCGCAGGCCATTGCCGAGGGCATCCCCGAGGTCCTGGTCGCCGCCGGCTTCGAGTGGCGCGAGCCCGGTTGTTCGATGTGCCTGGCCATGAACCCCGACAAGTTGACCGATGGCGAGCGCTGCGCCAGCACCAGCAACCGCAACTTCGAGGGCCGCCAGGGCCGGGGCGGGCGCACCCACCTGGTCTCGCCGNCCGTCGCCGCCGCCACCGCCATCGCCGGCACCTTCGCCACGCCGGCCGACCTGGGTTAGGCAGGGAGACCGACATGGAAGCCGTCGAGATCGTTTCGGGCACTGCCGTGCCCCTNCGCCGTTCGGACGTCGACACCGACCAGATCATCCCCAGCGACTGGCTCAAGCGCATCGAACGCACCGGCTTCGAGAAGGGCCTCTTCTCCGAATGGCGCGACGACCGCAACTTCGTCCTCAACGACGAGCGATTCGAGGGAGCCTGCGTGCTGGTGGCCGGCCCCAACTTCGGAACGGGCTCGTCGCGCGAGCACGCNGTGTGGGCGATCCACCAGTACGGCTTCCGGGCGGTCGTCTCACCCCGCTTCGCAGACATCTTCCGCAACAACTGCACCAAGAACGGCCTGGTCCCCGTGCAGGTTCCGACCGAGGTGGGCGAGGCACTGCTCGACGCCGTCGAGGCCGACCCCGACCTCGTGATCGTCGTCGACGTGGCGAACCTCACACTCGAGGCGCCCGACGCCGGCATCGCCTGCTCGTTCCCGCTCGATGCCTCCACCCGCGAGCGCTTCCTCCGAGGACTCGACGACATCGGCATCACAGTTCGCCACGAGGAGGACATCGACGCCTTCGAGGCCTCGCGTCCCGCCTGGTTGCCCACCACCACCTGACAAATCCTTCGGGAACGGGAACCTGCGAGCCGGCCTCGGTCGTCTGACACACTGGAACAACGCCGAGACCCGGAGCCAACCATGCGACGCCTGACTGCCATCCTCCTGACCTTCGCCTTCGCCGCGGCTGCCTGCGGCAGTGACACGACGGACCCCGGTGCCTCCGGCACGACGTCCCTGCCCGACAAGAACTCGATCCCGACCACCACCACGAGNGGGCCGGCCACCACGACGACCTTGCCGGNCACNANCACGAGCGGGNCGGCCNCCACGACGACCTTGCCGGGCACGAGCACCGTCGCCCCCACGACGACCTTGCCGGGCACGAGCACCGTCGCCCCCACGACCACGCTCCCGATCGTGGAGTTGGGCGACCTCATGTTCGTAAGCGCCCTCGTGCCGTTCACGGCCTGCGACGATCTGCTCACCTACCTGTGGGCCGAAGCCTCGGCACGGGTAGGNCCCTACGGACTCCAGGGGGGCGGCTGGTACGGCGGCCCCATGGTGAGGATGGCGNTCGACGACGTCGTCATGGACGTCGCCATGGCCATGCCCGAATCGGTGCCGATGGGAGGAGGGTCTGACGCTCCGACCGCGTCANACGCGGTTGCGACACAGGCGGATGGCGGCTCTTCGAGTCTGGAGGCCGGCGTCGACTTCTCCGGCACGAACGTCCAGGAACTCGGGATCGACGAGCCCGACCTCATCAAGACCGACGGCAACCGGATCCTCATCGTCGAAGACCAGTGGCTGCACCACGTCGACGTCTCGAGCGGGACCGCCGTCCTCACCGACTCNATCGAACTGACCGGCCACTGGGGCTCCGAGATGCTGCTCGACGGTGACCGCCTCCTCGTGCTGGCCCAGACGGAGGGTTGGGTGGGAGAGGACGGCAGTGTCGATTCCGGAAACGCCGCCATCAGCCGACTCGTGGCCCCCGGCCACTACAAGTCGCTCACCNCCCTGATCGAGGTCGACCTCTCCGACCAAGCCGACCTGAGCATCGCCAACACCCTCACGGTCGAGGGCCGCTACGTGAGCGCCCGCGTCGTCAACGGTGCCGCCCGGGTGGTGCTCACCAGCGGCCCCGAGCAACTGCCGTTCGTCTATCCGCAGAACTCTGCCGGCGAGGAACGCGCCACCGAGTTCAACCGGCAGATCATCGCCGAGTCCGTGGTCGCCGACTGGCTGCCGTCGTACGTCCACGAAACCGCAGACGGCACCCTCACCGACGGCCTTCTCGTCGACTGTGACCGCGTGTCGCACCCCACCGAGTTCGCCGGCTTCTCGACGCTGTCGGTGGTCACCGTCGACCTGTCCGCCCCCATGGTTGCCCCCGACACGACCTCGGTACTGGCCGACGGCGAGACCATCTACGCGGGCGGCGGGCACCTCTACGTGGCCACCACCAGCTACGTCGACCCGGTGGACGACGAGGCCTCCTGGGAGGAGATGGACAGGAACTACGCCACCTCGATCCACCAGTTCCAGGTGAGTGACCCCACTGCCACGGTGTACGTGGGCTCGGGATCCGTGCCGGGACACGTCCTGAACCAGTTCTCGATGTCCGAGCACGCCGGGCACCTGCGGGTCGCCACCACCCTGGGTGGTCCGTGGGGGTTCCGAGACGATAGTGAGTCCGTCGTGACCGTCCTGGCGGCTGACACCGGCGAAGACCTCGTCCAGGTCGGCCAGGTGGGCGAGATGGGGAAGGGTGAACGCATCTACGCAGTGCGCTTCGTCGGCGACGTCGGCTACGTCGTGACCTTCCGCCAGACCGACCCCTTCTACACGATCGACCTCTCCGATCCGGCGAACCCGGTCGTGCGCGGCGAACTCAAGATCACCGGCTACAGCGGCTACCTCCACCCGATCGACGGGGACCTGGTGCTCGGCATCGGCCAGGAGGCCACCGAGACCGGCCGCACCATGGGCACCAAGGTCACGCTGTTCGACGTCTCCGACCTCGACAACCCGACGGCCCTNGACACCTGGGCACCCGGCGGTGGTGGCAGCAGCAGNGCCGAGTGGGACCACCGGGCNTTCCTNTGGTGGGCNCCCTTGGACCTGGCCGTTCTCCCCTTCCAGGACTGGAACTCCGGTGAGGCAGCCGCCGTGGCCCTTCAGATCGCNGATGGCACGATCACCGAGGTCGGCCGCATCGACCACCTGCCCGAATNCGACGAGCAGGAGCCGCTCGTCGAGCCACCCTGCCCGACGATCGACCCGGGCGAGATCGGACTGGACGAGATCCAGATCGGCCTGCCACTCGACCGGGCGGTGTACATGCTCTGCGGCGACGACACCTGGCCCGAGATGAAGGGATTCTGGTGCCAGACGTTCGGGGAGGAGGACTGGTTCGACATCGCCGAAGGGTTGGGAGTCGGTCCAGACGTTCTCGAGACCTTCACGGAACTCGTTCCTGAAGGCCAGCAACTGACCACCTGTATTCCTGAGGAGTACGACTACAACTGGACTCCACCGATCCAGCGCACCCTCGTCATCGGCGAGGACCTGTGGTCGTACAGCTACGGTCGCCTCCAGGCCAACGCCCTCGAGGGGCTGGATCGCACCGACGTGGTCAACCTCTAGACGGCGGGTGGCCATCGCGGGTTCGGCGCCGCACAGTTGACAGACTCGTCATCNTGTGGCGTGCGTTCCCCTTCCTGTTCCTGACCAGCGTCGCCCTCGCCGCCTGTGGCGGAGGCGGCGACGAGCCGGCAACCCGCAACGCCACCCTCCCCACGACGACAACCATCTCACCGACCACCACGACAACCATCTCACCGACCACCACGACCACNGCAATTCCGCCGACCACGACCACGACCACGACAACACTCGCGCCGACCACGACCACGACGNCCACCACCATGGCGACGACCACCACCATGGCGACGACCACCACCATGGCGACGACGACCTCCACGGCGGCGGCCGTCGAGGGGATCACGGAGCCCGACGACAGTGCCCTCGATGACTATGGATCGGGTCGGGCCTCGGGGATCGCATACGGCGTCGACGCCGCCTACGGATACGACGCCGCCTACGGATACGACGCCGCCTACGGATACGACGCCGCCTACGGATACGACGCCGCCTACGGCGGCGACTGCGCCTACGGGTACGAGCGCATCGGCGACTACGACTGCCTGTTCGGCCGCTACTACATCTCCACCGAGTCGGGCAGCCTCGTGCTGGGCGTGAGCGTGTTCTTCACGCTCACACTGTTGGGCGGCATGGGGACGATGGCCTGGCAGGCGCTCCGTCGCGAAGAGGAACCCGCCGAGGCCTGATCAGCCGATGTGGCCGGGACGGTCCACGGCGTTGGGGTCCTCGCCGGTGGCCCGCACCCGGGCGATCTTGTTGAGTGCAGCTACGAACGCCCGGGCCGACGCCTCGACCACATCGGTCGAAAGACCGCGCCCCGAGACCTTGACGCCATCGCTGCTCTCGAACGAGAGCACCACGTCGGCGAGCGCATCGACACCTCCGGTCACCGACAGCACCGTGTAGTCGGTGAGCCGACCCTCGACACCGGTGGCCTGCTTGATGGCGGTGCACGAGGCATCGACCATGCCGTCGCCGGTGGCAGTCGCCTCGACCCGCCGGCCGGCCACCTGCAACACCAAGTCGGCAGTCGGAGTGTTCACGGTCCCGCCCCTCACGTCGAGGCTGACGAACCCGTACTCGTGGTCAACGGCGCCGCCGAGTTCCTCGGCCACCAGGGCCTCGAGGTCGGCATCGGTGAACTGCACCTTGCGGTCGGCCAACTCCTTGAAGCGGGCGAAGGTGGCGTTGAGGACATCGCCATGGATCTCGATGCCCATCTTGGCCAGCGTGTCCTTGAGGGCCGCCCGGCCCGAGTGCTTGCCGAGCACGATCTGGCTCTCGCCGGCACCGACGGCCTGCGGATCCATGATCTCGTAGGTGGTCCGTTCCCGGAGCACGCCGTGCTGGTGGATGCCCGCTTCGTGGGCGAAGGCGTTGCGCCCGACCACAGCCTTGTTGAACTGCACCGGGTAGCCCGTGAGTCGGCTCACCATTCGGCTGGAGCGGGCCAGTTCGCCGATCTCGATTCCCACTTCGACCTCGGGGAACTGCTCCTCGCGGGTACGGATGGCCATGACGATCTCCTCCATGGCCGCGTTGCCCGCCCGCTCACCGATCCCGTTGACGGTGCACTCGACCTGGCGTGCGCCCGCGGAGACGGCGGCCAGCGAGTTGGCGACGGCGAGGCCGAGGTCGTTGTGGCAGTGGGTGCTGATGACGTACTCACCCGACACCCGCTGGCGGATCGCCCGAATGCGCTCGGCCCACTCGACCGGCACGGCGAAGCCGACCGTGTCGGGGATGTTGAGGGTGCTGGCACCGTTGTCGACGGCAGCCTGGAGCACGTCGCACATGAAGTCGAAGTCGGAGCGGGAGGCGTCCTCCGGCGAGAACTCGACGTCTTCGGTGTACTCACGTGCCCGGGACACGGCCGAGACCGCCTCGTCCAGCACCTGCGCGGGGCTCATGCGCAACTTGTGCTCCATGTGGGTGGGGCTGGTGGCGATGAAGATGTGGATACGCCGCTTCTCGGCAGGCTCGATGGCTTCCCAGCAGCGGTCGACGTCCTTGTGGGCCGTACGGGAGAGGCCGCAGATGACCGGGCCACGCACCGACGAGGCGATTGCATGCACGGCGTCGAAGTCGCCCTGGCTGGCGATCGGGAAGCCGGCCTCGATGTAGTCGACGCCCAGGCGCGCCAGTTGGTCCGCGATCTCGAGCTTCTCGCCGACGTCCAGGGAGATGCCCGGGGACTGCTCGCCGTCGCGGAGGGTGGTGTCGAAGATGACCACCCGTTCCTTCGCTGTCGTTGCGCTCATGGCGTGTTCCTATCTGGTTGCTCTGTCAATCGTTGTGTGGACTCGTGTCGATGCGGGCGAACTACCCCCGAAAACCGAAGAACCCCCCGGCCCGGAGGCGGGAGGTTCGGACGAACGCGTATGTGGGCGCTCGCCCTAGGTCAGAAGCAGGAGGTCGAAGTTCTGTCGCATCGCCCACCAGTGTAGACACGATGACGGACCCGGCCACAACCCCATGGTCCGGGACGATCCAACTACGTGTGGATCTCGAGGATCGGAAGGTCGTCGGCGGGCTCGAAGCAGAAGCGCTCCGCGAAGAAGGCCAACTCGGCCTCGAGCGCGCGGACGACGTTTGGGGCCTTCCGGAAACCGTGGCCCTCGTCGGGAAACTCCACGAGGGCATGCGGAATGCCGGCGGCCGCCAGGGCATCGGCCATGAGGTGCGCCTGGTTGGGCGGGACGATCGGGTCCTCGGAACCCTGGAGCAGAAGCAGCGGCGTGGACAGGCGGTCGACGTGGTGGATCGGCGAGCGCTCCCGGTACACGGCCTCGTCCTCCGGCCAGCGGCCGACCAGTCGGTCGAGGTAGCGGGCCTCGAACTTGTGGGTGTCGGCGGCCAGCGCCGCCAGGTCGGCTACGCCGTAGCGGCTGGCCCCAGCGGCGAAGGCATCGTGGAAGGTCAGGGCGGCCAGCACGGTGAAGCCGCCTGCGCTACCTCCCCGGATGGCGAGCCGCTCGCCGTCGACGTCGCCCCGGTCGGCGAGGAAGCGGGCCACGGCGACGCAGTCGTCCACGTCGAGCACCCCCCAGCCGCCACGCAGGCGATGCCGGTAGGGCCGGCCGTAGCCCGTCGAGCCCCGGTAGTCGACGTCGGCCACGGCAAAGCCCCGGCTGGTCCAGAAGGCGATGCCGAGTTGGAGGTGGGTGCGCACACAGCCGGTCG
Source organism: Acidimicrobiaceae bacterium (assembly GCA_002699725.1). Lineage (GTDB taxonomy): Bacteria > Actinomycetota > Acidimicrobiia > Acidimicrobiales > MedAcidi-G1 > S20-B6. The sequence continues at coordinate 9,442 of PACE01000012.1, forward strand.
GGCCGCCGTGGACGAGGACGATCAGTGGCGGTCGCTCCCCCCCTGTAGCTGCCTGGTCGGGGTTGGCGGGCGGATAGACGAGGGCGTGGGCGTGCTCGCCACCGGAGGTCGGATAGCGGACCGGTTCGGGGACGGGCAGCCAGGCCGGGGCGAGTCCGAGGTCGCGTGCGGGGCGCAGGATCCCGGTTCCGGCGGGCGTCACCGTCACCACCTCGGGTTCGGTGGTCCACGAGGCGGCCACGGCCGCCACGCCGTCAGCCCGGGCGGCCAGCGACCCGATCGAGGTGGCGTCAAGCGGAATGTCGTCGACGGTGCCGTCGGCCTGCAGGAGGGCGAGTCGGTCGACACCGCCCTCCCGGCGGGCGAACCACACGTCGTCGCCGACGAAGGCGTACCGGGAGAGCCCGAACACCCACTGGGGCGTGGCGACCTCGAACTCGCCGGCCGTCAGCCGGACCAGGTCGTCACCTTCGAGCCGGTACAGGTGCCACCAGCCGTCCCGGTCGCTGACCACGTGCAGGGTCCCGTCAGCCCGCCACTCGGGCTGGAAAAAAGACTCCCCCGCCGCCGCCACGCAGCGCCCTCCCTCGACCGTGCCGTCGCCCAGGTCGGCAACCCAGAGCTCGCTGTCGTCCCAGGGCAGGTCCGGGTGGTCCCACTGGATCCACGCCAGGCGACGGCCGTCCGGTGAAACCCGGGGCGACGACACGAAGTCCGGTCCCGACACGAGCACCTCGACCTGCTGCGAGCCGTCGAGCGGCACGGCCACGACCTCGTTGGCAGGCTCGCCGCTTCGATGGTGGTCCTCCCGGACGCACACGTACCAGCGGCCGTCCGGAGTGGGCCGTCCATCGGCGAACCGGAAGCCCCGCGGCACCTCGGACTCCGGGGTGAGCACCGTCCGGGTGCCGTCGGGATCCTGTCGCCAGAGCCGCTGGTCATCGAACTCGCTGTGGACGAGGACGCTGTCGAATGCCCACCAGGCGCCGCCCCCGTACTCGTGGACAAGGGTCCGGACGTTGGCGTCCGCACCGAGGGCGTCGATGCCGTCGCACACGACCACCGTCCGGCCACCTTCGTCGGGCCGAGACTCGGCCCACCAGACGCTGTCGCCGTCGACGACGACCTCACCGAGCCCGGCAGCGCCGGCCACCAGTGACTCGGCGGTGATCGGCGACGCCCAGGAACCGCAGGGTGCCGGGTTCACCACGGGATCAGCCGTTCAGGAGGTCGGCGATCCGGGTGATGCCCTCGCCGAGGTCGTCGTCGCCGAGGGCAAACGACAATCGGGCGTAGCCCGGCGCGCCGAAGGCCTCGCCGGGGACGATCGCCACCCTGGCCTCGTCGAGGACCAGCGCCGCCAGGTCGACCGTGGTCTCCGGGGTGTTCCCGGCGATGGTGCGGCCGAGGAACGCCGACAGGTCGGGAAAGGCGTAGAAGGCGCCCTGCGGGGTCATCAACTCGACCCCGTCGATCGAGCGCAGCATCTCGACCATGCGCCGACGTCGACGGTCGAACGACTCACGCATCATCACCACGTCCTCGAGGCCGCCCGACACCGCTGCCAGGGCGGCCATCTGCGACACGTTCGAGACGTTGCTGGTGGCATGGGACTGCAGGTTGGTGGCGGCCCTGATGGCGTGGGCCGGGCCGAGCAGCCACCCGACCCTCCAGCCGGTCATGGCGTAGGTATTGGCGACGCCGTTGACGACCAGGCAGGTGTCGGCGATCTCGGGAACGAGCGCCCGTATCGAATGGTGCTCGTGGCCGTCGTAGACGAGGTGCTCGTAGATCTCGTCGGTGATCACCCAGATGCCGTGCTCGACGGCCCATCGGCCGATGGCGGCGATCTCGTCGGCCGGGTAGACGGCGCCCGTCGGGTTCGACGGCGACACGAACATGAGTGCCTTCGTGCGCTCGGTACGGGCAGCCTCGAGTTGCTCGACGGTCACCCGGAAGCCCGATGCGGTGTCGGTCGTCAGCACCACGGGCACGCCACCGGCGAGGGCGATCGACTCGGGGTACGTGGTCCAGTAGGGCCCAGGCAGCAGGACCTCGTCGCCGGGGTCGATGACCGTGGCGCAGGCGTTGTAGACGGCGTGCTTGCCTCCGTTGGTGACGAGGATCTCGGAAGCCTCAGGCCGCCAGGCGGAGTCCCGCTCGGTCTTGTCGGCCAGGGCATCCTTGAGGGCGGGCAGGCCTCCGGCGGGCGTGTACCGGTGGTTGGTGGCGTCGCGACAGGCGGCCACGGCCGCCTCCACGATGTGGGCGGGGGTGACGAAATCGGGCTCGCCGGCACCGAAGCCGATGACGGGCTCGCCGGCCGCCTTGAGGGCCTTGGCGCGTGCGTCGACGGCCATGGTGGCCGATTCGGAGATGGCGCTGATCCGCCGCGAGAGTGGTGAGGGGCTCATGGAGTTCCGTTCGGGAAAGTCGTGCTGCCAGCCTGCCACCTACACGGGGTGCTTCCGACGCGCATTCCGGTGTCGACGACAACCAGTCGGCTCACGGGGCGATGGCCACCCGTGACGTCGGCTCGGGGGCGGCCTGACGGCGGGAGAGGCCACGGCGCAGGCCAGTCAACAGGGCGTTGCGCAGTTCGCGGGGGTCAATGAGCTCGTCGAAGCCGAGGCCCGAGGCGCTGCGGTAGGCGGCCTCCATCTCGACCTGTTGGAGGGCGGCAACCTCCTCCTCGTCGGCGCCCAGGGCGTTGCCGGCTCCCTTCGCTCCCATGGCGCCCAGGATCGCCCCGGGGAAGGCCAGCGAGACGCTCTGGCCCGAGAAGGACACCATCGACATCACCATCGACCCGAACCCGAACGCCTTGCGCAGCGTGACGTGCAACTTCACGGTGCGGGTCTGGGCCTGGGCGGCGAACATGCGGCCGCCGGCCCGCAGGACACCGGCCTGCTCCGACCTCGTACCAGCCAGCATCCCCGGGTTGTCGGACAGGAACACGAGCGGCAGGTGGAACGAGTCGGCCACCTGGATGAAGTGGGCGGCCTTGTCGGCTGCGTCGACGTCGATGGCTCCGGCCAGGGTTCGCGGCTGGTTGGCGACGACCGCCACCGGCTCACCGCCGAGGTGCCCGAGCACGCACAGCACGGACCGGCCGAAGTCGGGCTGGACCTCGAAACACCGGCCCCCGTCCAGGACGGCTCCGAGGACCCCGCACATGTCGTAGGCCTTCTTGTTGTCCTTCGGCACCAGGTCGAGGACTTCGGGGACGGGCCGGGGACCGGTGTCGTCACCCTCCGAACGAGGCGGATGGCTCCATGCGCTGGACGGAAAGAACCCGAGGTAGGTCCGGATGTCGTCGAGCAGGGCACCGTCGTCGGCCACCACGTTGTGGACCAGGCCGCTCGCCACGGCCACCTCCGGCCCGCCGAGCTCCTCCTTGGTGACGTCCTCCCCCAGCGAAGCCAGCACCACCGGTGGGCCGGCTGTGAACACGCAGGCGTCGGCCGTCATCAGGGAGAAGTCCGACATCGGGACGATCAGCGCCCCGTGGCCGGCCGAGGCGCCCATCACGCCGGTCACCACCGGGACCCGGCCCGAGAGCCGCGCCTGCTGGATGAGGTCGGTCGGTGCCCGGGCGGTGCGGGGCTCGCCCGGCAGAGGCGGACGGTGACCGGCTCCCTCGAGCAGCATCACCAACGGAATCCGGTCGAGTTCGGCCAGTTCGGCGATGCGGTAACGCTTGGCCGTGGAGCCGGCCCCGATCGAGCCGCCCATCACGGTGAAGTCCTCGGCGCCGACCATCACAGGCCGACCGTCGATCGTGCCCGAGCCGGCGACCACCCCGTCGGCAGGAACCTCGCCGACCAGCGTGCCGATCTCGGTGAACGAGCCAGGATCGAGCAGGTGGTCGATGCGTGCACGGGCGTCGAGGCGGCCGGTGGCCCGACGGCGCTCGACCTTCTCAGCGCCACCCATCCCGCGGGCGGCCCCCTTGCGCCGCGCCAGGTCGTCAAGCAGCGGCGCCCAGTCGTCGAGCGGGTCTCCGGCGTCGCCTGGAGTCTCGGACATGCAGGCAAGTATCACCCACGGTCGGGATCCGACCCTCAGTCGCACGACTCCAGGTACGGCGCCAGAAATTCGCGGGCCACCTCGCCCCGGGCCCGGTAGGACAGGCCCCCGTAGATCTCGCAGGCCTGCACACGCAACTCTTCGGGGTGGCAACCCAGTTCCTCGGACCGCTCGTCCAACTCGGAGAGCCGCATCAGGTGTTCAACCGCGGCGAAAGGGTCACCGGGGTTGGCGGCCTCGAGTTCGACCAGCGTCTGGCCGGACAGTCGTTCGAGGACGTTCTCGGCGACGGCCCGGCCGGCCTCGACGAGGCCGGCACAGTCGTCGGCGGAGGCGGGGTCGGTCACCTCCGGGCTACCGCACGCGGCACCTCCCAGCGCCCAGAGGACGAGTACTGCGATGGGAATCCGGAGTCGCCGCACGCTCCCGAACCTATCCCCGGTCCGGGTCGGGAGGGAGGCGCCTCAGGCCGGGCAGACCTCGAGCACACCGCGGGCCAGTCGGCCGTGGTGCATGTCGTCGAGCACCGTGTGGATCTCGTCCATCGGGTACACCTGCGAGACCAGTTCGTCGAGCTTGAACCTGCCTGCAAGGTAAAGGTCGCAGATCCGCGCCACGTCCGTCTGGGGCCGCGACGAGCCGTAACGGCAACCCATGATGCTGACGTCGAGGTAGGTGGCGAGGGTCATGAACTCCATGGTGCTTCCGAGGGGCGGCACGCCGAGGACAACAAGGGTGCCGCCCCAGTCGAGGAAGCCCAGCGCCGCCTCGATGAGGGCCTTGGCGCCGACGCACTCGAACGCGTAGTCGACGCCGAACGGGCGCACCTCCCGGATGGCCGCATTGGTGTCGACCTCGGCGGCGTTCACGAAGTGAGTGGCACCGAACGTGCGGGCCAGCCCCTCCTTGTCGGGATTGGTGTCGATGGCGAAGATCGGGTTCGCCCCCGAGATGGCGGCGGCCTGGATCACGTTGAGGCCGATGCCGCCGACGCCGACAACGGCGACGCTCTCGCCAGGCGCCACCTTGGCCCGGTTGAACACTGCTCCGGAACCGGTCAGGACCCCACACCCGATGAGCGAGGCGGCCGGCATCGGTACCTCCTCGGGGATCGTGATCGCCTGGTTGGCCTTGACGACGACGCGTTCGCTGAACGAAGAGATGTTGGCGAAGTTGTAGTGGGGTTCGCCATCAAGCGTGAACGGGGTGCCACGCGCACCGAACGTGGAGCGGCACATGGTGGGCCGCCCGCCGTCGCATGCCGGACAGGCACCGCACTGCCCGAGGGTCGAGAGCACGACGCGGTCGCCGGGTTGCACATTGGTGACCGCCGAGCCGACCTCCTCGACGATGCCGGCACCCTCGTGGCCGAGTACCACCGGCGTCGGGAACGGGATCGTGCCGTCGATGACGCTCACGTCGCTGTGGCAGACGCCGGAGTTGGCGATGCGGACGATGACCTCGCCCGGGCCGGGGTCGCGGAGCTCGAGGCCCTCGACGACTCTCAGTTCTTCACCATCAAACACGATGCCCTTCATGGGCTGCCTCCCGGGGCGGTTGGGATCGGGTGAACTGCCCCATCCTCCCCGTTGGCGGGTGCGGCAGCAAAGCGGGGTGGTTCAGGTACCAAGAATCAGCCACACCGCGACGAAGTGCACGCCGACGGCCGTGGTAACGACCGTGTGCCAGACCTCGTGGTAGCCGAAGTGCCGGGGGGCGAAGTCGGGCCAGCGGGCCCCGAGCATGAGCGCCCCGGCCGTGTAGAGGAGCCCCTCGACGGCGATCAGGACCAGGACGGCGACGTCAAGTTGGGTGATCAACGCCGGGGCGACGAAGATCGGCACCCAGCCCAGACTGAGGTACAGCGTGTTCATCAAGCCCTTCGGAGGGTGGAAGGGCAGGACGCGGACCAGCACCCCGAGCAGTGCCCCTACCCAGAGCGCCCAGAACAGGATGCGGCCGGACGTGCCCTCGAGGCCCGTGATCGCCACCGGCGTGGCGCTCGCCGCGATGAACACGAAGATCGCCGCATGGTCGACCCGGAAGAGGGTCTCGTAGACCGGCACGCTCCACCGGCGCAGGTGCACGAGGCCGCTGGCGGTGAACATGAACAGCGCACCCAGCACGAACACTCCGGCGCCGACCCGGTCTGACGGTCCCGACCCGTGCAGCACGAGCACCACCCCTGCGGTGATGGTCAGCGGAATGGCCGTCCGGTGCATGGTGCCGCGCCACCGGGGACGGGGCAGGGTGAGGGCCCGCCGTACGGATGGCGAGACGCCCTCGGGGGCGACGGATGCCGGGTCGGTCGACTCCATGGCGCAAACGCTAGCCAGTGGCGGTCAGCCTGCCGGGCAGGGTCAGGCGAGCAGGCGGAGGAGCGCTGTCGCCGCCATCGCAGCGACCACGACCACCACGAACGGCGCCCGCCGCCACACGGCCACCGCACCGACGGCCACGCCGACGAGGCGGCCGTCGACGACCAGCGACTCGCCGTCGACGACCGACATGATGGCGATGATCGCAGCGAAGAGGGCGGCCGGGAGCAGGCTCGCCACGGGCGCAAGCCGCACGGCCAGACGGTCGCCGGCGACGAAGCCGACCACCTTGAACAGGTAGGCGCCCCCCGAGAGCACGAGGATGGCGGTCCAGTTCACGTGTCGTCGACTCCCGCTGCCTGGTGGTTCCGGATCCACAGGCCCGGTCCGACGGCCAGGGCGGCGATCAGCATCGGGGCGCCTGCAGGCGTGAACGGGACCGCCACGACGGCAATCGCTGCGCCCAGCAGCGCCGAGACCTGTCCCGGCCTGGTCCGCACGTGAGGAACGATCAGCGCCACGAACGCCGCCGGGAAGGCGGCGTCGAGGCCCCACGTGCCCGGGTCCTCGAGGAGGCCACCGGCCAGCACTCCGACGACCGTTCCCACGTTCCAGAAGGCGAAGAGCCACANTCCGGTGAACCAGAAGGCGTCGCGGGCCGCCTCCGGATCGTCCTGTGCGCTCATCATGGCCGTGGTCTCGTCGATGACGAACTGGGCCGCCATGGCNCGACGACCCCGCCGGACGCGTAGGACCGGCGCAACGACAGGCCCGTAGAGCGAGTTGCGGGCGGCCAGCAGGAGGCCGCTCACGACCGCTGCCACGGGGTTGCCACCGCTGCCGATGACCGAGACCGCTGCGAACTGCGAGGCGCCGGTGAACGTGAGCACCGAAAGGGCCGACGCCTGCGCAAGGCTGAATCCGGACGTGTCTGCGAAGACGCCGAAGGTGATGCCGATGAGACCGACGGCTGCAGCAAGGACGAACGAGTCGCGTCGGTGACCCCTCACGACGGGTCAGGGAGCCGGGCGGCGAGGGCCTCGACGAGGCCGTGGAGTTCGACGGCACAGTCGTCGAACACGGCCTGGTCGCCGGAGGCGGGGTCGACCACCTCCTCCCAGGGCTCGACCTCGACGGTGGCGAGGCCGAGGGCGGCCACGCTCGCGGCCAGCGTCCCGGCGGCCGGCAGGTCCCGGACCAGGCGGGGCAGGGTCGCGGTCCGGTCAGCGGCTTCCGGATGGTGGCGGCGTACCCAGGACACGTGGTCGGGTTCCATNGCCACGACGAGGTCGGCGNCCGCCTNCTCGGNGCCGAACTGGCGGCTGCGGTGGTCCGGGTCGGTGAGCCCGTGNTCCCGCAGCGCCGATCTCGTCCGACTGCTCATCGGGTGNCCCTCGAGCACCAGCGTCCCNGCCGACGTGGCCCGGTAGCCGGNNGCCAGTTCGGCGAACATGCGGCGGGCCATCACGGACCGGGCGGCNTTGCCGGTGCAGACGAAGCAGATGACCGGACGGGCGTCGGCCGTCACGTCGNGTCCGTCCCCTGGTGGCGTTCCTGGTCTCGGGTGACGGTGACGAACAGCGCTTCAGCCTCGGCGGTGACCTCGCCCTCGGCGAGGCAGCGGGCCTTGGCNATCAGCCGCCGACCNCTGTGGCGTTCGACCCATGCCTCGAAGCGCAGGTCCACGTCNATGGGCGTGGGCTTCCGGTAGCGGATCTGGAGGCGGGCCGTGAACGCCGGGCCTCCGCCGACGAGCCCCAGGGTGCCGCTGAGCACGTCGTCGAAGAGGCCGGCGACGTATCCACCGTGGATGCGGCCGGGGGGGCCCTCGTGGCCCCGGTCGATCCGGGCCTCGCCTACGACGATCGGCGTGCCGGCATCGTCTTCACTGGTCGAAATGGCCATCGGTGGTGCCAGCGGGCTGCGCNCGCCCCGGAACAGGCTGTGGTCGCGGTACTCCACTCGCAGGCGGGCCTCGGCGTCGTCGTCGATCTCGTCGACGGGAACCTCGTGCCAGCGCAGTCGGGCTGCATCGCCCAGCGAGTCCCGGGCTGCGGCCACCCGGTCGACGGCCTNGCCGAGCGCTGCGGCGGAGGGGTCGAGGGCGTGCAGGTCGACCAACAGGGNGCGCACCTCGTCGGCCAGTCGGATGCCCTCGTCACGGGCACTGGGTTCGGAACCTGCCATGGCGAAGGTGTCTAGCGGGCAAACCGGTCNAAGTGCGGCTCAGCCGNNCAACAGGCCGACGGCCACCCGCCGNCGATGGTGGGCGGCATCGCCCCAGGANGCCGACAACGCCCAACCGCGCTTGAGCCAGAGCTGGAGGTCGTGCTCGATCGTGTAGCCGATGGCGCCGTGGCACTGGAGCGCCGACCGGCAGGCCAGGTCGACGGCGTCCGACGCCAGCGCCTTGGCCATCGCCACGTCGATGGCCGGATCGCCNCCCTCCGGGCCTTCCCCGTTGGTGCGGGACCAGGCGGCCTTGTGGACCATCGGNGCGGCGAACTCGAGGGCGATNGCCATATTCGAGCAGTGGTGCTTGACCGCCTGGTTGACGCCGACCGGCCTGCCGAACTGCTCCCGCTCGGCCACATAGGCGACGGTCAGGTCGAGCAGCCGACGCCCCACGCCGACGGCTTGTGCGGCGGCGGCGAGGGCCCCACGGTCGAGCACCTCGTCGACCACCGACGGATCGTCGCTGACCAGGGTGTCGGCGGTCGGCGACCAGTCGACCCGTGAGAGGCGGCGGGCGTGGTCCACACTCCGCAGCGGAGTAGATGCAAATGCGTCGGCCGGAACGGCGTGCACCTCGCCACCGGTGCACAACAGCGCCAGGTCGGCCCTCTCGGCGGCCAGCACGAAGGAGTCGATGGGCGCTCCGGCGGTGAGCACCGCCGATCCGTCGGCGGCGCGGCCCAGCCATTCGTCGGCCAGGGGCCCGGGTGCGTGGTCACGCAGGATCGGGATGGCCACGGCGGCGTGCTCGGCGACCGGCTCGGGGCAGGCGGCGTAGCCCAGTTCCTCGAGCAGCAGGACCAGGTCACAGGTCGACATGCCGAGGCCACCGTGCGACCCGGGGGCGGCCACGCCCAGGACCCCGGTTGCGGCCAGGGTCTCCCAGAGGCCGGGCACCCGGCCCTCGGGATCGTCCCAGGCGCTGCGCACCGCCGAAGGCGGGCACTCCGCGGCGAGAATGCCCCTGACGGTGTCGGCGAACAGGACCTGGTCGTCGGTGAAGGCGAAGCGCATCGTCCCCCTACTTCCTCGGGAGGCCGAGCACCCGCTCGGCGATGATGTTGCGCTGGATCTCGTTGGTGCCGGCGTAGATGGGNCCGGCCAGGGCGAAGAGGTAGCCCGACATCCACGAGCCGCCGTCGANGGCGTCGTCGGCGACGAGTTCTCCGTGCGAGCCGAGTAGGCGCAGGGCGGTGGCGTGCAACTCGACGTCGAGTTCCGACCAGAAGACCTTCATCATCGACGCCGAGGCTCCAAGGTCGCCGCCGTCCTGGAGTCGGGCGGCGGCAGCGTAGGTCTGCCACCGGTAGGCGTCGGCGGCGATCCAGGCCCGCACGACCTGGTCGAGGACGCCGGGGTCCACGTCGTGCTCGGCGCTGACCCGCCGGTACAGGTCGGCCAGGCGTGTGGCGGCGGCGAGGAAGCGGCCGGGCGCCCGCAGGTTGAGGCCCCGTTCGCTCGACGTGGTGGCCATGGCCACGGACCAGCCCTGGCCCTCCCCACCCAGCAGGTTGGCCTCGTGGACCCGGCAGCCATCGAAGAACAGTTCGGCGAAGGCCGGTTCGCCGTCCAGGCGCCCCACGGTTCGACGCTCCAGCCCCGGGCTGTCGGCCGGCACCAGCAGGTACGACAGGCCCCGGTGGCGCTCCGAGCCGGGGTCGGTACGCACGATGCAGAACAGCCAGTCGGCCCAGGCGCCTCGGGAGCACCAGGTCTTCTGTCCGTTCAGCACGAAGTGGTCGCCGTCCCGGATGGCCTTCGTGGAGATCGACGCCAGGTCGCTGCCGGAGTCGGGCTCCGACCAGCCCTGGGCCCAGATCTCGTCGCCGGAGGCCATGCCGGGCAGGAACCGGTCGTGCTGGTCCTGCGTGCCGAAGGCGAACAGCGTCGGGCCGAGCAGCGTGATGCCGTTGGTGTTGACCCGGCCGGGTGCTCCCGAGGCGTAGTACTCCTCCTCGAAGAGCAGCCACTCGACGAGGCCGACCTCCCTGCCGCCGTACGCCTCGGGCCAGTTGACGACCGACCAGCGGGCGTCGAAGAGCACCCGCTCCCACTGGCGGTGCGCCTCGAAGCCCTCGGACGTGTCCATCGAGGGCAACGGCTCGTCGGGGATGTTCTCGGCGAGCCATGTCCGGACCTCTTCGCGGAACGCGACCTGTTCTGGTGTGAAGCGAAGGTCCAAGGTGTCGACCCTCAGCCCCCGCAGAGGCGGTCGAGGGCTTCGGTGGCCTCGGCCACGATCCTCGAGACGAGGTCGGCGACGGAGGGCAGTTCGTCGATCGAACCGACGCCCTGGCCGGTCGGGAGGATTCCGACCTCGGTGCGACCTTCGACCATGGTGGCCCGGGTGAGCATCGGGGCGTTGGCGGCCAGCGCCACCTGCCCCCAGGTCAGGTCCTGGGCCTTCTTCATGCGGATCCCCTCGGCGAGGAGTGCCCGCAGCGAGGTCCCGGTGAGGCGCCGGAAGCGCAGGGCGTTGGCCGCCGCACGGGGGAAGCGGGTGAGGCGGGCGGCCTCGAGTCGGCGGACCATGTCCGTGGCGATCACACGTTGTGGTGCACCGTCGATGGCTGTCGTGACCACGGTGCCGGTGGACGGGGTGGCCAGGTACTCGGCCTTGACGTTGTCGGGAACGCTGCTGTCGGCGGTGAGCAGGAACCGGGTGCCCATGGCGATGCCGTCGGCGCCCCAGGCCAGCGCTGCGGCGAGGCCCCGGCCGTCGACGAACCCGCCGGCGGCGATCACCGGCAGGTCGACGGCGTCGAGCACCTGGGGAATGAGCAGTGAGGTCGGGACGACGCCTGTATGGCCGCCACCTTCGGTGCCCTGGGCGATGACGGCGTCGACCCCCCACTCGGCGACCTTCTCGGCATGGCGGCGGGCCCCGATGGTGGGGATGACCACGACACCGGCCTCCTTCAGCCGGGCGACGGTGGCCTGGCTGGGGGCCTGGGCGAACGAGGCCACCTTCACCTCGGCGGTGATGAGGTGCTCGACCCGGCGTTCGACGTCGTCGGCGTCGGTGCGCATGTTGACGCCGAAGGAGGCGTCGGTGCCGGCCCGCACCTCATCGATGGCGGACACCATCTCGTCGAAGGTCAGCGTGGCGGCGGCGAGGATGCCGAGGCCGCCGGCTTTGGCCGTGGCAATGGCGAGACGCGGCCCGGCCACCCAGCCCATCCCGGTCTGGACGATCGGGTACCGCACCCCGACGAGGTCGCAGAGCCGCGTGTGCAGTCGGGGGTCGCTCATGGGGCCGGGCTCAGCGGAACTCGGCCCTGCGCAGGCCGTCGGGGTCGATGACCTCCCGGATGAGCCGCAGTTCCTCGTCGGTCGGCAGCCGGGTCTCGGGCACCTCGTCGGCCACGAGCAGTTCGAAGCCGGTGGCGTCGACCACCTCGTCCACGGTGGTGCCCGGGTGCACGGACACGACCTGCATGCGCTGTTCGTCGTTGGCGAAGTCGAACACGCCGAGGTTCGACACGACCCGGCGGATCTCGTGGTTGTCCCGGATGAATCGGGAGAGTTCGGACACGCGGTCGTAGCCGGGACCCGACACCACGTCGACGGCCGGCACGAAGGAGCGGGTCGAGTGGTTGGGCACCCAGTAGGAGGTGACGTGGTTGACGAGGTTCCCGGGAGCGCCCCGCAGGCCCAGCAACTGGGCCTTGGGCTGGCGCCAGTCGCCGATGGCGGCCAGGTTCTGGTTGCCGTGGGCGTCGATCTGGCTGGCGCCCATCACGACGTGGCGGCGACCCGACCAGACGATGTCGAACACGTCCCGATAGGGCATCCAGGCCTCGACGAGGCGGGGGGCGTCGTCGTCGCCGACGGGGAGGATGTTGGCGGCCAGCACCGAGACGGCGTCGGTCATCACCATGTCGGGCTCGAAGGTGGCCCGGGCCAGGCGCCCGCCGATGATGGGCGTGGTGCCGATGGGGTTGCAGAGGATCTCGCCGTCGCCGCGGAACGCCTCCGCCATCGCTACCGCGCAGACCTCGTCGATCGTCGCCGGGGTGCTCACGAGCCGCTCCCCTCGCGTGCGTCGACCGCTGCCAGGTAGGCGTCATGGCTGGGGGCGTCGACGTAGCGCTCCCGGAACGCCGCCCAGGCCTCGGGGTCCTTCGCCGTGGCGGCGTACTCGCGCTGGAAGGCCTCGTCCCGCCCGTAGTCGGGCGGGCACTCGGTGAAGTGTGCGCCCCGGGGCGCCTCGACGACCCCGTCCACGAAGAGCCGCGGGATCTTGAGCGTGTGGAAGGTGCCCTCGTCGAGGAGGTCCTCGGTGGGCACGACCTTCTCGCAGCTCAGGAAGGTGCGCTTGGCCGCCTTGGCGAACAGGTCGTCGAAGTAGAGGTCAGGGCCGAGGAACTGGCCGTTGCCGCCGGCGTCGGCCCGGTTCATGTGGACCAGCGACACGTCGATCTCGAAGGCGGGGATGGCGACGAGTTCCTCGTGGAGGCCGTCGGCGTCCGGGTAGGGCGAGGTGATGGTGGCAAGGTCGGGGTTCATGGTGAGCATGTCGCTGCCGAGGCCGGCCCGGGTCGGGTAGAAGGGCACCCGGTGGGCGGCGGCCAGCAGGCCCAGGTAGAAGGCGCCCTCGTCGAACTCGGCGAACTCGACGGCGGCATTCTGGCGGGCCACCCGGAAGTGTGGTTCGAGGGGGATCGAGTCGAGCGACACGAAGCCGTAGACGACCTTGCGGGCGGTGCCGGTGGCGCAGAGCAGGCCGATGTCGGGGCCGCCGTAGGCGACGATGGTGAGGTCGGTGAGGTCGCTGCGGGCGATGGCCCGCACCAGCGACATGGGCTTGCGTCGGGAGCCCCAGCCGCCGATGCCGATGGTCATGCCGCTCTCGAGTTCGGCGACCACCTCGTCCTCGGTCATTCGCTTGTCCGGCATGGGTCGATGGTAGGCGAGCCGAGCCCCCGGCGACGATCCTGACGGAGCGTCAGAAAGTGAAACCGGTCACCGGTGGACGGCCGTCTCCTGTTCGGGAACGGGGTCGGCGCTAGCGTGCTCGTCGTGGACTCCCCGGTCGATCCTGCCACCGCCCTCGACTTCAGCGGGCAGACGGTGCTCGTCACCGGCGGAACGCGTGGACTGGGACGGGTGATCTGTCGCACGTTCCTCGATGCCGGAGCCGATGTGGTCACCTGCGCCCGCAACGCTCCTACCGAACCCGTCGTGTCGTCCGACGGCTCGCGCTCGGCCACCTTCGTCGNCGCCGACGTACGCGACGCCGACCAGGTCGAGGCCGTCGTCACAGCCGCCGTCGACCAGACCGGGCGCCTCGACGTGCTGGTCAACAACGCCGGCGGCGCACCGCCAGCCGACACCTCGACGGCCTCGATGGGCTTCCACGAGAAGGTCATCGCACTCAACCTGACCAGCGCCCTCACGTTCAGCCGGGCCGCCCACGGGGCCATGGCCGACTCGGGCGGGGTGATCCTCAACATCTCCTCGGTCTCGGGCACCCGGACCAACCCGGGCGGCGCCGCCTACGGGGCNGCCAAGGCCGGTCTCGCCAACCTGGGNCGCACCCTCGCCCACGAGTGGGGACCGGCCATCCGGGTCGTCACGGTCACCGTCGGGATGATCGTCACCGACGAGGCCGCCGCCTTCTACGGCGACGGCGGCCGCCGGGAGGCCATCGGCGACCTCCTTGCGGCCGGCCGCATGGGCGAGCCCGAGGACGTGGCCGACATGTGCCTGGTGCTGGCCTCGCCGCTGGCCCGCTGGGTCACCGGCACAGAGGTCGCCGTCCATGGCGGCGACGAGCGTCCCGGCTACCTCGACGCGATCGGCACCGACGCCGAATCGGACTGACCGACCCGTGCCACCGATCCGCTGCTGGCGTTCCCCCAAGGTCGAGGTCCGCGGCGGCGCCCTGGCCGGCAAGGGCGTGTTCGCCGTCGAGCCCATCGCCGCTCGTGAGGTCGTCGCCGTGAAGGCCGGGCACATCGTCGACCGCGACGAGGTCGTGCGCCTGACGGCCGAGATCGGTGACCAGAGCCTCCAGATCGACAACGACCTCTACCTCTCGCCCCGCACCGCCGAGGAGGTCGAGCAGACATCGATCCGTATGAACCACTCCTGCGACGCCAACGTGGGCTTCCGGGGCCAGGTCATCTACNTGGCGATGCGGGACATCGCCGCCGACGAGGAACTCTGCCACGACTACGCCATGGACCGCACCGACGACTACCGACTGGAGTGCCACTGCGNCGCTGACGCATGCCGGGGCGTGGTGACCGGCGAGGACTGGCGTCTCCCCGAGGTACAGGCCCGCTACGAGGGCTTCTTCATCGAGTACGTGGCCACCAAGATCCGGGAATTCGGGAACTAGCGGCCTGGATCCTCGCCCATCTCGGCGAGGGCGTCGCGGACGGCGCCCCGCAATCGCCGGGCGATGTCGGGCGAGAGGTGCCCGATGAGCCCCTGGCCGGGCTTGCCGACCTCCTCGACGGTGAGGATCACGCGGGGTTGGGCGTCCCCGTAGTCGTCACTGATTGCGACCGCCCACGAGATCGGCGTGAGTTCGTCGTCCTCGTAGTCNGGCGGNTAGTCGGCGGGGTCGAACGGGTAGTCGTCGATGGAGCGGCGCATGCCGACAGTCTGGCAGGACGCCCCGANCCCTAAATATGACTAATCCGATCATATTTCTGTTGATTCGGGANCCCGGCGTCTGTAGGTTGAATATTAATCCTGACCGATCTGATCGGAATTACCCGACACCATGCCCACCGCGACCCCGACCCCCGTGCAACTGCGCCCCCCGACCGCCCTGTCCNCGGCCGAGGTCGACGCGCTGAACGAGCGGTTCGAAACGGCACATCCCGCCGAGGTCATCCGCTGGCCTGACAGCACCAGGACCGAATGCGGAATCCACCTGTGAGCAGCCACCCCTACCCCGTGAACCTGGACCTGTCGGGTCGCAGCGTGCTCGTGGTCGGGGCCGGAGCCGTGGCCGCCCGCAAGGTGCANGGCCTGATAGCCGCCGGCGCCCGGGTCACCGTCGTCGCCCCCGAGGCCGTATCCGAACTGGCCGAGGCCTCCGCGAACGGTGCCATCCGCTGGCAGCAGCGCACCTACCGCCGGGGCGAAGTGGCGTCGTATCGCCTGGCTGTGGCCGCCACCGGCGACCCCGACGTGAACGGCCAGGTCCACTGGGACGCCGANGCCGCGGGAGTCTGGCTGAACGCAGCCGACGACCCCGACCGCTGCTCCTTCACCCTGCCCGCCGTCGTGCGCCGCGGCGACCTTCAGGTCGCCGTCTCCACCAACGGTCGCTCACCGGCAGTGGCCGCCTGGCTGCGCCGCTCCCTCGAGGAGTCGATCGGACCCGAGCACGCCGCACTCCTCGCCCTCGCAGCCGAGGTTCGCGAGGACCTCCGGGCCGAACGCGGCACCACCGAGACCCCCGACTGGCAATTCGCCCTCGACGAGGACCTGCTCGACCTGATCCGGAGCGACGACGTAGACGGCGCACGCCTCCGACTCCGCCGGGCCCTCGGACTCCCCGGAGTCCCGGACTTCGAAGAGGCCGCGTCATGACCGTGTACCTGGTCGGCGCAGGCCCGGGCGATCCCGACCTGCTCACGCTTCGAGCCGCCCGCCTGCTGGCCGAAGCCGAAATCGTGGTCCACGACCGGCTGATCGACCCTCGGGTGCTCGACCTGATCTCCCCGTGGGCCGAGGTCGTCGACGTCGGCAAGCGTCCCGGTGGGCCGGCCGACGCCCAGGACCGCATCCACCGACTGCTCATCGGGGCCGCCGGCCGGTACGCCACCGTCGTGCGCCTCAAGGGCGGCGACCCGTTCGTGTTCGGCCGCGGCGGCGAGGAGGCCGAGGCCCTGCGCAGTGAGGGCGTCGGCGTCGAGGTCGTCCCCGGCATCACGTCGGCCATCGCCGGGCCCGCCGCCGCCGGCATCCCCGTCACCATGCGGGGCCACGCCAGCGGCTTCACCGTCATCACCGGCCACCAGGACCCCACCAACGCACGCAGCATCGACTGGGAGGCCGCAGCACGGCTCGGCACCACGCTCATCGTGCTGATGGGCGCCTCGCGGGCGGGCCTCATCGCCGAACGACTCCTGCTCGGCGGCCTCGATGCCGACACCCCCGTCGCCGTAGTCGAGTCGGCCACCATGCCCGACCAGCAGGTCGTCCGCACCGTCCTCGCCGACCTTCCCGGAACGCCGGTCCACGCACCGGCCATCCTCGTCATCGGCTCGGTCGCCGGCCTCGACGTCACCGACGCCGGCCTCGAAGACCTCGTCGCCACCACCGCACACGCCGCCAGCGAACATGGAGGTTCGTCATGGCTCAACTGACCAGCCCACTCGAGACCGCCCCGATCGATCCGGAGATGGCGGCCGACATCGACAAGTTCGAGGAACAACTCGCCGGCTACTTCGCCGGGCGCGTCCCCGAGGACGTGTTTCGGGTATTCCGGCTGAACAACGGCATCTACGGCCAACGCCAGGGTGGCACCAACCAGATGGTGCGGGTCAAGGTCCCCTACGGCGCCATGACCGCCGACCAGCTCGACGCACTGGCCGACCTGGTCGTCGACCACAGCCGCGGCTGGGGCCACATCACCACCCGTCAGAACATCCAGTTCCACTTCGTGGAACTTGCCGAGATCCCCCGGGTCATGCGCCGGCTGGCTTCAGTGGGACTCACCACCCGGGAGGCCTGCGGCGACACCGTGCGCAACGTGCAGGGCTGCCACCTGGCCGGCGCCTGCCCCTTCGAGGTACTCGATATCAGCGCGTGGTCAGAGGCCGCCTACCGGCACTTCGTCCGCAACCCGATCAGCCAGCGGCTCCCCCGCAAGTTCAAGATCAACTTCTCGGGGTGCGACACCGACTGCGGCCAGGCCATGTTCAACGACGTCGGCGTGATCGCCGCCTCGCGCACCCACCCCGACGGAAGCGTCGAGCAGGGCTTCCGCGTCTACATCGCCGGCGGCCTCGGCACCACGCCGTTCCCAGCACTGGCGCTCGAGGAGTTCACCTCCCGCGGGGACCTGCTGCCGACCATCGAGTCCGTTCTGAGGGTCTTCGACCAGACGGGCAACCGCGACAACAAGTTGCGGGCCCGCCTCAAGTGGGTCGTGGACCAACTCGGCATCGACGAAGTCCGCCGCCGGGTGGTGGCCACCCGCAAGTTCCTGCCGGCGTCGTCGACCTGGCCGGGCGGTGTGCCCGAGGTCGTTGCCGAGTGGGGTGACGACCCGGCCGGCCTCGCCGCAGGTACCACACCCACCCCGATCGGCCAGGGCGTCCCCGTGTCGCTGGGCGCCAAGACGCCCTTCGACCAGTGGGTGGAGGCCAACGTCGTACGCGGCGCCGCCAACGGCACCGTGTCCGCCTACGCCTGGTGCGAGTTGGGCGACGTCACCGCCGACCAGTTCCGGGCGGTGGCCGCCATCGTGCGCGAGTTCGACACCGATGTGCGCGTTACCAACCGGCAGAACTTCGTCCTGCGCGACCTCACCGAGGACCAGTTGCCCGCCCTCTTCCAACACCTCGTGGACGCCGGCATGGCCAAGCCCGGCGCCGAACTGCTGCGCGACGTCGTCGCCTGCCCCGGCGCCGACACCTGCAACCTTGCCGTCACGCAGAGCCGGGGCCTGGCCAAGGCCATCGGCGAGGCACTCGAGGCGGAAGGCCTGGCCGAGGTGGGCGGCGTTCGCATCAACATCTCGGGCTGCACCAACAGTTGCGGACAGCACCACACCTCTGACATCGGATTCTTCGGCGCCGAGCGGCGCGCCCACGGCCAGTCGGCCCCCGGCTACCAGATGCTGCTGGGTGGCTATGTCGGCCAGGAGCAGGTCCACTTCGGGCAGAAGGCGCTGCGCCTCCCCGCCCACAACGCCCCGCAGGCGACCGTCCAAGTCGTCCGGCGGTTCGTGGACGAGCGGCAGGCCGGCGAGAACTTCCCGACCTGGCTGGAGCGCTCGGGTGGCGCCAAGGAGGTGGCGATCGGCCTCAAGGAACTCGACCAGTTCCCGTTGCCGGACGAGTCCCCCGACTTCTACGTGGACTTCGACGAGACCGGCCCCTACTCGGCCGAGGTCGGCGACTCGGAGTGCGCCACCTGATTCCCGGCTGATCCGCGGCCGGTTCGCCACTCGACCTGCCCACTCGGGCAGGATCACGTCGTGGCCATCGAGTTCCGCACCGAAGACGCTCCCCCGTACGGGGCCGTCGAGCAGGTCTCGCCGCTCGTGCGCCGGGTGGTGGCCCGCAATCCGTCGAGGTTCACCTACCACGGCACCGGCACCTTCCTCGTCGGCCCACCCGAGGGCGGCCGCGTGGCGGTCATCGACGCCGGGCCGGACGACGACGACCACGTCTCCGCCGTACTGACGGCGGTGCAGGGCCAGGAGGTGACCCACCTGCTGGTCACCCACACGCATCCCGACCACTCACCCGCCACGGCAGCCATCCGATCGGCGACGGGCGCTCCGACGTTCGGCTTCGGACCCCACCCGGAGGCCGCCATCCGGGCGCACGAGGAGCGCAAGCGCCGGGCGGTCGAGGCGGACGAGGAGCCCGAGTCCGACGACGGAGAGGGCGGAGGCGACCTCGCCTTCGTGCCGGACCACCCCGTCGCCGAAGGCGACCTGATCGAGGGCGACGGGTTCTCGTTCGGGTGCCTCCACACGCCGGGCCACATCTCGAACCACGTGTGCTTCTCGTTCGCCGAGGAGCAGACCCTGTTCAGCGGTGACCACGTGATGGGCTGGTCGACGTCGGTGATCCCCGCACCCGACGGCGACCTCAACGACTACCTGGACAACCTCCGCCGCCTGGTCGGACGCAACGAGGTCCGCTACCGCCCCACCCACGGACCGGCGATCATCGATCCGGGCCCGTACGTCGAGGCGCTGGTCGCCCACCGGGAGTCACGCGAGCGCCAGATCGTCGAGGCGCTGGCCGACGGCCCCCGCACCATCGCCTCCCTGGTCGCCGAGCTCTACGTCGACGTGCACGAGGACCTGCACAAGGCNGCCGGCGCTTCGGTGTACGCCCACCTGCTNGCCCTGCAGCGGGCCGACCGGGCCATCGTCGAGGGCGAGCCCGGGCCGAAGTCGGAATGGGGNCTGCGGTAGCGCCCGGCTACGGGTGGCGGCTCGAGACCGAGACGACCTCGCCGGTCATGTAGGACGACAGGTCGCTGGCGAGGAAGACCATCACGTTGGCGACCTCCCACGGCTCGGCGGCACGACCGAAGGCCTCCTCGGCCACGAGGCCGGCNAGGAGTTCCTCGCTGCTGGTCCTGGCNAGGTGCGGNTGCATGGCGATGCTGGGTGCCACGCAGTTGACCCGGACCCCGTGGTCGGCAGCCTCGATCGCCGCCGAGCGGGTGAGCGCCATGACGCCNGCCTTGGCAGCTGCGTAGTGGGCCTGTCCGGCCTGTGCCCGCCAGCCCAGGACCGAGGCGTTGTTGACGATGGCGCCGCTGCCACGGGNCGTCATGTGCCGCAGGGCNGCCCGGGTGCAACGCATGGTGCCGGTGAGGGTGACGTCGAGCACCCGCTGCCACTCCTCGTCCGTCATGTCGACCAGCGGCGTCTCNCCNCCGAGGCCGGCGTTGTTGACCAGCACGTCGACGTGGCCGTGGGCGTCGATGGCTGCGGCGAACAGGCCCTGGACGTCGTCCTCGACGGTCACGTCACAGCGGACCGCCACCGGACGCTGGCCGGTGAGGTCNGCGAGGACGTCGGCNGCTTCGCCGAGTCGACGTTCGTGGACGTCCGAGATGACGACGGTNGCACCCTCCTCGACACACCGCCTGGCGGCGGCGAAGCCGATNCCCGCGCCGGCNGCGGCCGTGACGACCACGATCCGGCCGTCGAGCAGGTTCCGACCCGGCGGGTACTCGGGCACGGCGGTCACGAAGAGGCCTCCTCGGCGGCCTTCTGCTCTGCCATCTCCTTCATGCGTCGTTCGAGGTCGGCGAACATGGGCATCTCCTCGTGGCCGATCGAGACCGGAAGTCTCTCAGCAATCTCGTCCACGGTGAAGACACCATCGGTGTTGGCGGTCATCTCGCGTACCTCCACCGGCTGGTTCCAGACGGCGATGCGGCTCCCCGTGCACGTGTAGGTCTGGGCGGTGATGTCCCNCGCTGCNTCGGAGAGNAGGTAGACGGCCAGAGGGGCGATGTCCTCGGGGGCCCCGGCCTCGATCTCGAACGGGACGTTCTCGGACATGCGGGTCATGGCCGTCGGGGCGATGCAGTTNGCGTTGATGCCGTACCTGCGNAGGGCGAAGGCGGCACTGCGGGTCAACGAGACGACGCCGCCCTTGGCCGCCGAGTAGTTGGNCTGGGCCGTCGAGGCCACGAAGGCACCCGAGGTGAAGCCGACGAGGCTGCCACCGGACTCCTGCTTGCGCATGACCGCCGAAGCGGCCCGGTAGAGCGTGAAGTGGCCCTTGAGGTGGACGGCCACGACGTCGTCGAACTCTTCCTCGCTCATGTTGAACAACATCCGCTCGCGCACGATGCCGGCGACGCACACGACGCCGTCGATGCTGCCCCAGTTGTCGACGGCGGNGTCGATGATCTGCTGNCCGACCTCCATCTTCGAGACGTCGCCGGCGACGGCGACCGCTGTGCCGCCGGCCGCCGTGATCTCGGCAACGACGCCGTCGGCGACCTCGCTNGAAGGGTCACGGCCGTCCAGGGAGACGCCGTAGTCGGCGACGACNACGTTGGCGCCCTCGGCGGCACAGGCGAGGGCGATCCCCCGACCGATGCCGTTGCCCGCGCCGGTGACGGCGATGTTCTTCCCTGTGAGGTGTCCCGACACGATGCTCCTNCGGNTCGATCGTTTCTGACGGTGCGTCAGGTCACCCTACCGCCGACGCCACCGCACACGAAGGCCGTGGCCGGATGCGCATAGGGTCGCCNCGTGGCCCTCCCCGACACACCTCCCCTCCGCCCGGACGCCATCCGACTCGACGGCCGGGTGGCCGTTGTGACCGGNGGAGGCGCCGGCATCGGCCGCGGCGTGGCCGANGCGCTGACGGCCTTCGGCGCCCGGGTCGCCGTCTGGGAGCGGGACGCCGACACGGCCGGCNGCGGCATNGAACCGGACGGACTCGGCCTCACGGTCGACGTGCGCGAGGTTGACCAGGTCGAGCGGGCNCTGACCGAAACGATCGCCGAACTCGGCACNCCGACGATCCTCGTCAACAACGCCGGTGGCACCTTCCGGCAACCGTTCCTCGANTCCACCCAGAAGGGCCGGGATGCCGTCCACCGGGCGAACCTCGGTCAGGTCCTGCTCTGCACGCAACTCGTGGCCCGGGCGATGGTCGACGCCGGGCTGGGCGGGAGCATCGTCAACCTCACGTCGATCGAGGCCGACCGGGCCGCTCCCGGCTACGCCGCCTATGCCGCCTCCAAGGCCGGCATTGGCAACTTCACGAGGAGCGCAGCCGTCGAACTGGCGCCCCACGGCATACGGGTCAACGCGGTCGCCCCCGACATCACCGCCACCGAGGGCATCCTCGAGCGGGCGGNCGACGACGCCCCCCGGCGCTGGGCCGACCTCGTCCCGCTGGGCCGAGCCGGGACGGTCGCCGAGGTGGCCGGCGTGGTTGCCTTCCTCGCCTCNAACCTGGCCNCCTACGTCACAGGCGAGACCATCCACGTCGACGGCGGCACGGCGGCNGCCGGCGGCTGGTACCGGCACCCCGACACCGGCGAACACGTNCTCGGCCCGCGCTGATCCCGNCGGGNCCGCCTCAGCGGGCAGGGACGAGCCCCCCGTCGACNGTCAGGCACTGCCCGGTCATGAAGCTCGACGCATCGGACGCCATGTAGAGGACCGCCCCGACCATCTCGTCCGGGGATGCCAGCCGACCCATGAACGTGGCCCTCNCCATGCTCGACAATCCGGCCTCGCCGGTGTTGCGGACCATGTCCGTGTCNACCGGGCCTGGGGCCAGGGCATTGACGCGGATGCTCCGACCGGCCAACTCTGCCGCCATCGACCTCGTGAAGCTGAGCAGGGCCGCCTTGCCGGCGGCATAGAGGGAGCGGCCCGGGCTGGGGAGGAAGGCGCCTGCGGAGACGACGTTGACGACGGCGGCATGTTCGGAGGCCTCGAGGTGCGGTAGGCAGGCCTGGACCAGGAGCACCGGCCCCCGGACGTTCACGGCGAACGACTTCTCGAANCCGGCCACGGTNATCCCGCCCANCGGTTCGGCCAGGGCGTTGGCGGCGTTGTTCACGACGATGTCGATGCCACCGAACGCCTCGACGGTGGCGGCGGCCAGGCGCTCGGCNTCCTCGGACTCGCCGAGGTGGGCGGGGACCGCCAGCGCCTCGCCACCGGCCCCGCGGATGGCAGCGACCACCTCGGCGCAGGCGTCGGCCTTGCGGCTGGCGACGACCCCCCGGGCACCCTGGGCGGCGAAGGCCTCGGCGACGGCCCGGCCGATCCCGCGGCTGCCACCGGTCACGATGGCGACCCGGCCGGTCAGGTCGTGCAGGGCGGCGATTCCGGTGCGGTCCATGTGTGCGCTTTCCGGATCAGGGTCGGTGCGGCCGGAGGCGGGTTCAAGCCTCGCCCTCGCCCCGCTGTCCGACGAAGTAGCCCACGCCGAAGTCGGGCGTCGAGAAGGTGACCTCACAACCGTCCGGGAAGTAGAAGAGGTCGCCCTTCGTGCCGACGACGGTCTCACCGGTGCAGTCGGTGATGTGCAATTCGCCGTCGATCACGAGCTTGATCTCGTGGTACGTGTAGGTGTAGGTCATCGACTCGCCGGCCTCGAGGCGGAACAGCCCCGCCGTGATGGCCTTGTCGGGATCCTCCGAGACCACGAAGTCTTCGAGGAAGGCATTGGCGTCGAACTCGTCCATGGCGGGGAGTTCCCGGCCGAGGATCTTTCCCTTGTGCTGCATCGCCGGCATAGCGGTTCTCCCCTGTCGGTGTGTGGTAGCCGGACGGGGCGCGACGCCGCGCCGGAACAACGGCAACCTACAGCCGGACACGAAGCCGGGTGCGACGCGGCCCTAGCCTCCGGGCGTGCCCACCGACCGCAAGATCCTCGTAACCGGCCTGACCGGCCAGATCGGCCACCCCGTGGCCCGGATCCTGGCGCAGGACAACGAGGTGTGGGGGGCCGCACGCTTCTCCGCCGAGGGGAGCCGGGAGCGGGCTGAGTCGATCGGGGTCACTCCGGTCACGGTCGACCTCGAGACCGGCGACTACGACGGCCTGCCCGACGACTTCACCCACGTCGCACACTTCGCCGCATGGATGGGCCCCCGTCCCGACCACGACCGGGCGCTGCGGGCCAACGCCGAGGCAACCGGCCTCCTCATGCAGCACTGCCGGTCGGCCGAGGCGTTCCTCATCGCGTCGACCAACTCGGTGTACCGACCCAACGCCGACCCCTGCCACCGCTATGCCGAGGGCGATCCACTCGGCGATCCGACCTCGCCGTTCAGCCCCACCTATTCGATGTCGAAGAACGCCCAGGAGGCGGTGGCACGCACCATGGCCCGGGCGCTCGGCCTGCGCACCACGATCGCCCGCATCAACGCCAGCTACGGACCCAACGGTGGCCTGCCCGCCTACCACGGTGACTGGGTGGCCGCCGGCCAGCCGGTCCACCTGCGGGCACCCGGCCCGAACGCCTACAGCCCGATCCACGAGGATGACCTGGGCGCCCAGGTGGCACCGCTCCTCGACGCCGCCGCCACGCCAGCCACGATCGTGAACTGGTGCGGAGACGAGGTCGTGACTGCCGAGGAGTGGTGCGCCCTGTTCGGCGAGTGCCTCGGGGTCGAGCCCGAACTCGTCTACAACGAGGTACCCGGCAGCCAGCCCGGCAGCGCCGCCGACCCGGCCCGCCGCCACGAACTCACGGGTCCGTGCACGGTTCCATGGCGCGACGGCATGTCGGCGATGCTCGAAGCGCGCAACACTGGCGCCTGACTATCCCGCAACTAGGTTCATCGGCCATGGAGCCACACAAACTGGAGGCCCTGGCCGACCGGCTCGCCATCGAGGACCTGCTCACGCGCTACGCCCACGCCGTCGACCGCCACGACTGGGACCTCTACCGCAGCGTCTTCACCGACGACGCCCACATCGACTACACGTCGGCCGGGGGCATCGCCGGGACCCTGGACGAAGCGGTGTCGTTTCTCGAGGCCACGATGCCGATTTTCGAGATGACCCAACACCTCGTCGGCAACGTCGACGTGCGGATCGAAGGCGACACGGCGACCGTGTCGGCCATGTTCAACAACCCCATGCGGCTGCCGGACGGCGAGGTCTGGTTCACCGGCGGCTGGTACCACCACGACCTGGTCCGTACGGGCGACGGCTGGCGAAGCCGGAACCTGCGCGAAGAATCCGCCTGGTTCGACCGGGCGCCCTTCTGACCCACTCTCGCTCCTGACCCGTAACCCCCTTCCGAGCCGCACCCGCTACCGGAGCCTCTCACCCTCCCGACTACGTTCCCCGCCATGCCCGGACCCCTCGATGGCATCCGCATCGTCGACTTCTCCGTCGCCCTGACCGGGCCACTGGCCACCGGCATGCTCGTCGACCAGGGTGCCGACTGCATCAAGGTCGAGCAGTCCCCGAACGGCGACCTGGTGCGCTGGCTCGGCACGTCGATCGAAGGCATCTCCTCGATGTTCCAGATCGCCAATCGGGGCAAGCGGTCGGCCACGATCGACCTCCAGCAGGACGAGGGGCGGGCCATCGCCCTCGACCTCGTCGCCGACTCCGACGTAGTCGTCCAGAACTTCCGTCCGGGGGTGGCCGAGCGCCTCGGAATCGCCTACGCGGACGTTGCCGCCGTCGCACCCGACGTCGTCTACGCCGACATCACGGGCTTCGGCCCGACCGGTCCAGCCAGTAGCCGGCGCGTCTACGACACCGCCATCCAGGCTGCATCCGGCCTGGTCGCAAGCCAGACAGGAATCAACGACGACCAGCCGAGGCTTCTGAGGCAGTTGATCGCCGACAAGGTCACCGCCTACACGGCCTGCCAAGCGATCACCGCCGCCCTCTTCGCCCGTGAGCGCGGCCAGGGCGGGCAGCACCTCGAACTCTCGATGCTGGACGCCTGCATCGCCTTCCTGTTCGTGGACGCCGCCGACCACGAGATCGTGCTCGACGGCGACCACTCAGGCCCCCAGTGCGTCGCCGCCAACAACACGCCGCTCGAACTGGCCGATGGGTTCGCCACGATCGCGGTGCCGGGTGACCTGGAGTTCCACGGCGTGGCGGCCGCCTTCGGCGTGGACACCTCCGACCCCGACCTGGCCACGCTCCATGACCGCGTGCGCCACCCCGAAAAGGCACGTGCGGTCCACAGGGCGGTAAGGGAGGCCTCCCCGACCACGACGATCGCCGAGGCGGAGGTCGCCCTCGCCGCCCAAGGCGTGCCGTTCGGCATCGTGCGCGCCGTCGACGAGATCGTGACCGATCCGCAGGTACTGGCCAACGAACTGTTCGAGGAACACACGCACCCCGCTGCGGGTCGCATCCGACAGCATCGTCCGCCGACGCGATTTCACGGCACGCCGGCCGGACTCCGGGAACGTTCGGCGCCGACCATCGGCCAACACACCGACGAGGTTGTGGCCGGGACGGGGCGCGGCGACCGACTCGACGAACTCCGTTCTGCGGGGGTGATCGGGTGAACGACGAGACCGGGACCCGGGAGGAGCGCCGCTACGACGCCTGGGCGCTCCGTCACGCCGAGCACGGGACCACCGAGTTGATCCCGGCGGCGACGGTGCTGGTCCTGCGGGACAGCGCCGACGGCCTCGAGGTCCTGATGCTGCGCAAGAACTCGAAGATCGCCTTCGGGGGCATGTGGGTGTTCCCGGGGGGACGCATCGACGAAGAGGACGCCATCCACGGCGACGACGACCAGTCCGACGAGTTGGCGACGGCTGCCCGGGCAGTCGTGCGCGAGGCGGCCGAGGAGGCCCACATCGCCGTCGACCCCGACGCCCTCGTCTGGTTCTCACACTGGGTGCCCCCACCCATCACGCCCAGGCGCTTCTCGACGTTCTTCTTCGCCACCCGGGCGGCCCCGGGCCCGGACGGGGTCGTGGAGATCGACGACGGTGAGATCGTGGACCACGCCTGGATGACCCCTGCCGGGGCCATGGACCGACGAGACGCCGGCGAGATCGAGTTGGCGCCACCCACCTGGGTGAGCCTGCACCTGCTGTCGGGATGGACCACGGTCGAAACGGCGCTCGAGGCGCTGGCCGACATGGACCCTGAGTTCTACGAGACGCACATCGGCCGATCCGAGGGCAGCGCCGTGGCGATGTGGTCGGGTGACGCCGGCTACGAGACCGGCGACCCGTCACAGGACGGCCCCCGCCACCGGCTCACCATGCGCGACGGCGGCTACGCCTTCGAGCGCACCGGCTGTTGAGTCGCACGGCCCTACCATCTCCCGAGTGAGCCCCGACATCCTTTTCGGCCTGACCGCCGCCGAGGTCGCCCAGCGGATTGCCGACGGGCAGGTCAACGACGTGCCGGACGCCCCGGTCCGCACCACCCGACAGATCCTGCGAGCCAACGTGATGACCCCGGTCAACGCCATCATGAGCACGCTGCTGGTGCTG
>PACE01000013.1 GCA_002699725.1 Acidimicrobiaceae bacterium
AACTGGAACGTCGACAGTCGGGGCAACCGTTCGGAGTCGACCTACGACGAGGAGACAGGTTGCTATACGGAGACGCGCTCTGACGGTTCTGTCGAGACGCGTTGCGAGTCCTACGACGAGGCAACTGGGTGCAACACCACCACCTACAGCGATGGCCGCGAAGACGGCTGGTGCGAAGACGGATCGAATTGGAACGTCAACGAGCAGGGAGGCCGGTCGGAGTCGACCTACGACGAGGAGACCGGTTGCTCGATCTCTGTGAACGACGACGGCAGTACCGGTGGCTGGTGCGAAGACGGCTCCAACTGGTGGGAGGACGCCTCGGGTAACCGTCAGGAGAGCAGCTACGACGAGGAGACCGGCTGCTACACCGAGAGCCGCTGGGACGGGACGGTCGAGACGCGTTGCGAGTCCTACGACGAGGCGACCGGGTGTAACACCTCCACCTACAGCGATGGCAGCAGCAGCAGCTGGTGCGAGGACGGCTATAGCTCGTGGACCGACGAGTTCGGCAACACCTCGGAGTCGACCTACGACGAGGAGACCGGCTGCAGCACGACCAAGAATTCGGATGGCTCCAGCGATGTCTGGTGTGAGGACGGCACGGGTTCGAGGATCGACCAGTTCGGCAACGAGGAGAACTGGAACCAGCAGTACGACGAGGAGACCGGGTGCAGCACCACCACCAGGTCGGACGGTTCGGAGGACACCTGGTGCGACGACGGCTCCGGCTCCTACACGGACGAATACGGCCGAACCGAGTCATGGATGAGCAGTTACGACGAATCGACCGGTTGCACGTCTGAGGAGAGGTCTGACGGGACCGTGAACATGTGGTGTGACGACGGTTCAAACATGTGGACCGACGAGTTCGGCAACACCTCGGAGACGACCTACGACGAGGAGACCGGCTGCAGCTTCACCACCAACTGGGACGGCTCCACAAACTCCTGGTGCGAAGACGGCAGCGGCTCCTGGACGGACTCCGGCGGCAACACCCAGTCATGGTCCGAGGTCTATGACGAGGAGACGGGTTGTCGGACGAACACCTACGACAGCGGCATGTCCGACACCTGGTGCGAGGANGGCTCCGGCTCGCGNACCGACGAGTTNGGTCGGACGGANTCCTGGACCCAGGTCCGNGACGNNGAGACCGGCTGCACCACCGAGACCCGCGAGAACGGTTCTTCCAANACCTGGTGCGAGGACGGCACCAACACCTGGGCCGACGAGTTCGGCAACACGGGCACCTCGACCTACGACCAGGCCACCGGCTGCAGCATCGAGACCCGCTCCGACGGCAGTTCNTCGAAGTGGTGCGACGACGGGACCANNGAGTGGACCGATGAACAGGGCAACACCTCGGTGAGCCTCTACAACCACGAGACCGGCTGTTCGGTCACCACCAACTGGGATGGCTCGAGCAACACCTGGTGTGAGGACGGGTCCGGTTCCTGGACCGACGCCGATGGCAATGAGCAGTTCTGGAACGAGGTCCGCGACGACGAAACCGGTTGCACCACCCAGACCTATTCCGACGACTCCGCCAACACCTGGTGCGAGGACGGTTCGGGTTCCTGGACCGATCCACATTCGGGCGAGACCATTTCCTGGTCGGCGTCCGTGTACGACGAGGAGACCGGCTGCACGACAGAGGAGCGCTCGGACGGCTCGACCAACACCTGGTGCGACGACGGCTCCAACTTCTGGACCGATGCGGACGGTTCCACCTCGACCTGGGACGAGGCGACCGGATGCTCCGAGTCGTTCAACGCCGACGGCTCCAGCAACACCTGGTGCGAGGACGGGACTGGATCCTGGACGAGTGCCGACGGCTATCACGAGGAATGGTCGAGCACCTACGACGAGGAGACCGGCTGTACGACCGAGGACCGCACCGACGGATCGAAGAACATCTGGTGCGAGGATGGCAGCAGCACCTGGGTCGGGTCCGACGGCTCGGAGCACCGGTCCTTCTACGACGAGGAGACGGGTTGTCAGGTCGACGAGCACGACGACGGCTCGAAGAGCGGCTGGTGCGAGGACGGCACCGGTTGGTGGCAGGACGCCGAGGGCGTGCAGGAGTCCTGGTCTCCGCCCGTCTACAGCTACGACGAGGAGACGGGCTGTTCCACCGACTCCTACGATGATGGCACCAGCTTCACCTGGTGCGACGACGGGCGCACGATCTGGACAGATGCAGACGGCACCGTGGAGGAGTGGGTCCCACCGACCGAGGTGGTCAACAGCGATGGGTCGACCACCATGACCTGGTCGGACGGCACGGTCGAGACGGTCCAATTAGACGGCTCGATGAGGATCGCCTACCCCGACGGTTCCTGGGAGGAGTTCCGGACGAGGGGCGATGGTGCCGAGGTCTGGACCTACTCAGACGGTTCACAGTGGACCCTGTTCTCCGACGGGCGAACGCAGTACACGGATCCGTTCGGTGAGATGTCCTCAAC
This sequence comes from Acidimicrobiaceae bacterium, assembly GCA_002699725.1. Taxonomy (GTDB): domain Bacteria; phylum Actinomycetota; class Acidimicrobiia; order Acidimicrobiales; family MedAcidi-G1; genus S20-B6. The sequence continues at coordinate 2,466 of PACE01000013.1, forward strand.
CTCGACCATCGGGTCGGGCGACCAGGTCGCCGAGGTGACCACCTTCGAGGACGGTTCGACTTGGACCTCGTACGCGGACGGTCGCGAGGTCTGGACGGAGTCCTCCGGCTACACCTACGAAACCGCCGTCGACCCGGCGACCGGGATCAAGACCACAACGGAGTCTGATGGCTCGGTTCACATCGACCGGCCCGACGGAAGCTTCGAGTTCCGCCATCCGGACGGCACCGTCGACGTCGGCAGCCTCAACGAGGGCGGCGACCTCGTGGTCCGCAATTCCGACGGTTCCACCGAGGTGGTCCGTGCCGACGGAACCAGTACATGGTCGGACGAGTGGGGCAACAACTCCACGACCGTCGTCAAGGACGATGGCAGCCTCTTCACCGCCTACAGCGACGGCTGGGAGGAGACGCAGTCGGCAGACGGGTCGGTCATCGTCCGGACCAGCCCCTCCGGCGACACCGAGACTGAGACGACGCTGGCCGACGGCACGGAGTTCATCGTGTACTCGGACGGGTCCGAGGAGAGGTTCGACCCGGCCACCGGTCGGACGACGTTCACCGATGCGAGCGGAGCGGTCTACAAGACGCGCGAACAGGCCGACGGCACGATCGTGAGTAGCGATGCCGGAGGTAGCGTCACCGAGTTCAACCCGAAGACCAAGGTCACCACCCATGTCGAAGGCGACGGAGGCGAACAGGGAACGACCCGGTTGGCCGACGGTTCGACCCGGACCGTGCTGGAGGACGGTACCGAGATCGTCACTGCCCCGAACGGTGCCCAGACGATCACGCATCCGGACGGAACAGACACTTCGGTCGCCATCACGACGAATGGAAAGATGGTCGAGTCGAAGGACGGCTCGATGGCCAGGGTGTCCACCGGGGATGGTGGCGAGATGCAGGTGGCCTACGACTACGTGGAGGGCGCAGGCGGCATCGAGTCGTTGGTCGCCAACCCGGAGGATGGCACGATCGATGTTGTCATGGGCAACGGCGAGGAACTCGCCGTCACGATCGGCAACGACGGCTCCATGACCGTCGAGTCGGACAAGGGAACCCGGACGTTCAATTCGGCAGGGGCAGTGCTGGGCGCCGTGTCGACCTCGAAGGCGTCGGACGGATCCACCGAGATCGCATCCGAGAGCGGTGCTACGTCCAAGATCTCGACTGACGGCCTGATCATGACGGTCGAGTCCGCCGACGGCACAAGCGCTGTGTCCACCAAGACAAGCACCGGGGTCACGGTGGAGGTCGACGGAGTCACCTACGCCTATGACTTCACCACCACGGGGGCGACGTTCGACAACGACGAAGTCGAATGAAGGAGACGATGACCAGCGAGCGGGCAAACGGAGGGGATCCAGAAATGAGAATGAGTAAGGCGAGGCACACTCGGAGTAGGTGGTTCCTGCTGGCGGCGGTTCTGGTGGTTCTTGGGGCGTGCGGTGGGGGTGGCAGCGGAGACGACGTCGCCGCGACGACGACTGCACCTGCCAAGCAGAGCGTCCTCGAGACGACGACGACCGAGGTACCCGCCTCGACCACGTCCACTCCGGACGAAGACGAGCCGACCACTACNTCCACGTCCACGTCCACGTCCACGACCACGTCCACGACCACGACCACCGAGGCCGTCGAGGATCCTGGCGAGGAGTCGGACGTCGACGAGGAGGATTGCGCGCTGGTCCCGAACGGCTCCTGCAGCGGCATGGACTTCTCGGGTCAGGACCTCGCCGGTGCGGTCATTCCCGGCATCGACCTGACCGGCGCCAACCTCGAGGGCGCAATCCTCGACGGTGCGCTGATGGTCGGCGCTGACCTGACCGGCGCCAACCTGGCAGGAGCATCACTGTCCAACACCAACCTGGCGGGTGCCGTGCTCTCCGACATCCGGGCGCCAGCTGCGATGTTCTTCCACACGGATCTGTCGCACACCGACCTGACCCGTTCCGACCTGACGGCGGCCATGATGGTTGAGGCCGACCTCAAGTCGGCCAATATGGCTGGTGCGCAGACGGACGGCCTCGTCGACCGACGCTCCTTCTGGTGCAGCACCATCGCCAGTAACGGAACCCTGCGCAACGACAGTTGTCAAGGCGGCAGCGAGGACTGAACCGGTCCGAAGTAGTCATCGCCGGCAACGGAGAGGTGCCGAACTCGGCTGAGTCGGGCCGTGTTGACTGTGCGATCCTGTAAGCACATCAGCGGAGGGAATCGATGAGCAACCCCATCTACGATGCCCGGACCTTCTGGGATCTGCTCGAGCGGCGGGTGGCCGCTACGCCCGGGCGCAACATGCTGCTCGACACCGGAGGCCGGGCCCTCACGTTCGCCGACGTGAAGGAACGGGCGGAACGGGCCGCTGCCGGCTTCGGCGCGATGGGCGTCGGAGAGGGCACCCCGGTCACCTGGGTACTGCCCACCCGCATCGAGACGGTCGTGGCCTCGTTGGCGCTCTCTCGACTGGGCGCCGTCCAGAACCCGATCCTCCACATCTACCGGGACCGGGAGGTGGGCTTCTGTATCCGCCAGACCGAGGCCGAACTGGTGCTCGTGCCGGGCGAGTGGGGGGGCTTCGACTACACGGCGATGGTCGAACGGGCGACGGCAGACCTCGACGCACCACCGAGCGTCCTGACCGCCTACGACTCCCTCCCCGAAGGCGACCCATCAAGCCTGCCACCCGTCCCGGATCCCGGTGGCGAGCCGATCCGCTGGACCTACTACACGTCCGGAACGACTTCCGATCCGAAGGGGGTCATGCACAGCGACGCCAGCCTGATGGCTGGAGGCGTCGGGTTGGCCAGGGCACTCGACATGCAGGCCGACGATGTCGGGTCCATCGCCTTCCCCTACTCGCACATCGGCGGCCCCGACTACCTGGTCTGCCTGCTGGCGAGCGGCTTCCCGGCCGTGCTGGTCGAGAAGTTCGACCTGTTGCCGACGATCGATGCATATCGCCGGCTCGGGGTCACCATGGCCGGCGGCAGCACCGCCTTCTACACGATGTTCCTCAACGTCCAGCGCCAGACCCCGGACGAGCCCATCATCCCGACCCTGCGCCTGCTCTCCGGCGGGGGAGCGCCGAAGCCGCCCGAGGTGTACTTCGAGGTGCAGGCGGAGATGGGCATCCCCGTGGCACACGGCTACGGGATGACGGAGAGCCCGATGATCTGCCAGGGCTCACCGCACGACACCGACGACCAACTCGCCCACACCGACGGTGCTCCCGTCTTCGGTGCCGAAGTCAGCGTCGTGCGGCCCGACGGGTCCGACTGCGGCCCGGGCGAGGAGGGCGAGGTCGTCATCTCGGGACCGCAACTCTTCAAGGGCTACCGGGACGCATCGCTCGATGCTGCAGCGTTCGACGACCGGGCCCGATTCCGGAGCGGTGACCTCGGCGTCCTGCGCGACGACGGGCACCTCACCCTCACCGGGCGCGTCAAGGACATCATCATCCGGAAGGGTGAGAACATCTCGGCCAAGGAGGTCGAGGACGTCCTGTTCGCCCACCCGTCGGTCAACGCCGTCGCCGTGATCGGACTCCCCGATGCCGAGCGGGGAGAGCGGGTGTGTGCCGTCGTCGAGACCGCAGACGGCGCCGAGCCACTCACCTTCGACGACATGGTGGGCGCCTGTGAAGCGGCCGGGCTGATGCGCCAGAAGGTGCCTGAGCAGTTGGTCGCCTACAGGGGCGCCCTGCCCCGGAACGCCACGCTCAAGATCCTCAAGTACGAATTGCGCGACGAACTGGCCGAGGTTGCCTGGCCGTAGCCCCGAATCCGAGGGGGGAGGGGCTCAGCGACCCCCGAAGACCGGATCACGGCGCTCCCGGAAGGCAGCCACCCCTTCGGCGGCGTCATCCGCAGCGGCCAGGCCGGCCTGGACGGTACCCAGGGCGGCGATGCAGGCCGCCTCACCCTCGTGGACGTAGCGCAGCGACGAGGCCTTGGTCGCCTGGACGGCCAGCGGTGCACCCTGGCAGATGACCCCGGCGATCTCGATTGCCCGGTCGAGTTCCGAGCCGGCGGGGACCACCTCCTGCACGAGGCCGATCCGGTGCGCCTCGGTGGCATCGAACTCGTCGGAGGTGAGCAGGTGGTACATGGCATTGCCCCAGCCACCCCGCTGGACGAAGCGGATGGTCGCACCGCCGGCGGCATGGATTCCACGCAGCGGCTCGTGTTGGCGGAAGCGGCAGTCGTCAGCGGCCACAACGACGTCACCTGCCAGCATCAACTCGATGCCGAGTGTGTAGGTGTAGCCCTTGACGGCCGAGACGATCGGCTTTCGGCAACGGCGGCCGAGTGCGGTGGGGTCGACGACATCGGTTCCCCGGCCGCGGTCGCCGGACTTCATGCGCTTGGTCCACATCGGTAGGTCGAGGCCGGCGGTGAAGTGGTCACCGTGGGCGAAGAGCACACCGCACCAGAGGTCGTCGTCCTCGTCGAGCCGCGTGTATGCCGCCGCCAACTGCCGGTTCATCTCTGGCGTGAAGCCGTTCAACTTGGCGGGCCGGTCGATGCCCATCAGGAGGATCCGGTCCTCGACCTCGGTCGTGATCCGGCCCTCGGTGGGGTCGAGGTTCTCGCTCATCGGCGCGCTCGCTCCTTTCGCCCCATGGTGAGGGCTCGGCGTATGCGCGGGTCTATCGCAGGTGGCGGTTGTCTGCCCCGTCGGAGTCGGGTTGCGGCCGACTCAGGCGGCTGCGGTGGCCCTCTCGACCTCGCGGTCGAGCAACTTCTGCTTGACCAGTTCGCCGAAGGCGTAGCCACCCAGGCTGCCGTCGGTCCGGAGGACCCGGTGGCAGGGGACCAGCACGGGGATCGGATTGCTGCCGAGCGCCGTTCCGACGGCGCGGACTGCGTTGGGCCGATGGATCACGGTGGCGATCTCCGCGTAGGTGCGGGTCTCGCCTGCTGGGACACCGAGACATGCCTCCCAGACGGACTGCTGGAACGGGGTGGCGCCCTCGAAGTCGAAAGTCAACTCGTCGCGGCGGCCGGTCGCGAACGCACGCTCGATGGCGTCGTAGAGGTCGTCGGGNAGAGCGTCGCTTCGGGCAGCGGGCCGACCGGTCCGGTCGTGGAGCTCTTCCCGGAAGCGGGCGAAGGTGATCAGGTTGGCGAAGGCGCTGCCACAGATGCCGTGGNNGTTGTGTGCGATCCACAGCCCCCCGACCGGTCCCGCAACCTGAGCGATCTCATCGAGCGGCTCGGGTTGTGTCCCGGAAGCGCCCCGTTCGCCCTCTTCTCCGACTTCGGTGGCCTCCANGGTCTCGGTCATGCGTCGCCCTTCGGTTGNTCTCCGGCGGGTNCGCCGGGCTGAGCGTAGGTTCGCGCAGATTCGCCACGAGTGCGAGCCTTGGTGGAGATTTTTCGCCGAACCGAACCGAGCCGAGCCGCTGAGGCGTGGTGGCCGCGGCCAGTTGGCCGTGGTCAGTCGGTGTCGTCTGCGAGTCCGGTGCGGACGATCACGAGGGGACACGGACTGTGGTGGGCGATGGCCTGGCTGACAGAGCCCAGCCTCAGGCCGACGAATCCGCCNCGGCCACGGTTGCCGACGACGAGCATGTCAGCTCCCTCGGCGACCCGCATCAGGGTGTCGGCGGCGCGACCCTTGACGAGAGTCCGACGGACCTCGACGTCGGGTTGGCCGGCGGCTGCAACGGCTGACTCGATGACATCGCCCTGCATGCGCTCGACTTCGGTGACCAGGTCGAAGGAGTCGAGCGGGACGTAGCCGAGGTCGGGGGCGGCCGGCACGTAGGTGGGGGAGTACGCCGTCACGACCTCGATGACGGCGCTACGGAATGCCGCCTCCTCCAGGGCCCAGATNAGGGCGGCCCGGGCGTACCCGGATCCCTCGATCCCGACGACGATGCGTCGCTCTGCCACCTGCATCTCCTCCTTGGCACGATCTCGTCTCATGCTGATGGTACCCGAGCGCAGGAGGGGGTTCCGGGCGTGGGAGGTTTCGGGTCAGATGAGGGCGCCGGCCACCTTCTCGGACGCCTTTTCCTCGGCGACGTTGAGGGCGAAGGCCAGTTCGGACACCAGGACGTCGTGGGCCTTGGTGTAGAGGGTCTTCTCGCCGGCGGACAGGCCCTTGGCGGCCTCTCGGAGGGCGAGGTTCCGGACGACCTCGGCGACCTGGTAGACGTCGCCGCTCTTGAGCTTCTCCTGGTGGTTCTTGAACCTCCGGGACCAGTTCGCCGGTTCGCGGACGTCGCGCTTGCGGAGCACCTCGAAGAGGTCTTCGACATCGGCCTTGGCGATGGGCCAGCGCATGCCGACCTCCTCGGCCATGTCCACCGGAACCGAGAGGGTCATGTTGCCGTGCGCCATCCGGAGGACGAGGTAGTCGCGTTTCTCGCCGAACGCCTCGCGCTTTTCCTTCTTCTCGATGACGGCTGCACCATGGTGCGGGTAGACGACCTTGTCGCCGGGCTTGAAGGACACGGGNGTCTCCGGGGGGCAGTCTCGACTACGGGGGAAGAGGGGGACCTTGGAGGATAGCGGGCGGTGGGCCAGGTTGGTCGGGTCGTCAGGCCCCGAGGCGCTCACGGGCCAGGCGGCTGCGCTCGATCAGGTGCTCGGGCACACCGAACCGGTTGCCTGNCCCTGCGTCGTCGGCGTCNTCGTCGACCCCTTCGTCGTTCTCGTCGGGCAAGTCGGAACGCAGTGCTGTTTCGTCGCGGTCGATGCGGAACTGCGGCCAGTCACGTCGTTGGGCCAACTGGTCGTGGCCGATCCCACCGAGGTCGATGCCGTTGTCGAACGACACCCAGTAGCGGTACCAGGAGATGCCGTTGGCGACACGGACCTTCCCGCCGGTTCCCTNCGGGACGCCCGGCAGGTCGACGGCAGCGACAACCTTGGTGAAGCGCCTGATGGGTTGGGTGCGATCGATGGTCTTCGGCATTTGACCCGTGGTGCATCTCTGGGGGGGGTGGACTGATGAAACCTATCGCCGACGGGGCTGGCGTGGGTGGTTCAGGTGCCCTGTCGGCGCCCGTTTGCCGCGGCGTCGAGCACGACACCGACCAGGTCGTCGATGGCGATGTCCTCCTTCTCGCCGGTCGANCGAAGGGTGAATTCGACGCTTCCCTGATCGAGCCCCCTTGGGCCGATCGTGACACGTAGCGGTACGCCGATCAGTTCGGCGTCGGCGAACTTCACGCCCGGCCGGGCGTCGCGGTCGTCGAGGAGGACGTCGATGCCAGCTGTCGTGAGTTCGTCGTGCCAGCGGCCGGCCAGCTCCATCGAGGGCTCGTGGTCGGTCTTGACGACCGTCAGGACGACCTCGTAGGGGGCGATGGCNAGCGGCCAGATGAGCCCGGCGTCGTCNTGGTGGACCTCGGCGACCGCTGCCATGGCCCGNCCGACACCGATGCCGTAGGAGCCCATCGTCGGGGTGCGGGACTGTCCGTCGGCGTCGAGGACCGACATGTCCATNGCCTCGGCGTACCTGCGGCCGAGCTTGAAGATGTGCCCGGCCTCGATGCAGCGCACGACTTCGAGGGGTTCGCCACAGACGCCACACGGTTCGCCGTCGAGGATCCTCCGAAGGTCCAGCCAGTGGTCGACCTCGATGTCGCGTTCGACGTCGACTCCCTCCAGGTGGAAGTCGTCCTCGTTGGCGCCCGTCGTCATACCCGATCGTCCACGGAGGGCGTGGTCGGCGTAGATGGGGGGTCCGTCGACGCCGACCGCCCCGAGGCTTCCGGGCGAGGCGCCGAGAGCGTCGCTGATGCGGTCGGTCTCGGCGGGGCGCAGGTCGCCGGTACCGGTGGCGTCCACGAACTTCTGCTCGAGGAAGGGGTGGTCGCCGCGCACGAGGATGAGCACGATTTCGCCGTCGGCCTCGTAGACGAGCGTCTTGACCTGGTGCTCGGGCGGATGGCCGGCTTCGGCGAGGGCGGCGATCGTGCGGATGCCCGGCGTCGGGAAGCGTTCCGGGGCGTCGCCGCCGGGCCGGTTCTCGACCGGCGTGGCGGCCGCCGAGGCCCGCTCCACGTTGGCGGCGTAGCCACAGCCCGTGCAGCGGGCCACGTCGTCCTCGCCGGCGGGTGACTCGACCATGAACTCGACGGAGGCGCTGCCCCCCATCGCCCCGGAGGAGGCCTCCACCGGCAGGGCATCGAGGCCCAGCCGGGCGAAGATCCGGGTGTAGGCGTGGTGGTGGAGGTCGAACGAGCGGTCGAGGCCGGCGTCATCGATGTCGATGGAGTACGAGTCCTTCATGGCGAACTCGCGGACCCTCAGGAGGCCGGACTTGGGGCGGGGCTCGTCGCGGAACTTGGTCTGGATCTGGTACCACATCTGCGGCAGGTCCCGGTAGGAGGAGAGTTCCAGCCCGATGAGGGCGATGACCTCTTCGTGGGTCATGCCGAGGACCAGGTCGGCTCCCTTGCGGTCGACGAGGCGGAACATTTCGTCGCCCATCGACTCCCAGCGCCCCGACTGCTGCCAGACGGAGGCCGGATGCATGGCGGGAAGCAGCAGTTCCTGGGCGCCGATGGCGTCCATCTCCTGGCGGATCACCTCGGCGACCTTGCGATGGACGCGCCAACCCAGTGGCAGCATGGAGTAGTGACCCGACTGGAGTTGGCGGATGAAGCCGCCACGTACCAACAGTCGGTGGCTGAGCGCCTCGGCGTCGGCCGGGGCGTCGCGCAGTGTCGGAATGAACAGGGTCGACCAGCGCACCGGCCGTGCCTCCTCGTCGGGGACGGACTTCGCCACCTTAGCGATCGGCCCCCGCTACGCCGCAGTTGATGGGCTCGTGCGAGACTTGCGACATGAGCGATGCCACCGCCGAACAGATCCGTGAGGAGTTGTCCACCTGGCTGGACGAGAACTGGGACCCGGACCTGACGGTCCGCGACTGGTGGTTTCGGCTGGCCGCCGACGGCTGGGCCCACCCGGCCCTCCCTGAGGCCGCCGGAGGGCGGGGTTACGGAGGCGCACAGATGGCCGCCGTCAACGCCACGATGGCGGACGCCCGCGTGTTGGGCCCGCCGGTCGGCCTCGGCTACATGCTGGCCGCTCCGACCATCGCGATGCACGGCACCCAGGAACAGGTGGATCGCCTGGTCGTCCCGATACTCGACGGAACGGTCGGCTGGTGCCAACTGTTCTCCGAGCCGGGGGCCGGATCGGACCTGGCGGGGCTCCAGGCCAGGGCGGTGCGCGACGGGGACGAGTGGATCGTCACCGGACAGAAGGTGTGGACTTCGGGTGGTCAGNTCGCCGACAAGGGGATGCTCATCGCCCGCACCGATCCCGAGCAGCCCAAGCACCAGGGCATCACCTACTTCGCCATCGACATCGACCAGCCCGGAATCGAGGTTCGGCCGCTCCGGGAGATGACCGGCGATGCGCTGTTCAACGAGGTGTTCCTCGACGAGGCCCGGGTCTCGAACGACGACGTCATCGGCGGAATCGGCAACGGCTGGGCCGTGGCCAACACCACGCTCGCCGTCGAGCGGGCCAGTCTGGGCGGTGGTGGGAAGCAGCCCGTGTCGGTATCCGGCGGGCCCAAGGCCGGCCGCCTCGAGAACCGCTCCGGCGACCTGGTCGACAGGGCTCCCCGGGGTCCCGACGGTTCCGGAGGACGGGGCATCACAATNGGGGCCCTGACCGACCTGGCCAAGCACCGGGGCGTGCTGGGGGATCCGGTCGTCCGACAGGCGATGATTCGGTTGCACATCCTGGGCGAGGTCAACCGCTGGAACATGCTGAGGGCGAAGGCCGGGGCCGGGCGCACCGGTGGTGAGGGGAACTTGGCGAAGTTGGCCATGAGTGAACTGGTCCGCCAGAGCCGTGAGGTCGGGAACCTCGTCAACGGCGCCGACGGCATGCTCGACCGCAGTGACAGTTCCTCGGGCGGCATCGTTCAGGAGATGACGCTCTTCTCGCCGGCTCCTTCCATCTACGGGGGCACCGACCAGGTGCAGCGAAACATCATCGGTGAGCGCGTGCTCGGTCTGGCGAAGGAACCCGGCCCGGCGAAGGGCACCCCGTTCCAGGACCTTCCTCAGAACTGACCCTTGTTTGCGTCCTGCGGGGCCTCAGCAGGCGTCGAGGTGGGTGAGGATCGCCTGTCGGACGGCCTCAGGCTCCTCGAGCATGAGCATGTGCCCCGAGGCCTCCAGTTCTACGATGGTGGGGGGCGACACAAAGGCATCCTNGAGGGTCCGGGCGGCCTTCCGGGGCGACATGCGGTCNTGTGAGCCGAGGACGAGGGTCACGGGGCAGGCCGAGGAAGCAGCGGACGAGGTGGCTCCCTCGTAGGCGGAGCAGGCGGCCAGGTCGGTGGCAAGCACCCCCGGTGGGCTCGTCTCGAGGAGCGCCGTGACGCCCCCCAGCATCCAGAGGCCCGGGGTCGGGTTGAGTCCGATGTGCTGGCGNGGGCCGTGTGCCCAGGCGGCGATGAGGGCGGCNGCCTTCGGGTCGTCGATGTCTGCGGCCGCCTGGAGTTCCGGGTGGACGGGCATGGCCGTGGCCACGCCGAGGAGGACCGCCGAAGCGACGGCGCCGGGGTGGCGTGCGGCGGTGTCGAGGGCGACGAGGGCCCCCATGGAGTGCCCCACGAGGTGAGCAGAGCCATCCAGCGCCCCGGTTAGGCGGGACACCCAGTCGGCGATCGCTTCGATCGAGTCGAGTGCGGGCCCCTCGGAACGGCCGTGGCCGGGGAGGTCGACGGCCACGGCCCGGAAGCCGTGGTGGGCGAGGAACCTGGTCTGGTGCGACCAGACCGACCGGTCCATGCCGGATCCGTGGAGCAGCACGACGAGCGGTTCGTCCCGTCCCTCGAGCGGCACGGCTCCGGTGGCGGCGTGGACGGTGCGGTCGTCGACGACGAGTTGCACGGCCGCCTCAGCGCTGCGAGGCCCGCAGGGCCTGGTCGAGGTCCCGGCAGATGTCCTCAGGGTCCTCGAGGCCGACCGAAAGGCGGATCAGGTTCTCGCTGACCCCGGCGGCCTCGAGGTCGGCGGCACTCATCTGCTGGTGGGTGGTCGAAGCCGGGTGGATCACCAGGGTCTTGGCGTCGCCTACGTTGGCCAGGTGCGAGGCGAGGCGTACGGCCTCGATGAATCGCCGTCCCGCCTCCCGGCCACCGGCGACGCCGAAAGACAGGATGGCCCCGGCGCCGTGCGGGTAGAGGCGTGNNGCCAGTTCGTGGTCGGGGTGGCTGGGGTGCTCGGGGTGCCGGATCCACTCCACGGCCTCGTGCGTGTCGAGCAGGTCGATCACCCGTCGGGTGTTGGCGACGTGGCGGTCCATCCGCAACGACAGGGTCTCCACCCCCTGGAGGAGGTAGAAGGCGTTGGCGGGACTCATACAGGCGCCGAAGTCGCGGAGCCCTTCTGCCCTGGCTCGCATCGACAGGGCCTGTGGGCCGAACTCCTCGGTGAAGGTGATTCCGTGGTAGCCGACGTAGGGCTCGGTCAGGGTCGGGAACTNCCCCGACGCCNCCCAGTCGAAGCGCCCGCCGTCGACGACGACGCCGCCGATGGCGACCCCGTGGCCGCCGAGGAACTTGGTGGCGGAGTGGATGACGATGTCGGCCCCGTGCTCGATGGGTCGAAGCAGGTAGGGGGTGGCGAAGGTCGAGTCCACGGCCAGCGGCAACCCGTGGGCATGGGCGACTTCGGCGACGGCCGACACGTCGAGTACCTCGATGCCGGGGTTTCCGAGGGTTTCGGCGAACACCAGTCGGGTTTCGGGTCGGATGGCGTCTGCGAAGGCCTGGGGGTCGCGCGGATCGACGAAGGTCGTGGTGATCCCGAAGCGTGGCAGCGTGAGGTTGAGGACGTTGTGGGTGCCGCCGTAGATGTTGCGGCTCGAGACGATGTGGTCGCCGGCGCTCAGGAGCGTGGCGACGGCGAGGTGCATCGCCGCCTGCCCGCTGGCGGTGCACACGGCGCCCACCCCGCCCTCGAGTGCGGCAATGCGCTCCTCGAGTACAGCCACGGTCGGATTCGAGATCCGGCTGTAGATGTGGCCGCTGACCTCGAGGTTGAACAGTCCGGCGGCGTGGTCGACCGAGTCGAAGACGTATGAGGTGGTCTGGTGGATGGGCACGGCCCGCGACCCGGTGGTGGGATCCGGCTGCTGGCCGGCATGGAGCGCGCGGGTGTCGAAGCGGTGGAAGTCGGGTTCGACCATGGGCGGAGGCTAGGGGATGGGGGCCCGGACCATCGGATCAGCGGTTGACCTGGTCGGCAAGGCGGTCGAGGCTCGACTCGGAGCCGATGGCCACGATGACGTCGCCCGGTTCGAAGGGACGTCGGGCCACGTCGTCGGTGTGGAANCGGCCGGTGAGGTCGCGGACGCTCAGCACGACGGCCCCGGTCTCGCGTCGGATTGTCAGGTCGTCGATGGTCTTGCCCTCGAAGGTGCAGTCCTCAGGGAGGAGGATCTCGCGGAGTCGGGCCTCGTAGGCACCGTCGTGCACGACGACGTCGAGGAAGTCGGCGACGTTCGGCTGCGTTGCCAGGCTCGCCATGCGCGATCCCCCGATCTCGTACGGGTTGACCACCCGGTCGGCGCCGACCTGGAGCATCTTGGTGAGCGCCTCCTGGTCGTCGCAGCGCGAGACGATGAACAGGTTCGAGTTGAGGCCGCGTGCCGACAACGTGACGTAGAGGTTGTCGACGCTCGTCCCGAGGGCGGTGACGAGGGTCGCCGCCCGGTCGATGCCGGCNTGGCGCAGNACCTCCTCCTGACGGGAGTCGCCGAGCACGTGGAGGAAGTCGACGCCGTNGAGCTTCGAGGCATCTTGGTCGATGGCCACAACCTCCTGGCCGACCGAACGGACGAAGTCGGTGATCGAGNTGCCGACTCGCCCCANGCCACACACGATCAGGTGGCCGGACAGGTCGTCGATGGTTCGTTGCATGCGATACCTCCTGTACTGGCCGGTGATCCGGCCNTCGACGATGCTCTCGATCACAGCGGTGGCCCCGTACAGCATGGAGCCGGTGCCTACGAGAATCAGCACCGAGGTGAAGATCTTCCAGGCGTTGNCCGGCTCGCCGNCGACCAGTTCGCGAAAGCCCACGGTCGAGATNGTGATNATCGTCTGGTAGAAGGCGTCGATCGGATTGAGGCCGAAGAGGCTGTATCCAAGGGTTCCCGACGCCACCACGCCGACGATCAGGCCGGCTGCCCGCAGGAGGTGGTTCCTCGNACTGNGAAGCCGAANACGCAGCATTCCGGCAGGGTAGGCGCGATCGTGGGGAGGTGATGTGGCTACCGGTATTCTCCGCGGCGTCGCCGACCGGCGGCACGTGTCGTCATTTCGATGTGTGGTCATCGAGGAGGGGGAGTCTCGCCATGCGGATCGGGTTCATCGGGCTCGGTAACGTCGGCGGAAAGTTGGCGGGCAGCCTGGCGCGCAACGGGTACGACCTTATGGTCCGCGACCTCGACCGGGATGCGGCCCAGGGGTTCCTCGATGGCGGAGCCGGCTGGGCCGACTCGCCGAGGGAGATGGCCGAGTGGTGCGACGTAGTGGTCACCTGCCTGCCGTCGCCGGCTGCCTGTTCGGCGGTCATGGAGGCCGAGGACGGGGTCATCGCCGGGCTCTCCGCTGGAAAGGTCTGGATGGAGATGAGCACCACCGACGAGGCGGAGGTGCGTCGGATGGGCGCCCTCGTCGAGGCCGTCGGTGCGCTGCCGGTCGATTGTCCGGTGTCGGGAGGTTGCCACCGTGCGGCGACGGGCAACATCGCCATCTTCGCCGGCTGCGAGCGGGAGGCCTTCGAGCGTGTCCTGCCCGTGCTCACGACCATGGGGCGGCGGATCCTGCACACGGGCCCGCTCGGCTCGGCGTCGGTCCTCAAGGTGGTGACCAACTACCTGGCGACCGCCAACCTGGTCACGCTCTGCGAGGCACTCACCACCTCGGCGGCGGCCGGGATGGACCTCGCCACGTCCTACGAGGCGATCCGGATGTCGTCGGGCAACTCGTTCGTCCACGAGACCGAGACCCAGGTCATCCTCAACGGCAGCCGCGACATCAACTTCACGATGGACCTCGTGGTCAAGGACGTGGGCCTGTTCGACGGGCTGGCACGGAAGCTCGACGTGCCGCTCGAGGTGTCGCCGCAACTGCTGGCGATCTTCGAGGACGGCCAGGAGCGCTACGGCGGGCGGGAGTGGTCGCCCAACATCATCCGCCGCCTGGAGGAGGCCACCGGCCTTGACATCCGGGCGGCCGGATTCCCGGCCGAGATCCTCGACGACGAGCCCGAGGAGCCGGGCTACGAGGTCGTCCCGGTGTCCGAGGTGGGAGAATGAGACCGATCCCCGAGACCATGACGGCCGTCCAACTGGTCGGACATGGTGGGCCCGAGATGCTGGTCCTCCGCTACGACGTGCCGGTGCCCGTCCCGGGTGCCGGGGAGGTCCTCATCCGCGTGGGTGCCTGCGGGATGAACAACACCGACGTCAACACGCGCGTGGGTTGGTACTCGAAGGCGGTGACCGGCGAGACGACGGGCGAGGCGCTCGACGTCTCCGACGGGGACGCCTCCTGGGGGGGCAGCGGCATCGGCTTTCCTCGCATCCAGGGTGCCGACATCTGCGGCCGGGTGGTGGCCGTCGGCGACGGTGTCGATGCGGACCTCGGCGGCCGGCGGGTGCTGAACGATCCGTGCCTCCGGGATGCTGACGACCCCGTCGACCGTGAGCGTGCCGGCTACGTCGGGTCGGAGTGCGACGGGGGGTTCGCCCAGTACTGCGTCCTGCCGGTGCGTAACGTGCACACCGTCGATTCGCCGTTCACCGACGTCGAACTGGCGTCGTTCCCATGCTCCTGGTCGACCGCCGAGCACATGCTGACCAGGGCCCGCCTGGCCGACGGGGAGACGGTCGTGGTCACCGGGGCCTCCGGCGGCGTGGGCTCGGCGCTGGTCCAGTTGGCCCGGGTCCGCGGGGCCCGGGTGGTTGCGATCGCCGGTGCGGCGAAACTGGAGGAGGTTGCCCGCTACGGAGCGGATGTCGTCGTCGACCGAAATGCCGGGAACCTGGCCGGTGCCGTCGCCGAGGCGGCAGGTGGCCCGATCGACGTGCTGGCCGACGTGGTGGCCGGCCCGATGTTCGCCCCGCTCCTCGAACTGCTCCGCCGGGGCGGTCGATACACGACGGCCGGGGCGATTGCCGGGCCGATCGTCGACCTGGACGTGCGCACCCTGTACCTCAACGACCTCGAGTTCCATGGCTGCACCGTGTACCCACCCGAGGTGTTCGCCTCGCTGGTGGCACGGATCGAGTCCGGCGTCCTCACGCCCACCGTGGGAGGGACGTTTCCGTTGGCCGAAATCCACGCCGCCCAGGAGGCATTCGTCGCCAAGCGCCACGTCGGCGCCCTCGTCATCGAGGTTCCCTGAGGTAGACCCGGGCCGGAATTCAGTCGGCGTCGGGGGCGAAGGAGTCGAGGTTCGGCTGGAGTAGATGGTTTTCTAGAACCTCCGCCGGGTTGGTGCGCCGCCCGCTACTCGGTTCGAATGGGCGGGTGGCAACCCGACATTCGGTCCTCGCTGCCGGCGTTCTGGCAGCGCTCGTCATCGCGTGCGCTGGGAACGAGGTGCCCACACCCGTAGCACCGACGATGGCTCCGACCACGACGATGGCTCCGACCACGACGATGGCTCCGACCACGACGATGGCTCCG
>PACE01000014.1 GCA_002699725.1 Acidimicrobiaceae bacterium
ATCGTGGCCGGATTCCTGATCGGCGGGACGATCGGAATAGTCAGCGGCTACCGCCGAGGTTGGATTGACCTGGCCCTGGGGTTCATCACCTACGTCATGCTGAGCTTCCCCAGCCTGATTCTTTTCTTGCTGGTCATCCTCCTCTTTGGCCAGGGCCTGTGGATTGTCACCGGCGCCCTGAGCATTGTGGTCATACCGTCAGTGGCCCGCTTGGCCCGGGCCATCACCATGGCGTTCGCGGAACGGGAGTTCGTGGCCGCAGCCCGACTGCTGGGTGCCACGAACCGACGGGTCATGGTGCGCGAGATCCTGCCCAACGTCCTCATCCCGATGTCCGCCCTGCTCCTGCTCGGCCTGGGCCTGACCATCGTCGCCGAAGGTGGCCTGGCCTTCCTGGGCCTGTCGGTGGCCGACGGGTTCTCGTGGGGGAAGATGATCCAGTTGGGGGCCGGACTCCGAACATTGCAGACCGCACCCTGGGTGGCCTTCTTTCCGATCGGTGCCATGTTCCTGACCGTGCTGTCGCTGAACCTGGCCGGTGACCNACTCCGCCNGTACTTCGANGTCCGCGAACTNGGAATCGGGGGTCGCTGAGGTGGCCGGAGCCCTGTTGACCGTCCAGGACCTGAGCGTCGGNTTTCTCACCGAGCAGGGCCTNGTCCGGGCCGTCGANGGNGTCTCGTTCGACCTCGAACCAGGCCAGACGCTCGGCGTCGTCGGCGAATCCGGNTCGGGCAAGTCGGTCACCGCCAAGGCCCTCATGAACCTGCTGCCCTCNTATGCCCAGGTNGGAGGNACGGTCANCTTCGACGGCCGCGACGTGTTTGCCATGGCCGCAAGCAGGGAGAAGCACTTCTGGGGGGTGGAGATGACCATGGTNTTCCAGGACCCCATGACATCNCTCAACCCGGTCAAGAAGATCGGCGAACAGATCGCCGAATCGCTACGGGTCCACCTGGGCCGGAGTCGNNGCGACGCGCTGGTCGAAGCCGGCGACCTGCTCGAACAGGTCGGCATTCCTGAACCGGGCAAGCGNCTCAANCAGTACCCNCACGAACTCTCCGGNGGGCTCCGCCAACGGGTCGTGATCGCCATGGCCCTGGCCTGCGGTCCCCGCCTCCTGATCGCCGACGAACCGACCACCGCACTCGACGTGACCGTCCAGAAGCACATCCTCGACCTCCTCGACNACCTCCGTCGGACCCGGAACATGGCCATGATCCTCATCACCCACGACCTGGGGGTGGTCAAGGGCCGAGCCGACGAGGTCATGGTCATGTANGCCGGNCACACCATGGAGGAAGCCCCGACAACCACCCTGTTCGACGAAATGCGCCACCCCTACACAGAGGCCCTGCTNGAGACCATNCCCCGCATCGACACCCCCAGNCACACCCGACTGGTGCCCATCCCCGGTCGGCCCCCCGAGGTGATCGANGTGCTCGACGGTTGCCCCTTTGCCCCCNGGTGCCGCTANTCGATCGCCAGGTGTCTCACGGATCNACCGGGCCTCACCTCCCACGGCGNTGGNCACCTGTGCGCCTGCCACGCCCCGGTCGGCACACCGTCAGGCACCGAGGCGCGCGCAGCGAACGAGTCGGCCGGAACCACCGCCGCCGGCCTCGACATGGANCAGTTCNCCCGNNATGTNCCNNTCGCCGACCTGGGNCAATCGGGAGCAGAAGGCTGATGGCGGGTAGCGGCACGGCCCACCTCCGCGGCCANGACGACGTGGTCCTNCGNGTCGAGAACCTCGTCATGGAGTTCCCGGCAGGTCGCCATCAGGTCGTCCATGCCGTGTCCGATGTCAGCTTCGACATCCGTCGGGGCGAGACACTNGGCATCGTCGGGGAGTCGGGTTGTGGCAAGTCCACCACTGCCCGGTCCATCGTCCANNTGCCGCCCCCCACCTCGGGTCGGGTGGTCCTCGACCCGGGCACCGATCAGGAGGCTGAGTTGACCACCCTCNAGGGCGAGGANCTGAGGCAGGTGCGGCCCCGNCTCCAGATGATCTTCCAGGACCCGATCTCGTCGCTCAACCCGCGGCGGCGAGTCCGCGACATCGTTGGCGAGGGCCTCCACATTTGGTCAGAGGGACTAGACGACGAACAGATCAGGGCCAGGGTCGACGAAGTTCTCGAAGCGGTCGGCATCGATCCGACGGTGGCCGCCAACCGCCGACCCCACGAGTTCTCCGGCGGNCAGTGCCAGAGGATCTCCATCGCCNGGGCGGTCGTCCTCGAACCCGAGATCCTCATCTGCGACGAGCCCGTCTCAGCTCTCGACGTCTCCGTGCAGGCACAGATCCTGAACCTCCTCGAGGAGATGAAGCACCGCTANGGCCTGACGCTGGTGTTCATCGGCCACGACCTGTCGGTGGTCCGCAACATCAGCGACCGGGTGATCGTCATGTANCTGGGAAAGGTGTGCGAGGTCGGTGGCGCCGACGCCCTCTACTCGGCCCCCGCCCACCCCTACACNCGTGTGCTGCTGGCCTCTGCCCCTGAACCGGCATCCACCGTTGATGAGTCGGAGGCGGCCATAGGCGACGAGATCCCGTCGCCCATGGACCCGCCGTCCGGGTGCCGATTCAGGACCCGCTGTCCTCGGGCCGACGACCGATGCGCAACNGAGGAACCNGTNCTGAAGGCCNTGGANGACGANCACTTCGTGGCCTGTCACTACCCCTCGGTCGCCGGGACATCCGGCGCATAGGGGTCGNCGGAATCCTTCAGTCGAGTCGGTCCAGGATCTGGTCCTCGTAGGACCAGTCGAAGTCCCGGCCACCGGTCGNGGTGTGCCAGGCATGGGTGTGGGCCACCATTGACGCCAGGTCGTGCTGCGGCTCCCAGCCGGTGTCNCGGCGGAGGGCGTCGATGCTGAATACCACGTTGCGGTTCCATCGGTGGATGTTGGGGGCCAGCCGNGGAATCACCGTGGTGAANCGGAACCGGTGACGGATCGCGGCCTGTCGGCGCCGAGCCTCCTCGCTGGTTCGGATGTCGATGTTGGNCCGGGACTGCCCGCCCGATTCGAACTCGATCCGACCGTCCCACAGGTCATCCATGAAAGCGGCGGGGATGAACCGGATGTCGGGTTCGACGCCCAGTACCTCGGCGGTGGTGTGCACGTACCCGAGGTCGGTGAAGTAGTCGCGCCCGGTCAGGTTGTACCGCCGGCCGAACGTGGCCGGATTGCCCATCAAAGCCTCGAGGGCCCGGGCCTGGTCATCGACGTGGCCGACCTGGCCGATCGTGGTCCCGTCGCCGGGAACCAGAACCGGTCGTCCGGCCTCCAGCCGGGCGTACATGCGCTGTTCCCGGTCGGGGATGATGTTCCGAGGTCCATAGACCATGGCGAAGGCCACCGTGGTAGCCGGGAAGCCACGCTCCGAGTGGGCCTCGGTGAGCAGGTCTTCGCAGAGCAACTTGTGCATCCCGTACTCGATTTGGTCGTCGCCACGTTCCTCGGGGTGGTCCTCCCTGATGGGAAGTCGTTCGGTGGCTGAGTAGATGACGGTCGAACTGGCGAACACGTAATGGTCGACCCGTCCGTCGAGGATCTCGACCATGAGTGCCACGTCCTGGGGGTGGTAGGCCGTCATGTCCACGACGACGTCGAATCTCTGGTGACTGAGAATCTCGCGGACCTGGTCGTGGTCGGAGCGGTCGGCTTTCAGCCGCTTGATGCCGTCGGGAAGCGGCGCCTCGGTTACCCCCCGGTTCAGGATGGTCACCTCGTGGCCACGGCGGGCCAGTTCGTGGACGAGGGCCAGGCCGTTGAACTGGGTGCCGCCCATGACCAGGACCCGCAGCGTCTCGCTGGTCAAGAAACCACGCCTTCCCAGATGTCCCGTTCGTCCGATTCGGGGTCGGCGAGCAGGTCGCACTCGTCGTCGAGGTTCATCACGAGGCGGTGGTCGGGTTCGTAGGGTGGCCAGTCGCCGAGGGTGGGGGTCGAGGGGTCGCCGTCGCAGATGAACGCGATCCAGGCGCCGTGCATGGTCTCGGCGAGGGCGTCGGGGCGGGGGCCCTCGCCGAGGAACGCATCGGTGCCCGGACCGTCGAGGGTGTTGAACGTGAACGGGATCTCGAGGGCGTGGGCGGCACCGAACTGTCCGTCGAACGCCCGGGAGTCCCACGAGAAGCGGTACATCCACGTAGCGGCACCGTTGGCGTGGCGGTTCTCGGCCAGGCGCACGGCCGGTATCCGGAAAACCCGGTCCGTGCCGATGGCGCAGGCCACCCATCCGGGTTCCACGTCGGAGAGCCGCTGCCGGTAACAGGCCAGCACGGCGTCGGCATCGGGTGACATCCGGGCGGTGTAGCGGTGGACCCTGTCCTCGCTGAGGCCGGTCACGCCCCAGAGGGCCATCTCGTCCTCGTTGGTACCGGTCAGGAGGGCGACTTCGCTCCCGGCCCCGTCGGCAATCAGTTCGTGGGGCGCCCGAGGCAGGGCCTCGTGGCCCCAGACCGGGTAGAAGGGCTCTGGACCGTGTGCAGGCCGGGCGCTGCGTTCGACGATCACCTGCTGCTGGGCCTCGAGGATCCGGTCGGCGCCGATCTCGAGCAGTTCTGTGGCA
Organism: Acidimicrobiaceae bacterium; assembly: GCA_002699725.1. Taxonomy (GTDB): domain Bacteria; phylum Actinomycetota; class Acidimicrobiia; order Acidimicrobiales; family MedAcidi-G1; genus S20-B6. The sequence goes on from PACE01000014.1 coordinate 4,583, forward strand.
TCGGGCTCGCCGAGAGCGGCGAGGAACTGTGCCGAGATCTCCTTGCCGGACTCGGGATCGTGGGTGTTGTGGGCGGCGCCGCTCTGGGCGATGGCCCGGTGGACGAGTCCGGCGGCGTGGGGCGAGGCCAGCACGTTGCAGACGCTGAAGGCGCCTGCCGACTCGCCGCCGACGGTGACCCGGTCCGGGTCGCCGCCGAACGCCGCGATGTTGTCCCGGACCCATTCCAGGGCGGCGAGCTGGTCGAGGAAGCCGTTGACGCCGGCTGAGGCGAACCGGTCACCGAGGTGCGGCGAGAGGTGGCAGAAGCCGAGGGCGCCCAGTCGGTAGTTGATCGTGACGACGACGATGTCGCCCCGGGTGGCGAACGAGGTGCCGTCGTACCAGGGGGTCGCACCCTGGCCGTGCTGGTAGGCGCCACCGTGGATCCACACGTAGACGGGGCGTCGGGCGTCGTCGGCCGCCGGCGTCACCACGTTGAGGGTCAGGCAGTCCTCGTCCCAGGGAACGGGCACCTGGTTGGTGAGGCCCTCGCCGGGGAGTTGCGGCGCTGCCTTCCCGAAGCGGAGGGCATCGCGGACGCCGTCCCACGGTTCGTGGGGAATGGGAGCGGCGAAACGGCGCTCGCCGACTGGTGGCTCGGCATAGGGGATGCCGGCGAAGAGTTCGATGCCGCGGCGATGGCGTCCGCGAACCGTCCCGCAGGTGGCCTGTGCAAGGGGAGCGGCCGTCTCGTTCGCTGGCTCTCCCAAAGACCCGGTCCCGGTCACGATCCCATCCTCCTGCTCCCGGCGCATTGATCGAGTAGAAGACACGTTGGGCAGGGAGCCTTGTCGAACGGTACTCGGCGATGCCCGTCACGGCGTCGTCGGGATCAGCGGCTCAGGCGTGCCCTTCAGGGCGCGACTCGGCGCGGACGAGAGTGTCCCAGAGTTCGGCGTAGAGGCCTCCTGCGGCCCGCAACTCGTCGTGGCGACCCCGTTCGACGATGCGTCCGTCGTCGAGGACGACGATCTCGTCGGCGTTCACGATCGTGGAGAGTCGGTGGGCGATCACGATCGACGTGCGGCCGGCGAGGGCCTCGGCCAGGGCCTCCTGGACGAGCGCCTCGTTTTCGGTGTCGAGGTGGCTGGTGGCCTCGTCGAGGACGACGATGTCGGGGTCCTTGAGCAGCAGTCGGGCGATGACGAGCCGCTGCTTCTCGCCGCCGGAGAGGCGGTAGCCGCGCTCTCCGACGAGGGTGTCGTAGCCCTCGGGAAGTTGGCGGACCACGTCGAGGATGCGGGCGGCCCGACAGGCGGCATCGAGGTCGACGTCGGTGGCTTCGGGGCGTGCGTAGCGCAGGTTGGCGCCGACGGTCTCGTGGAACAGGTGGGGGTCCTGGGTGACGACGCCGATCCGGGAGCGGAGCGAAGCCTGCCACAGCGACCGGACGTCCTGTCCGTCGATCTCGATCGAACCCTCCGTGACGTCGTAGAGGCGCGAGAGGAGCGCTGCGATGGTGCTTTTTCCGGAGCCCGAGGGGCCGACCACGCCGAGCATCCGGCCCGGTTCCACCTTGAGGTCGATGTCCCGCAGGACCAGGCGGTTGGCCTCGCCGTTGGGAGCCTCGGTCTCAAGCGAGGCCACGGAGCTCTCGTCGGCGGTCGGATACCGGAACGACATGTTCCTGATACGGACATGGCCACCGGCGGGAATGGACTCGACGGCGTCCGGGGCGTCGGCCAGCGGGTTCGGGGCGTCGAGCACCTCGAAGACCCGCTCGAACGACACGAAGGCCGACAGCACGTCGACCCGGGCGTTGGTGAGCTGGGCCAGGGGTCCATAGAGCTGCGCCACGAGTACGCCCATCGAAGCGAGGGTGCCGATGCTGATGGTCTGCTCGATCGCCATTGTCCCGCCCACCCAGTAGACGGCGGCGGTCCCGACGGCGCCGAGCAGGGTGAGGGCGATGACGAAGGTGCGGCTGTAGAGGGCGCTGCGGATGCCGATGTCGCGGACCCGCCCGGCCTGGTCGGCGAATTCGTAGCGCTCCTCGTCGGGGCGCCCGAAGAGCTTCACCAGGAGGGCGCCGGACACGTTGAATCGTTCGGTCATGGTGGTGTTCATCGAGGCGTTGAGGTTCATGCCCTCACGGGTGATATCGGCGACGATGCGTCCGACGCGCCGGGCCGGTAGGACGAAGAGCGGGATGAGGATCAACGAGAGAAGCGTGATGCGCCACTCGAGGAAGAACATCGTGGCGACGGTCGTGATGCCGGTGATCGTGTTCGCCACGACCGTGCCGAGCGTGCCGGTGAGGGCCCGCTGGGCGCCGATCACATCGTTGTTGAGGCGGCTGACGAGCGCCCCGGTCTGGGTACGGGTGAAGAACGAGAGTGGCAGGCGCTGCACGTGGTCGAAGAGGGCGACCCGGAGGTCGAAGATGACGCCTTCGCCGATGATCGCCGACCACCAACGTTCGAGGAACGACAGCAGCGCATGGGCGAGGGCGGCGACGACGACGAGCCCGCCCAGCACGGTGATGCGACTGCGGTCGCCGTCGGCGATGGCGCCGTCGATGATCTCGCGGAACAACAGCGGCGGGACGACCCCGAGCACCGACGAGAGCACGACGGTCGCCACGAAGCCGGCGACCATGGACCGGTAGGGGTGGGCGAACGCCCAGACGCGACGCCGGGTTTCGGCGCTCACCGGGGGGACCCGTCCGCCATGGTGGGACATGGCGTGGAGCATCCCCATCGGCGCAGACATGGCGCGAGCCTACGGAGGGCGGGTAGCAGCGCCCGCCGGGGGTTGGACGAAGGGCGAAGGGGGCGGGAGAATCCCTCCATGGGAGAGAGTCGCCCGTTGCAGGGCCTGCGCGTGGTCGAGAGTTCCCTTCTGGGGCCCGGGCTCGTGGCCACGTTCCTCGCCGACCTGGGCGCCGACGTCGTCAAGGTCGAGCCGCCCGGTGGCGACTACATCCGGCAGATGACCTGGCCGATCGTGGAGGGGACGTCGCTGTTGCACCTGCACACCCACCGGGGCAAGCGCAGCATCGCCATCGACCTCAAGTCCGACGAGGGGGTCGAGGTCTACAAGGACCTGGTCCGCGGCGCCGACGTCGTCGTGGAGGCCATGCGACCCGGATCGCTGGCGAAGCTCGGGCTCGGCGTCGACGACCTGCGGGCCGTCAACCCGCGACTCGTCTTTTGCACCATCTCCGGCTACGGGGCAACCGGCCCCTACCGGGACATGCCGAGCCACGGCATCGCCTATGACACGTGGGCGGGCCTGATCGAGCCGGTGGTCGACGAGAAGGGCTTCACCCGGATCCCGACGCTGCCGAACGTCGGCATCAACGTGGGTCCGATGATCGGAGCCCTCGGCATCCTGGCGGCCGTGATCCGTGCCCGCGAGACCGGCGAGGGCGTGACCATCGAGGTGGCGCAGTCCGATGCAGCCGCCTACATGGACTGGTACCGCATCGAGACCTACCGGGCCTACGAGCGGCCCGACGACCTGGTCACGGGCAATCCCTCCGACGGCTACGAGCGCCGCGCTCCCGGGCTGGCCGGCATGTGGGAGGGCGTCCGCTACCAGATCTATGCGGTGGACGACGGCCACGTGCTGTTCATGGCCTCCGAACAGGCCTTCTGGAAGAACTTCTGCGGGGGCGTCGACCGCATGGACCTGTTCGAGAAGTGGCCGGGCTCGACCTACGCCGACCACGCCCGCAACAACACCGAACTCCAGGCCGAACTGCGCGACATCTTCCGTACGAGGACTTGCGCCGAGTGGCTGGCCTTCGCCAACGAGGCCAACGTGCCGATCGCCCCGGTCAACACTCCGCAGACGGTCGCCGACGACCCACAGTTCCGCCACCGCCTGCCGTTCTACGGCATCGACGACGTGGGTGCCGAGCAGTTGCCGTTGCCCATCTACGTGGAGGGTGAACTCCCGCCCACGCCGACGATGGCGCCGGAGGTCGGCGAGCAGACCGACGACGTCCTGGCCGGCCTCGGCTACGACGCCGACCGCATCGCCGATCTGCGTTCGAGGGGGATCGTCGGGCCCAGCGACTGAGCGGCGCCTACGATCCGGTGTCGTCGGGCGATGCCTTCGTGAACGTGATCGCTGTCCATTCCTCGCACGTCGTGCGGTGTTCAGCGGTCAGGGAGCCCGCACCGGCGGCCATGTAGAGCGTGGCGACCACGTCCGCCTGTTCCTCGGGGATGCCGCTGACGACGAGGCGCCCACTGGTCAGGCGGGCCACGTCTTTGGCGACCGACTCGTGCTCGGAGGGCAACACGTTGACGACGACCAGGTCGAACGGGCCCTCCAGGTCGGCGATCGGTGTCGCCGAGGCGTCGACCGTGGCGTCGTTGGCGGCGGCGTTGAACTGCGCCCAGGCCACGGCGTCCGGATCGACGTCGATGGCGACGACCGGGTCGGCACCGACGAGTGCGGCGGCGATCGCCAGCACCCCGGAGCCGCAGCCGACGTCGAGCACCGAAAGGCCCTCCGGTTCGATCCGGTCGATCTCGGCCAGCACCAGGACGGTGGAGGGGTGCCCGCCGTGCCCGAACGTGGGCCCGGGGTCGATCGAGAACTGGATGCGCCCCACCGGCTCGCACCAGGGGGGGTGGACCCCGAACCGGCCGACGACCGACGCCTCGAGGTGCTCCCGCTGGCTGACCGCCCAGTCGGGCAGCTCGGTCGGGCCGTCGGAGGTCACTCGTCCAGCTTGAGCACGCGGGCAGCGTTGCCCCGCAGGAACCTGGGCCACACGTCGTCGTTGAAGGGCACGTCAGCCAACTCACCGAAGATCCGGTCCAGCGAGAGGCCCATCGGGAAGTAGCCGGCATAGATGACCTTGTCGGCGCCCCGGGTGTTGGCGTAGTCGATGATGGCCTTCGGGTAGTACTTCGGCGAGAAGGCCGAGGTCGAGTAGTACAGGTTGGGCCACTTCAGCATCAGCTTGACGATGAGGTCCTCCCACGGCTCGCAGCCGTGCCGGGTCACGAACGTGAGGTCGGGGAAGTCGTACATGACCCGGTCGATGAGTTCGACCCGCTGGGGGGCGAAGGGCAGGCGGGGTCCGGGGACGCCGGCGCAGCAGAAGACCGGGAGGTCGAGTTCGCAGCACACGGCGTACAGGGCGTACATCTTGGGGTCGTCGATGGGTACCTGCGGGTTGCCGCCGGACGGGAAGAANGAGACGGCCCGGAGCCCCACCTCGTCGTGGAGGCGNCGGATCCTCCGGANNGACCCCATNACATCGTTGGGNTCGGGATCGAAGGAGGGCAGGAACCGGTCGGGGTGCTCGGCGATGAGCGAGCGGGCGGTCGACCCCNTGGGGCCCACGCCGATCAGGGCGTATTCCACGTTGTGCCGGTCCATGGCCGGCAGCAGCAGGTCGGCGCCNTCGGGAATCTCGGGTTCCGCTCCGACGTCCTCGGCACCGCGCGCCTCCGGCGAATACGGCACGTCCTTGAACATGTACTGGGCCGGGAAGANCATCTCCTTGGACTCGTCGTCCTTGAGTGCCATCAGGTCCTTGTAGACCTTGCGGGCCCCGGGTCCGGCCTTGGTGCCCATCATCGTGTCGATGGCGGCGATTGCGTTGGGGCCGGTCGGAATGCTCATGTCAACATCATCCGGCCCGGTGGGGNNGNAGGCAAACCCGTGGTGCGAGACTCGGCNCATGACAGGCGAAGTGGGAAGGCGACTCTCCTCGTTGAGCAGGTCCGTCGAGGGCCACGTGGTGCTCGTCACCGGGGCCGGGTCGGGCATCGGGAGGGCCACAGCACACCTCTTNGCCGACGAGGGGGCACGGGTGGCGGTCACGGACCTGGACGCTGCCTCGNCGGACGACGTGGCGGCGGAGGTCACGGCTGCAGGTGGCGATGCCCGGGCGTGGGCGCTGGACGTGACCGANGCTGCGGCCGTGCAGGGGGTGGTTGCCGACGTGGCGGCCTGGGGCGGGGGCCTCGACGTGNTGGTCAACAACGCCGGCGCGTCGGTAGGGCACCCCATCGACCACGACGACTTCGAGGAGGCCTGGGACTTCGGCATCGACCTGTTGCTCACCTCGCTGACGCGCACGATCCGGGCGGCCCTGCCGCACCTGCGACAGGCGGCAGCGGGACGCATCGTGAACATCTCCTCGACGGAGGGNGTCGGCGGTTCGGCCAACATTNCCGCCTACACCGCCGCCAAGCANGGCGTGATCGGGCTCACCCGGTCCCTGGCCGTCGAACTGGGCGAGAGCGGCATCACCGTCAACGCCGTCTGTCCCGGGCCGATCCACACAGGCATCACGTCGGCGATTCCCGAGGAGATGAAGGCCAAGTTCGCACGTCGCACGGTGCCGGTCCGCCGCTATGGAGAACCGGAGGAGATCGCCCACGGCATCCTCCACCTGGCGCTTCCAGCGTCGTCCTACATCACCGGCCACGCCCTCCTGGTCGACGGCGGTATGACGATCAAGAACAACTGATCCGATTTCCCGGGCGCTCCGGGATCACCCCTGGTAGAGCACCAGGGCGTCATAGAGGACGGACGGCACCTCNTTGCCGACGACGTGGATCGCCACCTGGGTGGCAACGAGGGTGCCCTTCTTGTGCTGNCGGGCCTCCCTGACCCGGTTGCGGGCGTGCACGGTGGATCCCGACGGCACCGGTACGAGGAATCGCAGGCCGTCGGCGCCGTAGTTGATGGCGTTCTGGTGGCCGGTGATCCGCACGTCGCCGGTCTTGTTGAGGTTCGGCAGGAGGCTGAGCGTGAGGAACCCGTGGGCGATCGGTCCGCCGAACGGGCCGGCGGTGGCCCGCTCGACGTCGACGTGGATCCACTGGTGGTCGCCGGTGAGGTCGGCGAACCCGTTCACCATCTCCTGGGTCACCTCGACCTCGGGTCCCCAGCCGCTCCAGTCGTCGCNGGCGCTGGCGTTCAGCCCGTCGATGTCGTCGAAGGCGATTTCGTCCATGTGCGTTCCTCCCGGTGCCGTGTGTGTCGTACACGGTGGCCGTTGAGCGGATGCCGGGCCAACGTGGGCAGGTGTCTAGGGTCACGGGCCGTCGTCGGTGACGGCGTCGGCAGCAGCGAGACCGGAGGCACATCAAGGTGGATCGGCACTATCGCGAGGCGTGGGACGAGATGACGGCCCCGGGCGCACCGTTCGCCTGGTCGGTCGTCGANATCCGGGGCGTGCCGACGCGTGCCTACGACAGTGCNCCACCGTCCATGGCGTTGCTCTGGGCCGCCTCGGCGGACCACGGCGACAAGGACTACCTCGTCTACGAGGATGAGCGCCTCACCTACGCCCAGGTGCATGAGCGCGTCGACGCCCTCTGCGCCCACCTNGCNTCCGCGGGCATCGGGCACGGCGGCCGGGTGGCGATCGCCATGCGGAACTACCCCGAGTGGGTGGTCGGCTACTGGGCCACGGTCAAGCTCGGGGCGGCGGTGGTCGGCATGAATGCCTGGTGGACCCGACCCGAGATGGAGTTCGGACTCGCCGACTGCGAGGCCACTGTGCTGNTGTGCGACCAGGAGCGCCTCGAGCGGATCGCGCCGGGCCTCGGTGGCCTGCGGGAGGACCGTCGACTCCATGTGGTGGCCGTGCGCACCGAGGGCGACCTCCCGGACGACGCCGTCCACTTCGACGATGCCCTGGCGGCGGCCGGCGAGCCGCCCGAACCGCCCGCCATCGGTCCGGAGGACGACGTCTGCATCTTCTACACGTCGGGTACGACGGGCCACCCGAAGGGTGCCGTGCTCACCCATCGGGGAGCGGTGTCCAACCTGTTGAACCTGGCCTTCTGGCAGACGATGGCGGGTGCGGCACAGGCGAAGGCCGTCGCCGCCGGCGAGGCGCCCCCCGGGTCGGACAAGGTGCAGGGCCACTCGAACCCCGGCTCGGTGCTGGCGGTGCCGTTGTTCCACGTCACCGGCTGCAATTGCTGCCTGCACCCGATCACCGCCGGCGGTGGACGCCTCGTGTTGATGCACCGGTGGGATGCCGAGCGGGCCCTCGAACTCATCGAACGGGAGCGCAGTTCGTCGTTCACGGGCGTGCCCACCATGGCCCGGGAACTCGTCAACAGCCCCGACTTCGACAAGCGGGACACGTCCAGCCTCGAGCACCTGGGCGGGGGCGGCGCCGCCGTGCAGCCGGACCTGGTCGCCAAGATCGAGGAGCGGATCCAGGGCCGCCCCAGTACCGGCTACGGCCTGACCGAGGTGAACGGCGTCATCACGATCAACTCGGCGCACTTCTTCCTCGCCAAGCCCGAGTCGGCCGGACCGGCCCTGCCCATCATGGAGGCCCGGATCGTGGCCGAGGACGGCACCGACCAGTCGGCGGGCAGCCCGGGCGAGCTGTGGGTGCGGGGTGCCAACGTCTTCCGGGGCTACCTGAACCAGCCGGAGGCCAACGCCGAGATCCTCACCGACGGCTGGTTCCACACGGGCGACATCGGCTACCTCGATGACGACGGGTTCCTGTTCCTCGTCGACCGGGCCAAGGACATGGTCCTGCGGGGTGGTGAGAACGTCTATTCGGCCGAGGTCGAGGCCGCCATCTACGAGCACCCCGCCATTGCCGAGGCGGCCGTGTTCGCCGTCCCGGACGAGCGCCTGGGCGAGGCGGTCGGCGTGGCGATCCTGTTGCTCCCCGGCCATTCCCTCGACGCCGGCGGCCTGAGGGCGCACGTGGCGGGGCTCATCGCCTCGTTCAAGGTGCCCGAGCACGTGTGGTTCGTCGAGGAGGCGCTGCCCCGGAACGCCAACGGCAAGTTCGTGAAGCGGGAACTGCGCGAGTCCCTGGTCGACACGCCGACGGGCTAGTTGGTAGGACAGCAGTCCGGGGCCGGCGACCGGGGAAGCGCCGGAGCGGTCACCTCCGCTACCGTGGCGCCGATGGGTGAGCGCAATCCTTATCTGGTCGAGCGCCTCCAGGGGTTCGGCACCGCGATCTTCGCCGAGATGTCGGAGTTGGCGGCGAGCACCGGAGCCATCAACCTGGGGCAGGGCTTCCCCGATGCCGACGGTCCCGATGAGGTGCTCGAGGCGGCCGTGACGGCGATCCGTGCCGGCCACAACCAGTATCCGCCAGGCCCGGGCATCCTCCCGCTGCGCCAGGCGGTCGCCGACCACCAGCGGCGCTTCTACGGCCTCGAGGTCGATCCCGACACCGAGGTGCTCGTCACCGCCGGTGCGTCGGAGGCCATCGCCGCGGCGATGCTGGCACTGGTCGAGCCCGGCGACGAGGTCGTGGTGTTCGAGCCGTACTTCGACCATTACGCCACCTCGATCGCCCTGGCGGGTGGACGGCGTCGGGTGGTCCGGTTGCAGGAGCCGGACCTGCACTTCGACGAGGCCGAACTCGAGGCGGTCATCGGCCCCGACACGCGCCTGATCCTGCTCAACTCCCCACACAACCCGACCGGCAAGGTCTTCGACGCCGACGAGTTGGGCCGCATCGCCGCCCTCGCGATCGCACACGACCTGCTGGTCGTGACCGACGAGGTCTACGAGCACCTCATCTTCGACGGCCTCCCGCACCTCCCGCTGGCCACCCTGCCGGGCATGGCCGAGCGCACGCTCACCATCTCGTCGGCCGGCAAGTCCTTCGGGTTCACCGGATGGAAGATCGGCTGGGCGCACGGGCCGGCCAACCTGCTGGCGGCGGTCCTCGTGGCGAAGCAGTCGCTGACCTACGCCAGCGGCGGCCCGTTCCAGCACGCCATGGTCACCGCCCTCGGCATCGACGATGCCTACTTTGACGAGCTGGTCGACGACCTCCAGGCCAAGCGCGACCTGTTCTGCGCCGGGCTCAAGACGGCGGGCTTCGAGGTACGACCGCCATCGGGCACCTACTTCGCCACCGCCGACATCCGGCCCCTCGGCTACGAGGACGGCGTCGACTTCTGCCTGGCGCTGCCGGAGCGCTGCGGCGTGGTCGCCGTCCCGAGTGCGGCCTTCTACGACGACGAGGCGGCCGGCCGCCACCTGGTGCGGTTCGCGTTCTGCAAGCAGCCGGAGGTGCTCACCGAGGCCGTCGAACGCCTCGCCACCCTGGGAGGTGCACAGTGAAGGTTGCCGCCGTCCAACACGACGTGGTCTGGGAGGACCGCGACGCCAACCACGCCCACCTCGAGGGGATGGTCGCCGAGGCCGCCGACCGGGGGGCGAACCTGGTGGTGTTGACCGAGATGTTCCCGACCGGATTCTCGTTGGCCACGGACCTGATCGTCGAGCCGCCCGACGGGCCGAGCGTCGAATGGTTGTGCGGCCAGTCCGCTCGCCACGGCTGCTGGGCCGCCGGCTCCATCCCCACGCTCGACATCGCCGGCGAACTCCCGGTCAACCGCTTCGTCGTTACGTCCCCCGACGGCACCACGCACCACTACGACAAGCTCTACCCGTTCTCCTACGCCCGGGAGCACGAGCGTTACCGGGCCGGCAACGATCACGTCACGGTCGACATCGAAGGCGTCCGGACCACGCTGTTCGTCTGCTACGACCTGCGCTTCGCCGAGGCCTTCTGGGACCTTGCCCACGACACCGACCTCTACCTCGTGCCCGCCAACTGGCCCGAGGCACGCCGGGAGCACTGGAGCACGCTCCTGCGGGCACGGGCCATCGAGAACCAGGCCTACGTGGTGGGCGTCAATCGGGTCGGCACCGACCCGAAGCTCTCGTACACGGGCGACAGCGTGATCGTGGACCCGTTCGGCGAGGTGCTGGCCGAGGCCGAGCCGGGCTGCGAGGAGGTGCTCGTCGCCGAGGTCGATCCCGCACGGGTCGCCGAGGTACGGGCGAGGTACCCATTCCTCCAGGACCGCCGCGGGTGAGCACGCCCGAGGTCTTCGGGCGGACCCGCTTGCTCGTCGAGCCGGCACTGCGGGCGGTCGTCGAGGGGCTCAGCGCGCGCCTGCGGCCATCTTCGACCTACCATTTCGGTTGGACCGAGGCCGACGGTTCGCCGTCGGACATGGGCGCCGGCAAGGGCCTGCGCCTGACGCTGGCGGTGCTCTCCGCCGAGGTCGTGGGCGCCCCCGCCGAGGTGGCCGTGCCGGGAGCGGTGGCGGCCGAACTGGTGCACAACTTCTCCCTGCTGCATGACGACATCATCGACGGCGACACCGAACGCCGGCACCGGGCGACCGTGTGGTCGGCGTTCGGCACCGACGAGGCAATCATTTCGGGGGATGCCCTCCACAACCTCGCCTACCAGGTGCTGCTCGACGATCCGTCGCCGCAGCGCCAGGCTGCCGCCGCCCGCCTCACCCGTGCCACGGCGGCGATGATCGCCGGCCAGGCCGCCGACATGGCCTTCGACGACCTGCCCACGGTGACCCTCGCCGAATGTGTCGCCATGGAGGCCGACAAGACGGGGGCGCTACTGGCCTATTCGGCCAGCGTCGGCGCCGTGCTGGCCGGGGCCACGGATGCCCAGGTCGACGCCCTCGACGAGTTCGGGATGGAACTGGGCTGCGCCTTCCAGGCCGTCGACGACGTGCTCGGCATCTGGGGTGACCCGTCGGTTACCGGCAAGGCGGTCGGCAACGACCTGCGCGAACGCAAGAAGTCGCTGCCTGTGGCCGTGGTTCTCGACCAGGGTGGCGAGGCGGCCGACGAACTGCTGGCGATCTACGGGCGCGACGGCGACCTCACCGACGACGACGTGGCCCGGGCGACGTCAGTGCTCGAGGCGGCGGGTGGACGGTCGCACGCCGAGTCTTCGGCCGGCGCCCACCTGGTGCTGGCGCTCACGGCCCTCGACGGACTGGGCTTCGACGACGGTGCCGTGGTCGATCTCAACGACCTCGCCCGCTTCGTCGCCGACCGCGAGTTCTAGAGCCGCCTGATTGCCTTCAGGGTCACGACAGCGCGGCCTTCTTCGCGGGACGTCGCCAGGTCGACGGTGCCCTCGAGCACCCATTCGTGGAAGCCGTCTGGGTCGGCGATGGTCTGGGTGACCGGCCAGGCATCGGAACCGGTGCCGCCCGAGTCGTCCAGCACGAAGAACCCGGCGCCCCGGGCGTGGGCGTCGGTCGGGATCTCGGCGAAGTCGTCCCAGTAGGGGGCGATGGCCTCGGCGACCGCCTCGGCCGCCCAGGCCTGGTCGCCGACAGCAGGCACCTCGGCGAGCGCAGCGTGTTCGCGACGGGCCAGCAGCTGCACCCAGCGGAATACCTCGTTGCGCACCATTACCCGGAACGCCCGCGGCTCGGCCGTCACGTCGGGCCTGTCATCAGGCGTGGGGGACGCTGCCCCGTCGAAGGTGTCCGCCTCGTCGGGGTTGCGTAGCCGCTCCCACTCCTCGAGCAGGCTGGAGTCGACCTGGCGGACTGTCGCGCCCAACCAGGCCTCGAGGTCGGCCACCTCGTCGGTGCGGGCCACGGGAGGCACGTTCTGCACGAGCCCCTTGTAGGCGTCGGTGAGGTAGCGCAGCACGGTCCCCTCGGAGCGCTTGAGCCCGTGGTGCCCGATGTAGTCCCGGAACCCGTAGCCGAACTCGAACATCTCCCGGGCCACCGACTTGGGCTTCACGTTCTCGTCGCCCACCCACGGGTGGTGCGAGCGGAACACGTCGAACGTGCCGTACAGGAACTCGGCGAGTGGCCGGGGCGGGCGCACCTCGGCGAGGCGGTCCATGCGCTCCTCGTACTCGACGCCCTCCATCTTGAGCCGGGCCACCAACTCCGACTTGAGGCGGTTCACCTGGGCGGCCTGCACCACGCCGGGGTTCTCCAGCACCGATTCGACCACCGAGAGCACGTCGAGGGCGTGCCCGGGCTCGTCGACGTCGAGTTCCGGGATGACCTCGAGGGCGAACAGCGACAGTGGCTGGTGGAGGGCGAACTGGTCCTGGAGGTCGACGCCGATGCGCACCCGGCGGCCCTCGTTGTCGGGCTCGTCCAGCTCCTCGACGATGCCGGCGGCCCGCAGCGAGCGGTAGACGCCGATCGCCTTGCGGATGTGTCGACGTTGACGCTTGCGGGGCTCATGATTGTCGAGGAGCAGCCGCTTGAGTGCCGCCCCGCCGTCGCCGGGTCGCGACAGCACGTTGAGCACCATCTGGTGGGTGACGTCGAAGCTGGACTCCAGTGGCTCGGGTCGGCCGACGACGAACCTGTCGAAGGTCTCCTCGTTCCAGTGGGAGTACCCGCGGTCGGGCGGCTTCTTCTTGACCAGCTTCTTCTTCCGGCCCGGGTCGGCGGCGACCTTCTGCTCGGCCCGCCGGTTCTCGATCCAGTGGGGCGGGGCCTGCACCCATATGTGGCCCTCGTCGTCGAAGCCTCGTCGGCCGGCCCGTCCGGCGACCTGTTGGAACTCCCGGTTTGAGAGGAGCCGGGTGGTCGTGCCGTCGTACTTGCAGAGTTGGGTGAACAGCACGGTGCGGATCGGCACGTTGACGCCCACGCCGAGCGTGTCGGTCCCGCAGATCATCTTGAGCAGGCCGGCCTGAGACAACTTCTCCATGAGTAGCCGGTAGCGGGGGAGCATCCCGGCGTGGTGCAGTCCGATTCCGTGGCCGATGAAGCGCCGCAGGTCCTTGCCGATCGGCGTGTCGAAGCGGAAGCCGCCGACCTCGGCACGTACGGCGGCCTTCTCGTCCTTCGTGAGTACGTCGAGGCTGCACAGGTCCTGGGCCTTCTCTGCGGCGGCCTGCTGGGTGAAGTGCACGATGTAGACGGGTGCCCGGTCGGACCGCAGCAGTTCGTCGACCGACTCGTGGAGCGGGGTCTCCCGGTACTCGGTGATGAGCGGCACGGGTCGCTCGCTGCCGGCCACGGTGACGGCAGGTCGGCCGGTGCGGGCCTCGAGGTCATCGGTGAAGCGCCGGGTCGGTCCGAGCGTGGCGGACATCAACAGGAACTGCACGTGGGTCAGTTCGAGCAGCGGCACCTGCCAGGCCCAGCCCCGCTGCGGGTCGGCGTAGAAGTGAAACTCGTCGGCCACGACCAGGCCCACGTCGACGTCGGCGCCCTGGCGTAGCGCCCGGTGGGCGAGGATCTCGGCGGTACAGGCGATGATCGGGGCACCGGGGTTGACCGAGGCGTCGCCGGTCACCATGCCGACGTTGTCGGGTCCGAAGTCGCGGGCCAGGGCGAAGAACTTTTCGCTGACCAGGGCCTTGATCGGCGCTGTGTAGACGCTGCGCTCGCCCCGGGCCAGGGCGGCGGCGTGGGCGGCGGTGGCGACCAGTGACTTCCCCGAGCCGGTCGGCGTGGCGAGGACGACGTGGTTGCCGGCCAGCAACTCGAGGACCGCCGCCTCCTGAGCCGGATAGAGGTCGAATCCCTGCTCAGCGGTCCAGGCGACGAACCCCTCCAGCAACTCGTCCGGGTCGCCCCTACTCGGCAGCCGGTCGGTGAGCAGGGTCACGACGGGCGGACGAGGTGCGCCCGCAGTGCCTCGACCTCGGCGTGGGCGGTGCAGCCGGGGAGGTGGTCGTTGACCATGCCCATGGCCTGCATGAAGGCGTAGACGGTGGTCGGCCCGACGAACGACCAGCCCCGGTGCTTGAGGTCCCTGCTTAGGGCGGTCGAGGTCGGCGTGGTGGCGGGGATCGACCCGTCCGCCTCGCGGACCGGCGACTCGGGCTCCCACGACCACACGTAGGCCGCCAGCGAGCCGAATTCGTCGGCCAACTCGAGGCAGAGGGAGGCATTGCTGATCGTCGATTCGATCTTGCCGCGGTGCCGGATGATCCCAGCGTCGCCCAACAATCGCTCGATGTCGACCTCGCCGTAGCGAGCGACCACGGCCGGGTCGAAGCCGGCGAACACCTCCCGGAAGCGGTCCCGCTTGCGCAGGATCGTCAACCAGGACAGCCCGGCCTGGAACCCTTCGAGGCAGAACTTCTCGAACAGTCGGTGGTCGTCGACCACGGGCCGGCCCCACTCGTGGTCGTGGTAGGCGACGTAGTCGGCGCGGTCGCCCGGCCACCAGCAGCGGGTGACGCCGTCGTCGCCGGTCATGAGTTCGTGGCTCATCGGTTCCTCGTCGATTGCACCGCGCTCCGGTTGGGACCCGTCATGGGGTCCGACGGTACGCTCCCGCAGCCCCCGACCCGACGCCAGTCCTGACCCGAACCGGAGCTCCCATGATTCTCATCGCCGGCACCATCTCCCTCGATCCCGACAAGGTCGACGAGGCGCTCGCTGCCATCGTGCCGCTCATGGAGGGCACCCACGCCGAGGACGGTTGCATCGACTACGTGCTGAGCGCCGACCCGCTCACGCCCGGCTGCATTCGCATCTTCGAGAAGTGGGAGGGCGACGAGGCCCTGGCAGCCCACATGAAGGCGCCGCACATGGCAGCGTTCCAGGGGAAGTTGGGCGGCCTCGGCGTGACCGGCCTGTCCGTCGACCGCTTCGACGGAGCCACCGCCTCCAAGCTCTTCTAGGGGAGTTGGCGCTCAGACGCCCATTCCCACGGGGCGGCCGTCGACGATCTGGTCGAGGTACTCGGAGAGGCCCCAGCCGGTCTTGGCGTCGCAGCGGAACCGGGTGAGTCCTTCGGTGATGCGGGTGTGGAGCAGGTCCCCGTCTGGGGTGGTGCGGCGGTTGCGCAGCGGGATCAGCGACGTGACCGTGCCCCGCACCTCGTAGGTGCGCTCGTCCGTCGATACGACGGCTGTGAGGCCGGTCTGGTAGCCGTCATCGTCCCAGTCGGTGTCGATCGCCACCTCGCGGATCTGCTGGTAGCGCTCTCCGTGGAGGACCATGCCGCCGGGGTTGCGGTCGGTGCCGTCCCGGCTGATCAGCGAGATCATCATGGCGAAGTCCTCGTCGAAGGCCATCGGCAGCCAGCGGTACCAGGAGATGGCTTGCCAGTAGCGGGCGCCCCACGACTTGTCCCGCAGCCCGAGGCCGTCGACGGCGAAGCGCTCGCCGTCGACCTCGATGGTGCCCGTGGCACCGACGTGCTGCTCATAGTGGGCCTTCGAGAACGACGACTCGGCGTCCTGCTCGGGTTCGTCGCCCGTCTCGGCGTCGACGGGTCGGCCGCCGTACATCGGGGAGATGCCCCGGTAGGCGAGGTCGACGAAGCACGGCACGGACGGGTTTTCGGAGAATGCCGTCCTCGGGTCGGCCATCTGGCCGGGGTCGTCTAGAAGGCAGACCTTGCCCTCGTAGCGCACCCGGAGCCGCCGGAACGGTTCCTCGACGTCGATGCGCAGGCCACCGGCGTCGAACACCTCGTTCGTGGCAATCGTGGGCCTCTGGTACATGAACCCCACCCGGCCATCGGGGAGGTACACGCAACAGGTCATCTCGGCGTATCCCTCGTTGACCCGGTTGCCGATCCGGAACCAGGCGCCGACCGTCGTCGCGTGGTCGACGACGTTGAGGTACATCGACTCGTTGTAGTTGGGGACCGGGTCGGGCTCGTGGTTGTACTCGTCCTCGGGCGCGAGGACGATCCGTGTTGCACGCTTTCGTTCAGCCATGGCGACCCCCTGATCCGGTTGGAAGTGTCGCGCCGCCGGGCTCCGAAGGCGCGATCGGGCACCCGACTCAGGTTCCCCGGGGATGAAGACAGGGTGATTGGCATGTAGATTTCATCGCCATGGACATTCGAGAAGTCACCAGCGTCGCAGACATCATCCTCACAGGGGTCGCCGAGAAGCCCGATGCGGAAATGCTCGTCATCGGCGACGAACGCATCACGTGGGCCGAGATGAGGGACCGGGCCGGGCAGGTCGCCAACGCCCTGCGCGCTTCGGGGGTCGGCCCCCAGGAACGCATCGCCTACATCGACAAGAACGGCGCCGAGTACTTCGAGTTGGCGTTCGGCTGCAGCCTCGCCAACTCGGTCACCGTCGCTGTGAACTGGCGACTGGCCCCACCCGAGATGGCCTACATCGTCAACGACGCCCAGTCGAAGGTTCTGGTCATCCACGAGGAGTTCGCCGACCATCTGGCCGCCTTCGAGGCCGACCTCACCCACACCGACACGATCCTCGTCATCGGCGACCATGACACGCACGCCTCGTACGCCGGGTGGCGCGATGCTCATTCGCCCGACTGCGAGATCACCCCGGCGGGCGGCGACGACGTGTCGATGCAGCTCTATACGTCCGGCACCACCGGCCTGCCCAAGGGCGCCCAGCTCACCAACGACAACTTCAAGACGCTCTTCCAGGTCGTCGAATGGCAGATGGACGACGACAGCATCAACATGGCCGTCATGCCGCTGTTCCACATCGCCGGCAGCGGCTGGGCCCTGTTCGGCATGGGCTGCGGCGCCCGAACCATCATGACCCGCGAGTTCGAACCGGTCTCCGCCCTGCAGTTGATCGAGTCAGAAGCCATCACCCACGCCATCTTCGTGCCGGCCATCCTGCAGTTCTTCCTGATGGTCCCGAGCGACGGCGTCGACCTCTCCACGATGGAACTGATCGTGTACGGCGCCTCGCCGATCACCCAGGACGTCCTCGTCAAGTCCATGGAGATGTTCGGTTGCCAGTACATGCAGGTCTACGGCCTGACCGAGACCACCGGTGCCGTCACGCAACTCGACCCCGAGGACCATGACCCGGGCGGCCCCCGCGAGCACCTGCTGCGGTCGGCCGGCAAGCCCATCGCCAGCGTCGAGGTGAAGATCGTCGACGCCGACACCGGTGCCTCGCTACCCGACGGCGAGGTCGGCGAGGTCTGGATCCGGTCGCTCCAGAACATGAAGGGCTACTGGAACATGCCCGAGGAGACCGCCGCGTCGCTGCCCGGCGACGGCTGGTTCCGTTCCGGCGACGCCGCATACATGGAGGACGGGTTCCTCTTCATCCACGACCGGGTGAAGGACATGATCATCTCGGGTGGTGAGAACGTGTACCCGGCCGAGATCGAGAACGCCCTCATGGCCCACGAGGGAATCGCCGACGTGGCGGTCATCGGCATCCCGGATGACAAGTGGGGCGAGGTCGGCAAGGCACTCGTCATCCCGGTCCCCGACGGCGGCGTCACCGCCGAGGAGATCCTCGCCTTCGCCCGGGAGCGCCTGGCCGGGTTCAAGTGTCCCAAGACGGTCGATTTCGTCGAGGCGATCCCGCGCAACCCGTCGGGCAAGATCATCAAGCGCGAACTGCGCGACCCCTACTGGGAGGGCCGCGACCGCAGGGTCAACTGACCCACTGGCAATTGGGACGGGGCTGCTGGCTAGGGTCGGCAGCCATGGAACACACCACGGAAAGCCACCTGGCCGGGAAGGTCGCCCTCGTTACCGGCGGATCGCGCGGCATCGGCAAGGCCATCGCCGGTTGCCTCGCCGGAGCCGGCGCCAAGGTCATGATCACCAGCCGCAAGGCCGAGGCCTGCGAGGCCACGGTGGCCGAACTGGCGGCCGAGACGGGCGGCGACCTGGCCTACGAGGCCGGGAACGTCGGCAGGGTCGAGGACATGGAACGGGTCGTCGGCGCCACGATCGGCACCTTCGGCGCCCTCGACATCCTCGTCAACAACGCGGCAACGAACCCGTATGCGGGGCCGACCATCGACGTCGACCTGCCCCGCTGGCAGAAGACGCTCGACGTCAACCTGACGGCGCCCCTGGCCTGGATCCAGTTCTGCTGGAACGCCTGGATGAAGGAGCATGGCGGCAACATCGTCAACATCTCGTCGGTCGGAGCGTTCCACACCAACCAGATCCTCGGCACCTACGACATCACCAAGTCGGCCCTGCTCCACCTGACGCGGCAACTCGCTGCCGAGTTGGCTCCCGGTGTCCGTGTCAACGCCGTTTGCCCGGGCCTCGTGAAGACCGACTTTGCTCGCGCCCTCTGGGCGGACGGGCGTGGCGACGAGGTGGCGCAGGGGTACCCGCTGAAGCGACTCGGTGAGCCCGAGGACATCGCCCAGGCGGTGCTGTTCCTCGCCTCGGGCGCCTCGAGTTGGATCACCGGCCAGGAGATTGTCGCCGACGGTGGCGGCGAGGTCGGATTCCCCCACGGCTGAGCGGCGGGGCGTACCTCAGACCTCGAGTTGGCCGGCGAGGCCCTCGGTGGCCTCGATGAACTCCTCGATCATGTCCATCACGACCTGGCCGGTCCCGCGGGTGCGGTTCATCGACCCTACGACCTGGCCGACGAAGTAGGTCGCCAACTGTTCGGCCCCTGAGCCCTCGTGGTGGGCGGCCCGGTTGATCCGCAGCAGGGCCTCGTCGGTCAGTATCGGCTGGAAGGGCATGCCGAGCGGGTCGGGGGTGTCCTCCCGGTCCCATTCCTCGGTCCAGGCGCTGCGCAGCATCCGGGCCGGCTTGCCGGTGATCGAGCGCGACCGCAGGGTGTCGGTGGTGGCTGCGTCGAGCATCTTCTGCTTGACGACGGGGTGGGTCTCGGCCTCCTCGGTGGTGAGCCACACCGATCCACACCACACGCCGGCAGCGCCGAGTGCCAGCGATGCGGCCATCTGGCGACCTCGGCCGATGCCGCCGGCGGCGAGCACCGGCACGGGGGCGACGGCGTCGACGACCTCCGGGATCAGCACCATGGTTCCGATCTCGCCGGTGTGGCCGCCTCCTTCGCCGCCCTGGGCGATGATCAGGTCGACCCCGACCGCCACGTGCCGCTCGGCGTGCACCCGGGTGCCGGCCAGGGCACCCACCTTGACGCCCTCCTCGTGGCAACGCCGGACCATTTCGGGCGGCGGTGAGCCGAGGGCGTTGGCGATGAGCGCCGGGCGGTGGGCGAGGGCCACCTCGAGCTGCCGTTCGGCCCGGTTGAGGGAGAACGGGGCGTCGCCGGGTCGATGCGCCCAGCTCTCCGAATCCTCGGGGTTGGGTGGCACCTCGTAGCGCTCGAGGATCTCGTCGAGGAACTCTCTGTGGGTGCCGGGGATCAGGTTGGCGATGTCGGCAGCCTGGAACCCACCCGATTCGTCGCCGGCGTAGCGGGCGGGGACGATGATGTCGACGCCGTAGGGGCGGTCGCCCACCTCGTCCTCTATCCAGGCCAGGTCCACCTCGAGGGACTCGTCGCTGTGGGCTACGGCGCCCAGAACGCCCAGGCCGCCGGCCTTGGACACGGCGGCGACCACGTCCCGGCAGTGACTGAAGGCGAAGATCGGGAACTCGATTCCGAACATATCGGTGACTGGAGTCTTCATGGTCTTGTCGTTCCTTGGTGGTTGTCGGGTCAGGCGGCCACGAGGCCGTCGGGGTCGATCTCGGCCGCCCTGCCGACGTGTTCGTCGACGCACATGGCGGCCAGGCGCCCGGGGTCGCGGGTCGTGCCCCAGGTGCGGGCGTCGTCGGGGGTGCGCAGTGCGATGAGGGCGTGGGTGGGCGCGTTGTCCCGGTCGTGCATCACCGTGTAGCCCTCGATGGTCGTCGTGCCGACGTAGGCGTGGTCGGCGGTGCGGGTCGGCAGGTCGGCGGCCGCTTCCCGGACGTCGACCACCCGGAAGGGCTGCTCGGGGGGCTCGGTGCCGTAGACGCCGAAGGCGTGCTTGGTGGCGTAGCCGCCGTTGGCGTGGACGAGACCGGTCCCCGGCCGTTCGCGCATGTGGTGGACGAGGGCGGCGATGGCCTGGCCGCTGTAGTTGTTGAACGGTCCACCGGCGAACGTGAGTCCGCCTGTAACCGTGAGTGCACGGTTGTGGCTGATGCCCAGTTCGGCCGTCGAAATCTGTACGGACGAAGGGAAGCAGGAGTAGAGGTCGAGGTGGGTGAGGTCGTCGATCCCGAGGCCGGCGGCCGCAAGGGCTGCCTCACCCGCCAACTTCAGCACCGGCGCCCGGTGGAGGTCGAGGCGCTCGCTGATCCACGTCGTGTCGAGGCCGACGCTGCCGGAGAGGGGGAACACCCAGCGGTCCCGGGGCACGCCGAGTGCCTGGGCGCGTTCGGCCGAGAGCACCAACACGGCCGATGCCTGGTCGACCGTGTTGTGGGCGTTCATGGCGACGGTGTACGGCGCACCGACGAGACGGTTGGTCGCGGAGGGCGTGGAGATCTCATCGGGAGTCATGGGCGTGCGGACGGCGGCGTGCGGGTTGTCGGCGGCGACGGCGTTGAAGCCGGCCCAGAGTTCACCAAGGCGTCGACGGTGCCCGTCGATCGACTCACCGCGGTCGTACCGGATGGCCGAGTCGAGCAGCGGGTAGACGGAGATGGGGGCGTCGATGCCGCGTGCCTCCTCCTCGCTGGTCGCCATCACGAGCGTGTCACCGAACTGCCGGGCCGGTGGCAGGTCGGTGTCGGCGTCCCGACGGATGTCGACGCCCAGTCGCCGTGCCCGCCGGCGCGAGGCATTGACCTCGCCACCCAGCATCGCAGCGGCGTCGATCTCGCCGGCCCGGATGCGGGCGGCCAGGTCGTTGAGGAGCAGTTGGGGGGAGTGGCCGGACCACGCGGTGACGAGGGTGTCGGCATCGACGGCCCTGACGAGGTCGGCGACCTGGCGACCGGGGTCGGTGTAGCGCCAGAGGCCGCCGGCCACGCCGATGAGGTCGAGTCCGGGGAGGCAGCCCGGAGAGTCGGCGTCGATCGCCGCCGAGTGCAGCGCATCGACCATCAACTCGAGGGGCGTGCGGGCATGGGTGGGGTCGTCGACCCGGTCGGTCACCTGGGCGGCGCCGACGATGACCGGGGTGCGGGGGTCGATGGCCATGCCCCCAGCATGCAGTACGGACGTGCCCGCTGCCGAGGCGCGCTCCTGTTAGGCACGCTTCACAGCGGTCTACACTTCCGGTCATGGTTTACGAGACACCCGAATACCACCCGGCGTTCGAGGAGTACTGCGAGGCCATCTTCGAGTTGGCCGAGGACGACTTCAATGTCATCCAGGCCCGCATCGCCGATCGCCTCGAGGTGAGCCGGCCGGCGGTCTCCGAGATGATCCGGCGCCTGGAGTCCGAGGGCCTCGTGGCTACGGGCGGGGGTGCCATCTCGCTCACCGTCGACGGCATGGAGTTGGCCACACAGGTGGTCAGGCGCCATCGCATCGCCGAGCGCTTCCTGACCGATGTCCTGGGCCTGAACTGGACCGACGCCCACCACGAGGCCGGCAAGTGGGAGCACGTGATCTCGCCGGTGGTCGAGAAGGCGCTGATCCGCTTTTTGGGCGAGCCCACCACCTGCCCGCACGGCAACCCGATCCCCGGCTCCGACTATGCAGAGCCCGATACCCGTCACCTGGCCGATGTATCGGTGGGTGCCGGATTCACGGTGAACCGGATCACCGAGGAGCTCGAGTTCGAACCGGGCCTGCTCGAGTTCCTCGAGGAGTCGGCGCTGATGCCCGGCAACCGGGGCGTGGTCACGGCAGCGTCNCCGGACGGNACGGTGACCGTCGAGGTNTCGGGNANCCGNGTNGGCGTCGGNTCGTTCGCNGCCGAACGCATCCTCGTCACCGACTGANNGNCTGGCCTGCGGNNNGCNNCNGCGGNTCAGGCCAGGTGGTCCGACCGGCGNACCACGANGAACCAGGTCAGCAGGGCGCTGATCGCCACGAGCACGAGNGACAGGATCGCCATCTCGGCGAGGTACAGCGCTTCGTAGGCGTCCCAGATCTGGACGACGAGCGTCCGGAACCCGATCGGCGACACCAGCAGCGTGGCGGGGAGNTCCTTCATGGTCGAGAGCATCACNAGGCCTGCTCCGGCAGCCAGTCCGGGGGCCATGATCGGCAGGTCGACNGTGAAGAATCGCCGTAGTCGACCGGCGCCCAGCAGGCGGGCAGCGTCGTTCATCTGTCGAGGCACGGACGAGACCGCCACCTGGGTGGTCCGCACCGCCAGTGCGCCGAAGTGCACGACGTAGGCGAACACGAGGATCGGCATCGTGCCGATCAGGAACTCGAACGGCGAGGCATGGAGGGTCCAGAAGATGAGCGAGATCGCCACCACCAGCCCGGGGATGGCGAAGCCGGCCACCACCACTNCGTTGACGATGCCACCCAGTCGGGAGCGGTGCCGGGCCAGGAGGTACGCCACCGGGAGCACCACGGCGATGGCGACGGCGGCGGTGACCATGCTGACCCAGACGGTGCTCCAGGTGGCGCCGGCCACGTTGCCCCAGTCGAGCCGCAGTTCGGCCAGGCCGCGACGCTGTCGGAACCAGCCGAACAATCCCCAGTCGGCGAGAGAAACGGCGGGGGCGAAGAGGGCGAGGCCCACGACCAGCGAGCAGGTGGCGATGGCCGCAGCCTTCCAGCGGCCGAGCGGAATGAGCAGGGAGGACCGGTCGCCGATCACCTCGGTACGCGACCCTCGTCGGGCCACGGTGCGCTCGGTGGCGATGACCACGAGCGCCAGGGCGAGGAGCAGCAGGGCGAGGGCGAAGGAGCGGCCCTGGTCGAACAGTCGGGTGCGGTAGATGGTCTGGGTGAGGGTTTCGAACCGCATCAGGTGGACGGCGCCGAAGTCGCTGACCGTGTAGAGGAAGACGAGCAGCGAGCCGGCGCCGATCGACGACGATGCCTGCGGCACGACGACCCGTCGGAATACCTGGAGGGGCCGGTCGCCGAGGAGGCGTGCGTTCTCCTCGAGGGACGAGGGAAGGGCGGAGAGCCGGGCCGCCACGGGTAGGTACACGTAGGGGTAGGTGAACAGCGTTAGGACCAGCCATGCCCCGACAAGGCCGTGGAGTCGGAGTTGGAGGTCGAGCCCGAGGTGGCCGGCCAGGTCGTGCACGATGCCGCCAGGCGTCAGGCCGGAGCGGAAGGCGGCGGCCCCCACGAAGCTGGGGTATACGAGCGGCAGGGGGGCGACTATGCGCCAGAACCGGCGCAGGGGGAGGTCGGTGCGCACGGTGAGCCAGGCGAGGACGGTGCCGAGCAGTGCCGCCGATGCGGACACCAGGAATGCCAGTTGGACGGTGCGCCAGAGTGGTTCGAGCGATCGCCGTTCGGCGAGCAGGTGGAGGGCGCCGCCGGTCAGTGCCCGCCAGAGCACATAGCCGCCCGGGAGGGCGAACAGCGTCGCCACGAGGACGGCGCCGACCGAGAGGTCCCACGGCGGCCGTCCGGTCCTCGCTCGGGACCGGACGTCACTGGCCGTGGAGGGTGCGGCTACCGGGTTCTCGCTCATTGCGCCAGTGTGGTTCCCTTCACGGAATCGGCTACTGGTCGAGGACTCCGCTGGCCTCGATGATCTCGATGGTGCGCTTGAACTCGGCGGCCATGTCGTCGATGTCGACGGCACCGACGGAGTCGGCGGGCCGCTCGGGGAGCTGTGAGGCGGGAGCCACGCCGATGGCCAGCGGGTACTCGAAGACCGAGTCGGTCAGGTAGCGCTGCTGGGCGTCGCTCAGGAGGAAGGCGAGGAAGCGGTTGGCGAGGTCCTTGTCATCGCTGCTGTCGAGCACCGAGGCGGTGGCGATGATCATGAGGCCGCCGTCGTCGCCGGGGGCGAAGCCGTGGTTGGCCGAGCGTTGGGAGTCGCCGTTCTCGGCGATCTCCTGATGGTTGTAGTAGTGGTTGACGAGGCCGAAGCGCACCTCGTCGCGGCCCACGGCCTCGACGATGGCCCGGTTCTTGGGGTAGAAGTGCGAGCCGTTGGCGACCATGTCGTCGAGCCAGGCGATGGCGGCGTCGTCGCCGTTGCGGAGACGGAACACGGTGAACCAGTCCTGGAAGGACGAATTCGAGCCGGGGATGGCGACGAGGCCGGCGTACTCGGGGCCGGTCAGGTCGAAGACCGAGTCGGGCAGGTCATCCTCGGGTACCTCGTCGATGTTGTAGACGAGCACGCGGGCCCGGCCGGCGAAGCCGACCCAGGTGCCGCCATGGGAGCGGTTCGCTGTGTGGACCTCGACGAGCACGTCATCGTCGAGGTCGGCGAGCATGCCGAGGNCGTTGAGGTAGCCGGTCGGCCCGGGACTGCGGGACAGGAACACGTCGGCGGTCGTCTTGGACCCCTCGGTTTCGAGGGTGAGCGCCATGTCGTTGGAGGAGCCGTAGCGGGCCTTGACGGCGATGCCGGTTTCGGCGGTGAAGGCTTCGAAGATGGGTCCAACGAGGCTCTCGGAGCGGCCGGAGTAGATCGTGATCGACGTGTCGTCGTCGCTCCCGCAGCCAGTGAGGCCGGCGGTTCCGGCCAGTAGGCCNNCGCCGAGCAGTAGGGCGACGCCGAGGCGACGAGCGTGCNGGAAGGGGAAGTGCATGGTTGGAATGGCTCCTGAAGGCAGGTGTCCGCACGATGTTAAGGAACNTTAACTAACGGACATCGAACTTCACAACCCGAGGGCCACCGCTCCCGACCCGACATAGGTCACACCGACGCGGTCGCCTCGCTGGTGTGGCAGGTCCGCCTCGGTCCGNACCTTGACCGATGGTCCGTCGTCCAGCAACACGTGGACCATGGCGTCGTGGCCGTAGTACTCGACCAGTTCGATCGTGCCGTTGTCGCCTGCGCCGACCGCCAGGTCCTCGGGCCGAAGCAGCAGGTCGGCCGGGCCNTCCCAGCCGACCAGCACGGGCACTTCGCCGACGGGCGTCTGGCACGAACCGACCGGTCGGTNGCAGCGGAACAGGTTGGCGTCGCCGACGAAGGTGGCCACCCAGCGGTCGGCGGGTCGCCGNTAGAGGTCGTCGGGCGTGCCGACCTGGACCAGGTGGCCGTCGTGGAGCACCGCCACCCGGTCGCCCAGCACGAACGCCTCCTCCTGGTCGTGGGTGACGAAGATGGTGGTGATGCCGAGGTCGACNAGCAGNCGGTGCATCTCGGCACGGACCTGGAGGCGCAGGGTGGCGTCGAGGTTCGAGAAGGGNTCGTCGAGCAGCAGGACNCCCGGGCGAGGGGCGAGCGCCCTGGCCAGGGCCACCCGTTGCTGCTGGCCGCCAGAGAGCGTGCCGGGCATGCGGTCGGCCACATCGGCGAGGCCGACCATGGCGAGTGCCTCGTCGACCCGGCCGTTGCGACGCTGGTCCCGGGGNAGCCCGTAGGCCACGTTGCGTTGGACGTCGAGGTGGGGGAACAGGGCGCCGTCCTGGAAGACCATGCCNATCCGCCGTCGCTCGGGGGGTACGAAGTTCTCGTTGCCGGTGACGACGCGGCCNCCCACCGAGATGGTGCCGTGNGTGGGACGCTCGAGTCCTGCGATGGAACGCAGCAGCGTGGTCTTGCCACAGCCGCTGGGACCGAGGAGGGCGACGAGTTCGCCGGGGGCGATCTCGAGGGAGAGGTCGGTGAGGACGGGCGGGCCGCCATANGCGACTGAGAGGTNGNCGACCCGGAGCCCGGTGGGGGTGGTGTCGGCGACCCGGANNGCTCGACTGTTCACCATGCCTAACAGGCTAGGGGTGGTGGCCCGCTCAACCCAAGACCGCCGTCGGCGGCATACCGGTTCTGCGCCGTTGACTACCGTGCCCGGACATGACCGANGTCTCTATCGGCTGGGTCGGACTGGCCGCGTCGCTGGTACTGGTCGCGGTGACGATCGGCNTGTCCATGGGGCGACGGCTCGGCCTCGAGAAGGACCTGGTCGTGGCCTCCGCCCGTGCGGTCGGACAGCTGTTGCTCGCCGGCTGGGCGCTCACGCTGCTGCTCGCCGACGACGTCCCGATCGCCTGGGCCTGGCTCTGGGTGGCGNCNATGGTGCCGGTGGCCGCCTGGTCGGCCCGCCGNCGCGAACCCCGCCTGCCGGGGATCATGGTGACCACAACCGTCGGCTACACGCTCGGCCTTGCCGCCTCGCTGGCCGTGGTCTTCGGCTTCGACGTCCTGCCCTACGAGGCCCGGGTGCTGGTGCCGGTGTCCGGGATGGTCGTCGGCAACTCGCTCAAGGTCGTGGTGGTCGCNGCCACCCGACTGGTCGACGGCTTCCGCGACCGGGCCGGCGAGGTCGAGGCGCTGCTCGCCCTGGGCTTCGATCGGCGGNGGGCCNCAAGGGACGTCACNGCCNAGGCACTGNNGCTGGCCCTGCGCCCCCAGATCGAAGTCACCCGGTCCGTGGGGATGGTGTTCCTGCCGGGCGCCCTGACCGGGATGATCCTCGCCGGGGTCGACCCTCTCGATGCCGCTCTCGTCCAGGCGGCGATCCTGTTCCTGATCCTCGGCTCGGCGGCGATCACGGGNCTGGTTGTGGTGCTGGGCGGCGCCCGGCNGTTCATGACGGTCGACCAGCGCCTGGTTCTGCCGGATCAACCCGCCGACTGAGCCCCCAGCGACTTCAGCGCGGCGAGCACGGCGGGGATCGACAGGCCGACCACGTTCTCCCGGCACCCGGCGACCTCGGTCACGAATCCAGCAGCGCCGCCCTGGATGGCGTAGGCGCCCGCCTTGTCGAGGGGTTCGCCGGTNGCCACATAGGCGTCGACCTCGTCGTCGCCGAGNTCACGAAACGTGACGCGGGTGCGGACCACGCCGGAGATCNTGTGGCCCCCGTGGCACACCGCCAGGCCGCCGACGACCTCGTGGGTGCGGCCCGACAGCCGGTGCAGCATGTCGGTCGCCCAGTCGGGCCTTCCGGGCTTGCCGAGCACCTCGCCGTCGAGCACCACCACNGTGTCGGCGGCAAGGCCGGTCTCGTGGNNGTCGACGACGGAAGCGAGCTTGGCCATGGCGAGCCGCTCCACGAGGGTGGCGGCATCCTCGCCAGGCTGCGGCGTCTCNTCGACGTCGGGCCTGCGGACCTTCGGGCTGAAGCCGTGCGCCCGGAGCAGGTCGAGGCGACGGGGTGANCNCGANGCCAGGATCAACCGCNGGGCGCCGCTAGCCACCGGAGACGAGGGCCTCGGCCTCGGCGGGCGGCGGGGTGGCGTCGTCGGGGTCGTCCAACCAGCCCTCGGGTAGGGCGACCCGTCGGGGNCCGTTGCGGTGGCTGCGGGGAATGCGCAGCGAATCGGGGTCGAGCGTGAGGTGTGGGTCGAGGTCGTCGAGGTGGCGGTCGAGGTCGTCGAGCGAGTCGATGGTCTGGAGGTCGCGGCGGATCGCCGGCCCGGTGGCGTAGCCCTTGAGGTACCAGGCGGTGTGCTTGCGGAAGTCCCGGATGCCGTGCGGGCCGGCCCAGTCGACCAGCAGGCGGGCGTGGAGCCGCATCGTGTCGGCCACTTCGGCGAGGCACGGTGGGTTGCGGGGTTCGCTGCCGCCGGAGGCGGGCGTCGGGCCGAACACGGCGGCCAGGTGGCCGAACAGCCAGGGGCGGCCGAGGCAGCCCCGCCCGACGACGACGCCGTCGCAGCCGGTGCTGCGTAGCAGGCGCAGGGCGTCCCACGCCTCCCAGACGTCGCCGTTGCCGAACACGGGGATCGAAGTGACGGCGGCCTTGAGGTCCGCCACACAAGACCAGTCGGCCTCGCCGGAGTAGAGCTGTTCGGCGGTGCGGGCATGAAGGGCCACCGATGCGGCGCCGAGGTCCTCGGCGATGCGGCCGGTGTCGAGGAAGGTGAGGTGGTCGGCGTCGGTGCCCAGCCGAAACTTCACGGTGACCGGTACGTCGCCGGCGGCCTCGACTGCTGAGCCCACGATCGCGGCGAACAGGCGGGGCTTCAGCGGGATCGCGGCTCCGCCTCCCTTCCGAGTCACCTTCGGCATCGGGCAGCCGAAGTTGAGGTCGATGTGGTCGACCCGGTCCTCCTCGACGAGCATCCGCACTGCCCGGCCGAGGCTCTCCGGTTCGGTGCCGTAGAGCTGGATGCTGCGGGGTGACTCGGTGGGGGCAAAGTGGCTGAGCCGGCTGGTCTTGAGGTGCCCGTCGACGAGTCCGCGGGCAGTGATCATCTCGCTCACGTAGAGTCCGGCGCCGTGTTCGCGGCAGAGGGTGCGAAACGGGGCGTTGGTGACGCCGGCCATCGGCGCCAGCACGACCGGCGGCCAGACCTCGAGGGGGCCGATGCGGGGAGCGGCGAACTCGCCCGGGGCAGAGGGCGCCACATCGGCGTTGACCTCGGTGCGCAGACCCATGGCCACAAGGCTAGGCGTACGACCTAGCGGGCAAGCCGGAATCCCTGGTGGGAGGTGGTGCTCTCGGGCGTCGTGGCCGAACGGGCCGCCGGCCGGTACCGGTGGCAGTAGGTGTCGTGGCAGAGGAACGAGCCGCCCTTCACGACCCGGTCTGTGCCGAACGGCGGCCCGGTGGGGTCGACCAGCGGTCGCTCGGCCGGGTGCGCCGTGGCGAACCAGTCAGCGCACCATTCCCAGACGTTGCCCGAGCAGTTGTAGAGCCCGTACCCGTTGGGGGCGAATGCGTCGACCGGACAGGTGCCGGCGTATCCGTCCTCGGCGGTGTCCTCGCCCGGGAACGTGCCCGTCCAGATGTTGCACCGGTGCTGGCCGTCGGGCATGAGGTCGGTGCCCCAGGGCAGGCGGGCCTGGTCGAGGCCTCCCCGGGCGGAGTATTCCCACTCGGCCTCGGTGGGCAGCCTGGCGCCTGCCCACCCGGCGAATGCGTTGGCGTCGAACCACGAGAGGTGGGCGACGGGGTGGTCGGCCCGGCCGGCGAGGTCGCTGTGCGGGCCTTCGGGGTGGTGCCAGTCGGCGCCGTGGACCTGGCGCCACCACTCGGCGCCGACTACGCCCCGGGTCTCGGGAAAGTCGTCGGGGAGGTGGCCGCCGAACACGAACGACCAGCCCTCCTCCTCGGCAGTGGTGACGTGGCCGGCGGCATCGACGAAGGCGGCGAACTCGGCCGTGGTGACCGCCGTGGCCGAGATCGAGAAGGGGGCGAGTTCGACGTCGCGGACAGGTCCTTCGCCGTCGCCCGGGTAGCGGTCTGGGTCGTCGGTACCCATGCGGAAGCGCCCGCCGGGCAGGTCGACCAGTCGGACCAGCGGATCGGCGCCCATCACAGGCCCGCTGTGAACTCCCGGATTGCCTCCGCACACTCGGCGGCGGCCTTCACGTGGACCATGTGTCCCTGGTCGGGGACCACCAGGGTCGCTCGGACGTCGAGGTCGCGCTTGAACAGGCCCGCCGAGGCGGCGAAGCGCTTGTCCCGCTCGCCCAGCAGCACCAGCACCGGGCAGGTGATCTCGGCGAGGTGGTCGATCACGTGCGAGTCGACGTGCAGCGAGAGTTCCTCAGCGCCGGGTGCCAGGCCCATCTTCCCGACGGCGGCCGTCACCGATGCGTTCCACTCCTCGCGGGCCTCGAGATTACGGAATCCGGGGCCGGTGGCGATCAGCACCAGGGCGACCACGTCGTCGGGGTGGTCGAGCGTGTGGGCCAGTGAGAAGTAGCCGCCGAGGCTGTGTCCGACCAGCACGGCCGGACGGCCGGCCTCGTCGAGCACGGCGGCCAGGTCGCCCAGGGCGTGCTGTCTCGAGTAGCTACCGGGAGGCGGGGTGCCGCTCCCACCGTGGCCCCGCAGGTCCCAGGTGGTGACAGCATGGTCGGTGGCGAGGTCGTCGGCCAGGGTGGACCAGACCGTGCGTTCGTTGGCCCACCCGGTCGTGCAGACGAGGCGTGTGCCGTGGCCTCGGTGCTCGACTGCGATCTCGACGCCGTCGACGCTGGTGGTCATCGCAGCGGCCGGAAGAACTCGCGGATGTCGGCCAGCAGCACCTCGGGCTGTTCCATGGCGGCGAAGTGGCCGCCGACCTCGTGGTCGGCCCAGAAGGTCAGGTTGAACTTGGATTCGACCCAGCGGCGGCGGGCACCCATGAGTTCCTTCGGAAAGACCGACACGCCGAGCGGCACCTCGCCGGTGTCACCGAACGAGCCCATGCCGGCCTTCGAGGTCTCGTAGTACATCCGCGTCGACGAGTTGATGGTGCGGGTGAACCAGTAGACGCTCACGTTGGTCAGGAGCCGGTCACGGGACACGGCGGTGAGCGGGTCGCCGTCGTGGTCGGTCCAGCCGTGGAACTTCTCGCCGATCCACGAGAGCAGCCCTGCGGGTGAGTCGTTGAGGCCGGTGCCGAGGGTCTGGGGCCGGGTTTCCTGAATGCGGAAGTAGCCGTTGTCCTCGGCCAGGTACCAGTTGAGGCGGTCCATGACCTGCTGCTCGAGGGGGGTGATGTCGGTGAAGTCGTCGTCGTTTCCGGCGGGGCCGGCCGCCATCATGTTGACGTGGCAGCCGACCACGTGGTCGGGGTCGACCTGGGCCATGTGACGGGATATCATCGAGCCCCAGTCGCCGCCCTGAACCCCGTAGCGGTCGTAGCCGAGGCGGGCGGCGAGTGCGGCGAAGGCCTCGGCAGTGCGCCCGACACCCCAGCCCCGTTCGGTGGTGGAGCCGGACCAGCCGTAGCCGGGCAGCGACGGGACGATCACGTGGAAGGCGTCGGTGGCGTCTCCGCCGTGGGCGGCCGGGTCGGTGAGTGGGCCGATGAGGTCGAGGAACTCGACGACCGAGCCGGGCCATCCATGGCTTAGTAGCAGTGGCAGGGCGTCGTCGTGGGGCGAGCGCTGGTGGATGGCGTGGAGGTTCTGGCCGTCGATTTCGGTGGTGATGTGGTCGAAGGCGTTGAGCTCGGCTTCGGCGGTCCGCCAGTCGTAGCCGTCGGCCCAGTGGCCGGCGAGGTCCTGCAGCCAGGCAAGGTCGCAGCCGTAGTCCCAGCCGCTCCCGGGGATCTGGTCGGGCCAGCGGGTTGTGGCCAGGCGGCGCCGCAGGTCGTCGACGTCGTCGTCGGGCACGGCGATCGTGAAGGGTCGGATGTCGTCTGTCACGGTTCGTCCTTTCGGGTGACTGCCCGACGGTACCCGTCGGCGGGGCGTCGCCCGGAGCCGGGAACTACGGTCGCCGCATGGAACTCGACGGTGCACGCGTGCTGGTGACCGGCGGTTCGCGGGGGATCGGGGCGTGCCTGGCTCGATCGTTTGCGGCTGCGGGGTCGAACGTGGTGGTGGTCGCCCGATCGGGCGACGACCTGCAGGCGGTGGCCGACGAGGTCGGTGGTGTGGTCCACGTGGCCGACCTGTCCGATCCAGTGGTCGTCGACGGGCTGATCGCCGCCATCGAAGAGGCCCACGGGTCGATCGACGTGCTCGTCAGCAACGCCGGTGTCGAGACCGTGGACCCGGTCGCCACAATCGACCCGGACGAGGTGCGCAGGGCCACGCGGGTGAACCTGGAGGCCCCGATGGTGCTCACCCGGCGGGTGCTGCCCGGGATGCTCGAGCGCAACCGTGGTGCGCTGGTGTTCACGTCTTCGCTGGCTGGGACGGCCGGCTTCCCGGGCATGGGTCCCTACTGCGCCACCAAGGCGGGCCTCAACAACTTCGCATCGACGCTGCGCATCGAGTTGAAGGGAACGCCGATTCGCACGACCCTCGTGGCGCCGGGACCGGTCGATACCCGCATGTGGGATGCCGTCGAGGCGGCGTCACCCAGCGTCCAGCGAACCAGCATGCGTTTCAAGCGACTGTTGCTCATCCCCAAGACGACCCCGGAGCGCCTTGCCCGGCGGGTCGTGGCGGCCACCGGGGCCGGTCGGCGGCACGTCCGCCATCCACGCCGGCTGACCCTCAACTACTGGCTGGGGGAGGCTCCCCGACGGATCACCGAGTTGGCGCTGGCCGGGGTCCGGATCGACCCCCTCGACCGGGCCGGCTGAGCGACGCCTGCGCTACGCGTGCTCGGCGAGTTCGCTGAGGCGGCCGAGCACCTGCGCCGGTTCGCCACCGATCGGTGAGACGTTGAGCGACGTGACGCCGGCGGCCTTGTAGGCGGCGAGGCGGTCGATGATGTAGCCCTCGTCGCCGCAGAGCGTCGTGTTCTCGATGAGTTCAGTGGGCAGCAGTCCGGCGGCCTCGTCCTTGCGGCCGTCGAGGTAGGCGTCCTGAACGGCGACGGCCTCGTCGGCGAATCCGTAGTCGCGGCAGACGTCGTTGTAGAAGTTCTTGCCGCGCGCACCCATGCCGCCGATGTAGAGGGCGGCCATCGGGCGGGCGAAGTTCCGGAACCGGGCCGCATCGTCGCCGATCGCCACGATGCCGCCGGCCACCACGTCGAGGTCGCCCAGGTCGGGGTCGCGCCGGGCCAGGCCGGCCGTCACGGCGTCGCCCCAGACCCGGTCCATGCGCTC
Source organism: Acidimicrobiaceae bacterium (assembly GCA_002699725.1). GTDB lineage: Bacteria > Actinomycetota > Acidimicrobiia > Acidimicrobiales > MedAcidi-G1 > S20-B6. Next base: position 37,491 of record PACE01000014.1, read on the forward strand.
CGGGTAGACGAGGAACGGCAGCCAGCCGTTTGTGGTGGCTGCGGTCTCCTCGACGCTCTTCGCTCCGAGGGCGGCGATGTAGATGGGGATGTCGGGCCGGACCAGGTGGTTGATGATCTTGAGCGGCTTGCCGAGTCCGGTGCCCTCGTCGGCCGGGAGTGGCAGCGTGAACACCCGGCCGTCGTGTTCGAGCTTTTCGCGCTTCCAGGCCATGCGGCAGATCGAGATGATCTCCTTCATGCGGGTCAGGGGCATCGAGTAGGGGACGCCGTGGAAACCCTCGATCACCTGCGGGCCGGAGGCGCCGAGGCCGAGCGTGAAGCGCCCCTCGGAGAGGGCGTCGAGGCCTGCAGCGGTCTGGGCGATGCAGGCCGGGGTGCGGCTGTAGGTGTTGAGGATGCCGCTGGCAAGTCCGACGGTCGTGGTGGCTGAGGCCAGATAGCCGAGCAGGCTCACGCCGTCGAAGCCGTAGGCCTCCGGGATCCAGATGCAGTCGACGCCGGCCGCCTCGAGTTCGCGCGCCTGGGCGGCCGCGGTGCGGGGGTCGGTGGCGTAGTTGAGTGACGTGGTGATGCGCATGGTCGCATCCTTCCACCCGGCGGGGGCCGACTGCTCAGTCGGCGGGCCAGCGGCGGATGACGATCGTGCCGGTCAAGGCGAGCAGGGCCGTCCCGGCGGTCATGGCCAGCGAGTAGCCGTTGGCGAAGGCGTCGCGGGCGGTGGCGGCGATGTGGTCGCCGACGCCGGCCGGTGCCCGCTGCGCCACGACGAGCGCCGCGCCTACCGAGTCCCTGGCGAATTCCGCCATCTCGGCCGGCGCCTGGTCGAGGGCATTGCCCAGCCCCCGCCGATAGCCGGCTGACAGGAGGCTGCCGAGCAGTGCGATGCCAACGGCGGAGCCCACCTCGCGGGTGGTGTCGTTGACCGCTGAGGCAACGCCGGCCTTGTCGAGCGGCAGAGAGCCGACGATCGCCGCCGTGGAGGTCGGGAATCCGAGCGCCATGCCCGAGGAGATGAGGATCACGCCGAGGACCACGTGCCCGTAGCCGGAGTCGCCGGTGAGCAGCGCCATCACTCCGCAGCCCAGTGCCGTGACGAGCATGCCGCCGCCGATGACACGGCCGCTGCCGAAACGTGCGGCCAGGGACGGCCCGCGAGGTGACACGGCGATCATCACGATGGCGAAGGGCATTACGCGAACGGCGGCGCCGAGTGGGCTGTAGCCGAGCACGAACTGCAGGTACTGGGCGAGGCCGAAGAACATTCCGAACATCACGGCGAAGGTGGTGCCAAGCGCCAGCGTGGCGAGGCCGAAGCGGGGAATGCGGAACAGTCGGGGGTCGAGCATCGGATGCTCCTGGCGGCGCTCGAACGCCACCCAGGAAGTGAGAAGCGCGACCGCGGCCACGAAGCCGCCGAGGACGAGCGGGTCGGACCAGCCGTACTCGGGTCCCTGGACCAGGGCGCAGACGAGCGCCGCCAGGCCCACGGCGGAGAGGATGCTCCCGAACGGGTCGAGGTTGTGGCCCTGCGTGTCGCGTGACGTGGGGACGACGGCGGCCACGAGGACAAGGGCGGTGACGGCGGTCGGCACGTTGACGAAGAACACCGACCCCCACCAGAAGTACTCGAGCAGCACGCCGGCGGACAGGATGCCGATGGCGCCACCGGCGCCGGCGAAGCCCGACCAGATGGCGATCGCCTTGTTCCGCTCGTCGGGCGGGAAGATCGCCGTGAGGATCGAAAGCGTGGCGGGCATGGCCAGGGCCGCGCCGATGCCCATGGTGGCCCGGAAGGCGATGACCTGTCCGGCGGTGTCGGCCGTGGAACCGAGCAGGGACCCAAGGACGAAGACGACCAGCCCGGTCAACAGTGCGCCCTTGCGGCCGAAGCGGTCGCCCAGCGCCCCGGCGGGCAGCAGGAAGGCGGCGAACACGAGGGCGTAGGCGGCGTTGATCCAGATCAGGTCGGCGGCCGAGGCGTCGAGGGCCCGCTGGATCGAGGGGAGTGACAGGTTCAGCGAACTGACGCTGGCGACGACGAGGACCAGCGAGAGGTTGAGGATGCCGAGGATGAACCAGCGGCGGGGATGTCCGGTGTCGGCCAAGGGACCATCCTTACAGGGACCCCGGTCCCGTCCGCTGCCCGGTCATGGGTCACAGGACCTCCCACTCTGAGCGGGCTCTCACCTACCATCAACGGGTGCCCACGCCCGCCGAGCCGATGCGTCTGGCGGCCGGGTTCGAGCCCGCCACCCGTGACGACTGGGCCGACCTGGCCGGCTTGTCCCTGCGTGGCCGCACCCTCGAGTCGCTAACCACGGTCACGGATGACGACATTCGGATCGAGCCGCTCTACGGCGACGACGGCCTTGTCGACCGGGCGGGCCTGCCGGGGGCGAGCCCCCACACACGCGGATCGGCCGTCGCCGGCAACACGGAGGCCGGCTGGGACGTCCGGGCGCTGGTACTCGACGCCGGCACGGCCGCCGCCAATGCCACGGTGCTCGACGAACTGGAGCGGGGTTCGACCTCGGTGTTGGTCGACCGGGCCGCCATCGGCATCGGGTCGGCCGCCGACCTGGCAGCGGTGCTCGACGGCGTCTTCCTCGAGATGGCGCCGGTGGCGCTGGTCCCCGGGCCCGATGCGGCGACCGCTGCAGGCTGGCTGGTCGAACTCTGGGAGCAGTTGGGAACTCCTGTCGCCGACCGGTCCGGTGCCCTGGGCGTGGACCCGATCGGCGTGGCGGCCCGACACGGCGGCGACCCCGACCTCTCGACGTTGGCACCGGCCGTGGCCTCGGTGGCCGACGCTCCCGGCGTCCATGCCATCACCGTCGATGCAACCGTCTGGGCCGATGCCGGCGCCAGTGAGGCCTGGGAGTTGGCGTGCTCCCTCGCCACGGGCGTCGCCTACCTTCGGGCGCTCGAGGACGACGGCATATCGATCGACGACGCCCTCGGTGCACTGACCTTCACCTACTCGGCCGACGCCGACCAGTTCCGCACCGTCGCCAGGTTCCGGGCGGCGCGTCGGCTCTGGGACCGGGTGGCCGGTTCGTGCGGTTCCGACGTCCGTGCCCAGCACCAGACTGCAGTGACTTCGGACGCCATGCTCGCCCGCCGCGACCCGTGGGTGAACCTGATGCGGGGAGCGGTGGCGGCTTTCTCCGCCGGCATCGGAGGCGCCTCGTCGGTGACCGTGCGCCCCTTCGACAGCGCCATCGGGAGACCCGACGAGTTCGGCCGCCGCACCGCTCGCAACACCCAGTTGCTCCTGACCGAGGAGAGCGGCCTGGCCCGAGTGGTAGATCCCGCCGGCGGCTCCTGGTTCGTCGAGGAGCTCACCGAGCGCCTCGCCGGGGCGGCCTGGGAGCGGTTTCGCTGGATCGAGGCCGACGGCGGCATGCTCGCTGCACTGTCGTCCGGCCGGATCGCCGATGAGGTTGGGGCCACGCGCACGGCCCGTGCCGCCCGCCTCGCCACCCGCACGGACGGCCTCACCGGCGTGAGCGAGTTCCCCGACCTCGACGAGTCGGGACTAGACCGCCTCCCGGGCCCGGCGCCCGCTGGCGGCGGCCCGTTCTCCCTACACCGCCTGGCCGAGCCGTTCGAGGCATTACGCGACGCCGGCGAGGCCGCCGACCCCGTCGTCCGCCTCGTATCGCTCGGCCCGCTGGCCGAGCACTCGGAGCGCACCACGTTCGCCGCGAACCTGCTGGCTGTCGCCGGTATCCGCACCACCGTGGAAGCGGGTAGCCCGGTCGCCGTGATCTGTGGCACCGACGACCGCTGTGCCGCCGAGGCCGTCGACGTCGCACGGGAACTCAGGGTCGATGGGGTGGCCCACGTGCTCCTGGTCGGACGACCCGGCGACNGCGAGTCCGATTGGCGCGACGCCGGCGTCGACGAGTTCGTNCACGCCCGCTCCGACNTACTCGACGTGCTGGGCCGCATGCTCGACGNCCTGGGGGTGGCNCGGTGAGCGCCGTCCCCGACTTCACGCAACTNGACCTNGGCGAAGTNGNTCAGACCGGCCCCACCCCAGACCTGGGCACCTTCACCACGCCCGAGGGCATCGATGTCCGAGCACTCGCCACCTCGGCGGACCTCGACGGCCTCGACTTCCTCGATACCTGGCCGGGAATCTCCCCCTACTTGCGGGGCCCGTACCCGACCATGTACGCNGCCCAGCCGTGGACCATCCGCCAGTATGCGGGCTACTCGACCGCTGAGGAGTCCAACGCCTTCTACCGCCACAACCTGACGGCTGGCCAGAAGGGCCTGTCGGTGGCGTTCGACCTCGCCACCCACCGGGGCTACGACAGCGACCACCCCCGGGTGTCGGGCGACGTCGGCATGGCCGGCGTGGCGATCGACTCGATCCTCGACATGCGCACCCTGTTCGAAGGCATCCCGCTNGAGCAGATGACCGTGTCGATGACCATGAACGGTGCCGTGCTGCCGATCCTGGCGCTGTTCGTGGTGNCCGGCGAGGAACAGGGCGTGGCGCCCGAGCAGNTGGCCGGAACCATCCAGAACGACATCCTCAAGGAGTTCATGGTCCGCAACACCTACATCTACCCGCCGGCCCCTTCCATGCGGATCGTGTCGGACATCTTCGCCTGGACCAGCGAACGGATGCCGAAGTTCAACAGCATCTCGATCTCCGGCTACCACATGCAGGAGGCGGGGGCGACCGCCGACCTGGAGCTGGCGTACACGCTGGCCGACGGGGTCGAGTACGTGCGGGCGGGCATCGANGCCGGGCTCGACGTCGACGCCTTCGCTCCGCGGCTGAGCTTCTTCTGGGCGATCGGCATGGACTTCTTCATGGAGGTCGCCAAGTTGCGGGCGGCCCGACTGCTGTGGGCGAGGCTCATGGCGCAGTTCGACCCGCAGGACCCCNGGTCGTCATCGCTGCGCACCCACAGCCAGACGTCGGGGTGGAGCCTCACCGCCCAGGACCCCTACAACAACGTGGTCCGCACCTGCGTCGAGGCCATGGCGGCCACGCAGGGCCACACCCAGTCGCTGCACACCAACGGCTTCGANGAGGCGCTGGCGCTGCCCTCCGACTTCTCGGCCCGCATCGCCCGCAACACGCAACTGTTCCTCCAGCAGGAGAGCGGCACCTGCCGCGTCGTCGACCCGTGGGGNGGCAGNTACCACGTCGAACGNCTCACCCACGACCTGGCGGCGAAGGCGTGGGAGCACNTCACCGAGGTCGAGGAGAGCGGCGGCATGGCNTCGGCCATCGAGGCCGGCATCCCGAAGCTGCGCATCGAGGAGGCCGCCGCCCGCACCCAGGCCCGCATCGACTCGGGCCGTCAGACCGTGGTGGGNGTCAACCGCTACCGCCCCGACGAGNNNGACNNCGTCGNCGTGCGCCGGATCGACAACGCCCGGGTCCGGGCCGACCAGGTCGCACGGCTCGAACGCCTCCGNGCCGAGCGCGACCCNGCAGCCTGTNNGGAAGCACTGGCCGCCCTCACCCGCTGCGCCGACACCGGCGAGGGCAANCTGCTGGGCCTGGCCGTCGACGCCGTCCGGGCACGGGCTACCGTCGGCGAGGTCAGCGACGCCCTCGAACAGGTGTGGGGGCGCCATGTCGCGGAGGTGCGCACCATCTCGGGCGTNTTCAACAGCGAGGTCGGCGAGGACGGACAGGTGGCCGACACCCGCGCCCGCGTAGCCGGNTTCGAGGCTGCACACGGCCGCCGGCCAAGGATCCTTGTCGCCAAGGTGGGCCAGGACGGCCACGACCGGGGCCAGAAGGTCATCGCCACGGCGTTCGCCGACCTGGGCTTCGACGTCGACATCGGCCCGCTGTTCTCNACGCCGGGCGAGGTGGCGCGACAGGCCGTCGAGAACGATGTGCACGTGGTGGGTGTGAGCTCGCTGGCCGCCGGGCACCTGACGCTCGTGCCCGAACTGCGCGATGCCCTAGCCGGCCTCGGACGCCCCGACATCGCCATCGCCGTCGGGGGCGTCATCCCGGCTCAGGACCACGACGCCCTGCGGGCGGCAGGAGCGGCTGCCATCTTCCCACCCGGCACCGTCATCGCCGCTGCAGCCACCGAGTTGCTCGAGCAGATCTCATGAGCCCCACCGTCGACGAACTGGTCGACGGGGTCCTCGCCCGTGACCGGGCGACCCTGGGCCGGGCGCTCACCCTCGTCGAGAGCACCCANGCCGACCACCGGGGCCGGGCCACCGACCTGCTGGCGGCCCTGCTGCCACACGCCGGTGGTGCACATCGCNTCGGGATCACCGGCGTCCCCGGCGTCGGCAAGTCGATGTTCATCGAGGCCCTCGGNACCCANCTCACCGCCGCTGGNCGGAGGGTCGCCGTGCAGGCNGTCGACCCGACGAGCACGATCACGGGCGGTTCGATCCTCGGCGACAAGACCCGCATGCAGCGCCTNGCCAACGATCCCGACGCCTTCGTGCGGCCCTCGCCGTCGGCGGGCACCCTCGGCGGCGTCACCCGCACCACCCGCGAGACCCTGCTCGTGCTCGAGGCGGCCGGNTTCGACGTGGTGCTGGTCGAGACCGTCGGCGTGGGCCAGTCCGAGACCCTCGTGGCCCGCATGGTCGACTTCTTCCTGGCGCTGATGCTGCCCGGCGCCGGCGACGAGTTGCAAGGCATCAAGAAGGGNCTGCTCGAGTTGGCAGACATGATCGCCGTCAACAANGCCGACGGCGACAACGCCAGGGCCGCTCGCACGGCTGCCCGCGACTACTCGGCGGCGNTGCGGCTCACCCAGCCGGCCAGTGCCTCGTGGACGCCGCAGGTGGTCACCTGCAGCGGGCTCACCGGCGAGGGACTGCCCGAATTGTGGGCACGGATCGAGGAGCATCGTGAGGGACTCACCGCCTCGGGCGAGTGGGNCGAGCGNCGCCGGGGCCAGCAACTGGCCTGGATGTGGGCGNTGGTCGAGGANCGGCTCCTGGCCGCNCTNCACGCCGACTCGGCNGTGCTCGANGTGCTGGCCGACGCCGAGCGCCGGGTGCTCGACGGTGTCGAGACCCCCTCTGCAGCGGCNGATCGCATCCTCGACGCCTTCGGCGGCGCGTAGCCCGCCTTTTACGCNGACCGGTCNACGCGTNTAGCGTCGCGGGNAGTGCGGTNGGGGGANCGCNGGCNCTACAACAAGGGGGANTTCGATGGACCGACGGACGTTTCTGCGACGCAGCATGGCNGCGACAGTGGGGGCCGGGACGCTCACCAGCGCCCGGATGGCCTCGGCCAAGGTGGTCGACGAGGCCCAGCCGGGTGACGGTCCCTACGGCTCGCTGGAGGGCGTCGAGCCCGACGAGAACGGCNTGGTCCTGCCCGAGGGCTTCACTTCACGCATCGTCGCCATCGGCGGCGACCCCGTGGGCGACACCGNCTACGAGTGGCACCTGTTCCCCGACGGGGCGGCCACCTTCGACGACGGCGAGGGCGGCTGGTACTACACGTGCAACTCGGAGGTCTTTAACTTCCTCACGCCGGGCGAGCAGCGGGGCGGCGTCTCGGCGATCCACTTCGACGCCGACGGTGAGATTCTCGACGCCTACCGCATCCTCGAGGGCAGCCACTCCAACTGCGCTGGTGGCGTCACCCCTTGGGGCGCCTGGCTGTCCTGCGAGGAGGCTTACATCGGGGCCGGTCTGGTCTGGGAGTGCGACCCGACCGGCGTCAACGAGGCGGTGGCACACCCGGCCATGGGCAACTGGGCCCACGAGGCGGCGGCGGTCGATCCGGTTGACGAGATGGTGTACCTCACCGAGGACAACCCCGAGGGCCTGCTCTACCGCTACACGCCCGACGCCTACCCCGACCTGAGTTCCGGGACGCTTGAGGCGATGCTCGTCGGTGACGACGGATCGGTCACCTGGGCGGCCGTACCCGACCCGTCGGCCGCCGAGACGCCGACACGCGAGCAGGTGCCGGGCGCCTTCCTCACGCCCGGCGGCGAGGGCATCTGGTACCACGACGGCTCCATCTGGTTCACCACCAAGACCGACAACCGGGTACACGCCGTGGACCTTCGCGCGCAGCAGTACACGTTGATCTGGGATGGCACCGGCGACCGCCAGCCGCTTACTGGCGTCGACAACATCACCGTCGAGGAGGGCTCGGGCGACCTGTTCGTGGCCGAGGACGGCGGCAACTTGGAGGTCGTCGTCATCACGCCCGAGGGCGAAGTGGCGCCGTTCTGCCGGATCCCCGACCCGGCCCACGAATCGTCGGAGATCACCGGGCCCTGCTTCAACCCGAACCGGAACCGCCTCTACTTCAGCTCACAACGGGGGCCGGGCAACAAGTTGACGCGCGACGTGATCGAGGCCATCGACTGGGGTGACGCCCCCGACGGTTTGGCCGTGGGCGTCACCTACGAGGTCACCGGTCCGTTCCGCGGTGAGTTTGTGCCGCCCCCACCGACAACGACGACGACTACCACGACAACCACGACGGCCGCACCGACAACCACGACGGCCGCACCGACAACCACGACGGCCGCACCGACAACCACGACGGCCGCACCGACA
>PACE01000015.1:0-10696 GCA_002699725.1 Acidimicrobiaceae bacterium
GGCGGGCGTCGTCGCCATTTTCGCCGGGAGGCTGCTGGCCGGGGAACCCTGCACCGTCTACGGAAGCGGCGCACAGACCCGCGACTTCGTCTACGTGGACGACGTCGTGGACGCCTTCGTCGCCGCAGCACAAAGGGGCGACGGGCGGATGTTCAACATCGGAACCGGCGTGGAGACGTCGGTCGACGGCCTCTACCGTTCGATGGCCGCCCTCGGGGGTGGACCGGACGAGCCTGTCCGGGCGCCGGCCCGAACCGGTGAGTTGGAGCGTTCGGCGCTCGACCCGACACTCGCCGACGGGGAACTGGACTGGCAGCCGCGTGTGGACCTGGACGAGGGCATCCGCCGGACCATCGACTGGTTCCGCGCCTCCGGCACCTAGCGGAAGAGGTCCTCGTCCGGCCTGCGGACAAGGTCGTCGACCACGCTCCCGTCGCCCAGCCATGCGGGATCGACGCCGCGCAGCACCGCCACGGCGATGCCCGTCGACTTGCCCATCACGAGTTCCGCTGCGGCCGCCAACTCGTCGGCCACAGCCACCTCGGTGACCTGGAGCTCGCGGCCGAAGGCGTCAGCGGTGCCCCGGAGGTCGATGACGGGACGCAGTCCGGCGACGCCGATGGCGACGTCGGTGACCCCCCGGCGCCACGGGCGCCCGAAGGTGTCGCTCACGATGACGGCCACCTCGACGCCGAAGCGGTGGGTGAGGGCATCACGGATGCGCCGCGCCGAACGGTCGGGGTCCTCGGGGAGCAACGCCGCCTGTCCGGCCTCGACGTTCGAGAGGTCGACGCCGGCGTTCGCACAGACGAAGCCGTGCTCGGTCTCGGCGATGATCAGGTCGCCGCGCCGTCGCAGGATCCGGACGGACTCGGCCTCGACGATCGGGCGGTGGCCGATCTCGGGGTCGATGTCGACCAGTCGGCCCTCGGCCTTCGAGACGACCTTCTGGGTCACCACGACGACGTCACCGTCACGGAGTCCGATGGCAGCCTCGCAGGCCGCAGCGACCATCCCGGCCAGGTCGTCCCCCGGGCGCACCTCGGGAAGTCCGGGAACCGGGACCACCCGGAGTCCGGCGGTCATGCCACGGCCCCGAGGGTCGTCTCCGCCAGCGCAGCCGCCACTTCGGTCGTTCGCATCACGGTGTCGGTGACGACGCAGCGCACGCCCTCGGCCTCGACCTCGTCGGCCAGGTCGGCGTCGACACGGTCGATCACGAGGGTGGCCACGAGGTCACGGTAGAGGCGGGCGACCCCGACGACCGACGACTCGTGCCCCATCTCCGCGAGCATCCGGTCGGCCGGACCCTTGAGTGCCGAGCCGCCGACGATCGGGGAGACCGCCACTGCCGACTCGCGCCGTGCAGCCACCGCATCCCGGACACCGGGAACGGCGAGGATCGGGGCGATGGACACCAGGGGGTTCGAAGGTGCGACCACCACCGCCTCGGCGGTCGTGATCGCCTCGAGAACACCCGGTCCGGGGAGGGCGTCATCGGCACCGTCGAAGCGAATCCCCGAGACGGGCACGTCGTGCCGGAGCCCGACGAAGTACTCCTGGAAGCCGACCTCGTCGCCGTCGGCCAGCGTCACCATCGTCCGTAGGCGGTCCTCGGTGGCGGGAAGGAGGCGGAAGCCGAGCCCCCAAGCCTCGGCGACCTCGGCGGTCACTTCGGCAAGCCCGGCCCCGTCGGCGAGGCGCCCCGTCCGGAACAGGTGGGTGCCGAGGTCCAGGTCGCCCAGGCGGAACCAGGTGGGTCCGCCGTAGTGGTCGAGCGAGGCCATGGCCTGCCAGGTCTCGCCGGCCAGCCCCCAACCGGTCTCCGGGTTGCCCGCCCCGGCCAGCGTGTAGGTGATCGTGTCGAGGTCGGGCGAGACGTGCAGCCCGTGTAGGACCAGGTCGTCCCCGGTGTTGGCCACCACGAACACCTCAACAGGATCGACGACCCGCACCAGGCCCCGCAGCAGCCGCGCCGCGCCGACGCCACCGGCGAGGACGGTGATCATCGGCGTCTCACCGTCGGGTCAGCCCGCACCCTGGCGCTGGAGTGTCTCGAGGTCGTGGTCGACCATCATCTCGACCAATTGGTTGAACCTGGTGCGGGGCCTCCAACCGAGCTGCGTCTCGGCCTTGGCGGCGTCACCGACCAGCAGGTCGACCTCCGCCGGCCGGAAGAAGCGCTCGTCGACGACGACGTGGTCCTCGTAGTCCAGGCCGGCTCGCCCGAAGGCGAGCTCGCAGAATTCGCGCACGGAGTGGGTCTCGCCGGTGCAGATGACGAAGTCGTCGGGTGCCTCCTGCTGGAGCATTCGCCACATCGCCTCGACGTAGTCGCCGGCGAACCCCCAGTCCCGCTTGGCGTCCAGGTTGCCGAGGCGCAGNTCGGTGGCCTGCCCGAGGGCGATCTGGGCCNCCCCGTGCGTGATCTTCCTGGTCACGAACTCGAGGCCGCGTCGTGGGCTCTCGTGGTTGAACAGGATCCCGGAACTGGCGTGCAGGTCGTAGCTCTCGCGGTAGTTGACCGTGATCCAGTGTCCGTACACCTTGGCGACGCCGTACGGNCTGCGGGGATGGAACGGCGTCGTCTCGGACTGGGGAACCTCGTGTACCTTGCCGAACATCTCGCTCGAACTGGCCTGGTAGAAGCGGATCGAGTCGTCGACGATCCGGATGGCGTCGAGGAGTCGGGTCACGCCGAGGGCGGTCGTCTCGCCGGTGAGGACGGGCTGGCCGAAGGAGGTCTGCACGAACGACTGGGCGGCCAGGTTGTAGACCTCCTCGGGACGGTGCTTCTGCAGAACCTCGATCATCGACATCTGGTCGAGGAGGTCGCCGGCGGCGAACTCCACGTCGTCCATGAGGTGCGTTATGCGTTCGAAGTTGACCGTCGAACTTCGACGGACCATCCCGACCACGTCGTACCCCTGTTCGAGGAGGAGTTCAGCCAGGTACGAACCGTCCTGCCCGGTGATCCCGGTAATCAATGCCCGCTTGCTCATCTGTGTTGCCTCTCTTGCCGCCGCCACCCTTTGGCAGGGGGCCGTCAGTCTGCCGTCGAAAGTCGCTTGCGCCAGTCCTCGAGGAGGTCTACCAGTGTGCCGTCCAACACATGGTTCGGCGCCCAGCCCGTGTCGGACGCGATTCGAGAGGGGTCGCCGCGGAGTTCCACCAGGTCGGCCGGACGGAAGAGCTCGGGATCGGTCGAGAGGTGCATCTCGTGTCCCGCCATGGCGAGCAGTCGGTCCATGACCTCCTGGACGCTGGTCGAGGTCCCGGTGCAGACGTTGTACGCCTCGCCGGACCGGCCCCGCTCGGCCAACAGCCGGTAGGCGCGGACGACGTCGCGGACGTCGGTGAAGTCGCGTCGCGGCGAGAGGTTGCCCGCGCGTACCTCGGTCTCNCCGGACAACTCGTTGGCGGCGATCCGTGCCGCAAGTGCCGAACAGACGAAGCGGTCGCTCTGGCCCGGNCCGAGGTGGTTGAACGAACGNGCCCGCACGACATCCTGGCCGTGGCCCAGGTGGGCCTGCAGCGCCAGGAGGTCGGCGGCCGCCTTGCTCGCCGCATACGGNGAGANCGGGCGAACCGGTGCTGACTCGGTGAGGGGAAGTTCGTCCGTCGACACCACGCCGTAGATGTCCGCGCTGGTCACGGTGAGNACCCGGCCCACCTCCGCCNACCGGGCCGCTTCAAGCACGTTGTACGTGCCCTCCACGTTCGCCCGCAGGGTCTCCACGGGGGCGGTCCAGGAACGACCGACGTCGGCCTGGCCGGCGAGGTGGTAGANGACGTCCGGGNGCACCTCGGCGACCAGGGTCGCGAACCCATCGGCATCGAGCAGGTCCGGCCCGCCGTCGGATCGGTCGGTNGGCACGACCTCGTCGCCGCAGTCCCGGAGATGGGCGACCAGGTGCCGTCCGACGAACCCCGAGGCCCCGGTGACGAACGCCTTCACGGGTGGCAACGGAGGTCCTTTGGGNGCACGGTCGCACCCTAGACCGCCGTCCCTGCTGCGCCGATGGTGGACATGCCCGGGAGTAGGGTCCGGGCACCGTGGATACCGACCAGACCGCCGGCCGGCAGGGCAACGGAGACCCGTCGGCGGAGGGTCCGGGAACCACGCCGTCGCCGGCGCTCGTGCGCCTGGTGCTCGTCGCCCANGACCCCGGCGACTGGTTCGAGGAGGTCCTGACGGCGATCGGNGCCCAGGACCACAGCGGCCTCGACGTGCTGGTGGTGGACGCCGGCCGCCGCAAGGGCCTGNNGGAACGCGTCNCGGNNGTCCTGCCGTGGGNCGAGGTGGCNNCGGCTCCGGGTGATCCNGGATTCGGCGAGGCCGCCAACGTCGCCCTGGNACGCCTGGANGGCGCCGCCTACCACCTCTTCCTNCATGACGACCTNGTCCTGGACGGGACGGCGGTGCGGCGCATGGTGGAGTGCGCACTGGAGTCCAANGCCGGCGTGGTCGGNCCGAAGGTCCTCGACGGGTCGGATCCCCGNCACCTCGAGGACATGGGCTCCTGGGTCGACAGGTACGGGGCTGCGGTCCCACGCTTCGAACCNGGCGAACTCGACCAGGGCCAGTACGACGCCGACCGCGAGGTCTTCGCCACCTCGGAATCGGCGNTGNTGGTCCGTAGCGACCTCTTCGGGGCGATCGGCGGGTTCGACCCCGAGATCCGCTTCCTCGACGGCTCGCTGGACCTCTGCTGGCGCGCCCGCCTGGCAGGNGCCTCGGTGCTGACGGCGCCGACCGCCGTCGGCAGGAGCGTCGGGGGCCGGCGGACCCGAAGGCGTCGGACNGACCCCCAACGNCTCCGGCCGCGNCACAAGTTGCGCACGACGCTNGTCAACCAGGACCCGGTGCATCGGGGNGCTGCGGTGGNGGAACTGCTGTTGGCGACCNTTCTGGGGGTCGCATACGGGCTCCTCGTCGGCCGGTTNCGACACGTCAGGGGCCTGATCGCCGCGTGGCCGTGGAACCTGCGCAGGCTGGGTTCCGCCCGCGCCCGTCGCTCAACGGTCGACCANCACTTCGGTGGNGACCAGGCCCGCCTGTACGTGCGCCACGACGTCCCACACCGTTCCTTCCACCGGGCGGTCACCGGTGGGGCNTCGGTCGGCACGGGGTCCGAGGCGCCGAGCCGACTCCGACTGCACCAANTGTGGTCCGCCCTCCTCGGNCCGGGGGGCATTGCGCTGCTCGTCGGAGGAGCGGTGCTCGGGTTCGGGTCGCGGCACCTGCTGACGAGGGGGCTGCCGGNCATCGGAAGGTTCCAGGCCGTCCCCTCTGAGCCGTTCGACCTGGCGAGGTCCTGGTGGACCGGCTGGCGGCCCACCGGAGGGGGCATCGCCTCGCCGCCGAACGAGGGGATGGCATTCCTCGGGTTCGTCGGACAGGTATTCCCCTGGAGTGGCNCCGTCCTGCTNGCTGCTGCGGTGCTGGCGGCCTTCCCGGTCGGAGCGGTCGGCGTCTGGCGCCTGGTGCGCCCNATCGGCGGCGGGCGNTCGAGGGCNGTCGCCGTNCTCACCTACCTCGCCGTCCCGCTGCCCTACAACTCGCTGGCGGAGGGGCGCCTCGCCCCGCTGGCCGCCTACGCGGCCCTGCCCTGGGTGGCGCACCGTCTGGCGGTGGCGCAGGGCGTGGTGCCGTATGGCCGTAGGGGAGGAGATCCCGGTCCGGGTGAGCGCCTCGGCGGCCTCTGGGGAGAAGTGCTCGTCGCCGGGCTCGTGTTGGCGGTGGCGATCGGCCTGGAACCGACGGTGGTCGTGCTCGTCGGCGTCGTGGTGGCCGGCCTGGTCGTGGGCAGCCTCCTGGCCGGCAGCCTCGCCGGCGTGCCGAGGCTCCTCCTGGTGGCGGCCGGATCGGCGGTCGTGGCGGCACTCCTCCATGTGCCCGGACTGGACCGGCTGCCGGGGGGCGACCTCGTGGCGGCATTCGTCGAACCGGGGACCTGGGCGCCGGCCGACCTCGGCATCGCCGCCATCCTCCGCCTCGACACGGGGTCGTTCAGCGCAGGCCGCCTGGGCTGGGCGCTCCTCGTCATTCCCGTCCTGGCGCTCCTCACGGCGTCCGGCTGGCGCCTCGCCCTGGTGGTCAGGGCGTGGCTCATCGCTGCGGGTGGCTTCGGCCTGGCCTGGGTGCTCGACCAGGGCTTGTGGTCGGGACCGATGCCGGCGGCCGAGCTGGTGCTCGTCCCGGCGGCACTGGGGCTGGCGTGGGCGGCCGCCGTCGGAGCAGCATCGATCGGTGTGGGCGTCTACAGCCGGGCCTTTGGCTGGCGCCACTTCCTGCCGCCTGTCGCCGCCCTGGCACTGCTGGCGGTCGTGGCGCCGGTGGTCGAGTCGTCGCTCGACGGCCGGTGGGGCCTGCCGCCGCGTGGCCTCGACGCCTCCCTGCCGATCTTCGGCGACGAGGGCGGTACCGCCTACGACGAGTCGCGTGGCGGCATCGGACGCGTGCTGTGGCTCGGAGAGCCGTCGATCCTTCCGGCCGCAGGGGTCGCCCTCGACGACGGCCTGGCGATGGCGCTCACCGACGGTGTCCCCGGGCTGCTCGACCAGGTGCCGTTCCGCCCGATTGACGGGCCGGGAATCCAACAGGTGCGCACTGCCATCCTCGAGGTCCTCGAGGGCCGCACGAGTCGACTGGGCATGGAGGTCTCCGCCTGGGGGGTCCAGCACCTCGTGGTCGTCGAGCGCAGCGCCGCAGCTCCCTACGCAGCGGTCGAACCTCCGCCGCCCGACGAACTCCTGGCGGTGCTCACCCGGCAACTGGACCTCGAACGGGTCGAGGGCCTGAACCGGTCCGTCACGGTGTTCCGCAACACGGTGGCCGAACCGGTGCATGCGGTGGTCAGGGACCGGACGGGGAGCGCTGTTCCCGTCGCCGTGGACCGCACGGCCTGGGACCGGGTCGAGGTCGTGCCTCCGGTCGACGGTTCGTACCGGGCGATGGTCGGACCGTCCGGGTGGTGGCGACTGGACCCGATGGTGGGCTCCGGACCCGTCGATGAGGAGGTGGGGCCGTTCCCGACGGCCCGGATCGTCGCGGGTACGCGGGTGGCGGTCGTCCTGGAGTCCGACATGACGTCCCGGGGCGTCCGGACCCGCCAGTTGGCCCTCCTCTTCCTCGTGCTGCTGGCGACCAGTTGGGCGCACGTCGGGCGGAGGAGACGGCGGGTGGACGCATGAACGCCGTCCGTGCCCCGGCGATCGTGGCACTCCTGGCGCTGCTCATCGGAGCCGTCGTGTTCGCCGTCGACCCCGGGGCGCCCCTCCTCGCTGACGGTCCGGTGCCGGCGGTCGCCGAGCGGTCGGCGTCCGATGGGTCGGCAGATGTCTGGTTCTGCCAGGGCCCGACGCCCGGGGCGCCTGGAGTGGACGACCGGGTGGTGGCCCTGACGAACCCGACGGAGGCGCCTGTCGAGGGCCTGATCACCGTCGTCGACGAGGCGGGTCGGCGCGTGGGGCGCACCTACCAGGTCGGGGCCGGCGAACGCTTCGAGTTCCGCCCCGATCCGTTCGTTCCCGATGGCCGGTTCGCTGCGGTAACCGTCGAGGTGTCGGAGGGCGGACTCCTCGTGGACCAACGGATCGTCGGTGACGGATCCGCCGGGAGGGACGTCGAAGCGTGTGCGACGGTCACCTCGGCGACCTGGCGGCATCCGTGGGGGACGACCGAGCGTCCGGGTACGTCGGCCATCCTGCTCCTGCACAATCCGTTTCCCGGGACGGCGGTCGCCGACATCCGGTTGGTCGGCGACCTGGGGCGTCGAGAGTCGCTCGATTCCCAGGGCATCGTGGTGGCCGGCCGCTCGCTCGTCGCCTACGACCTGACCGGGCGGATCGCGGATTCGGAGGTGGTCTCGGCCATCGTCGACGTGCGCGTCGGCCAACTGGTGACGGCGCTCTTCCAGCACGGAGACGGAACGTCGCCGAACGCCTGGCACGGCGTCGACCTCTCACTCGGCTTGCCGGGTGATGCCGGAAGGCTGTTCCTCCCGGGTCCGACGGTGCCGGGGGACCGGGCCTCTGTCGTCCTGCTCAACGCCGGCGATGAGACGGTCGACGTCGAGGTCGTTCCCCATCCGGTCTCCGGGGAGTTCACCGTCGAGCCGTTCCGGGTCGTCCTCAGGGCCGGCCGGAGGGAGGTCCTCGACCTCTTCGGCGACGGCCGACTCGACGGCGTGGGCCCGTTCCTGATCGAGGTCCGCTCCCTCGACGCTCCGACCGTCGCGGCCTCCCTCGTCACCCGGTCCTCCTTGGGCGACGAATCGGATCCGGGGGACCAGGGTGCTGTCGGGCTGGATGTCCTGTCGGCTGTCGACCATGCCGCCACGAAGTGGTGGGTGCGGACCGAGCCGGCGGAGATCGGGGGATCGGCGTCGCTGGTCTTGTTCAACCCGGCCAGTGCGGGCATTGCAGCAGTCGACCTGACCCTGTTGCCGATGGGGGACGCCGGCGAGGTCGGATCCAGCGCCGAGCCGTTGCCTGCGCACCTCGAACTCGACCCGGGCATGCAGGTCGAGTTCGCCCTGCCACCCGGAGTCGTCGAGGTGGAGGCATCCGCCCCGGTCGTCGTCGTGGCACACCAGGACGGTCCGATGGGACGTACCAGTTTCGTCGGAACCGCCGCTGCGGGAACGGTCGTCCGACCGTCCTGAGGTACGGCGAACCGGTCAGGAGGCGCTGCAGTCGCCCGGGACCGAGCCGGGCTGGCGGACCTCCGCCAGCGACGCCCAGAGGTGCGTGCTGCTGACCGGACCGAGGTGGTGGTCGCGCACGACGCCCTCGCCGTCGATGACGAGGACGAGCGGCACGGCGTCGATTCCGTAGCGGTCGTGGACCTCCCGGTCGGCGGCCGCCTCGACCTCGGCAACCACCACCTCCGGGCTCTCGAGTGGAAGGGCACGGGAGAGGACGCCGGTGCAGGTCCGGCAGGTCGAACTCGTGAACACGGCGACCAGCCAGGGTGCATCGGGACGGGTGAAGTCGGACCGCCGGACCTGGTCCGGGACCGTCCAACCGGTGCGTACCGGCGTCTGGTCGGTCCGCCGTTGGAGGAGGGCGGCTGTCGCGGCGGCGGCGGCGGCGATGCCAAGGAGGAGCAGGAGTCGTTCCAACGGTCAGGCCATCCGAAGGGGTGGCGGTCAGTCGACCGGGGAGCGGTCCTCGACCGGCTCCGCCGGTGATGAGGAGCCGTTTTCGGTCCTGGTCGGTCCCCCGGCCGGCCCGGATCCCGCCAACTCGACCAGGCGGGCCACTTCGGCGCCGTCGATGGTCTCGTGTTCGAGCAGTGCCCGGGCAACGAGGTCGAGGGCGTGCCGGTTCTCGGCGAGGAGGTCGCGGCACCGACTCTCCTGCTTGGCGAGGATCCGCTGGACCTCCTGGTCGATCACCCGGGCCGTCTCGTCGCTGTAGTCGCGCGACGTCATCAGGTCGTCGCCGAGGAACACCTGGTTCTGGCCGTCCCAGGCCATGGGTCCGAGCTGCTCGCTCATGCCCCATTCCCGGACCATCTTGCGGGCCAGTTCGGTGGCGCCAACGAGGTCGTTGCTGGCGCCGGTGGAGAACACGCCGAAGACCATCTGTTCGGCGATGCGGCCTCCCATGCGCACCACGAGCGTGTCCTCTATGTAGTCCTGCCGGTAGAGGTGGCGTTCTTCCTCGGGAAGTTGCATGGTCACGCCGAGGGCCATGCCGCTCGGGATGATCGTGACCTTGTGCAACGGGTCCGAGGTGGGCAGCACAGCGGCGCAGAGCGCGTGGCCGGCCTCGTGATAGGCGATGGCCTCCTTTTCGGCGTCGGTGAGCGCCATCGACTCGCGTTTTTGTCCCATGAGGATGCGGTCCCGGGCGATCTCGAAGTGTTCGGCGTGGANGNNGTCNTNGCCGNTNCGNACGGCNNNNAGNGCCGCCTCGTTGACCAGGTTGGACAGNTCGGCNCCGCTCATNCCCGGNGTNCCNCGGGCNACCANGCNNAGGTCNACGTCGTCGTCGANCNGCTTGCCCTTNNNGTGGACNNCNAGGATCTNNCGNCGNTCCTCNAGTTCNGGGAGTGGCACGACGACCTGGCGGTCNAAGCGGCCNGGGCGNAGCAGGGCGGGGTCGAGGATGTCGGGTCGGTTNGTGGCNGCNATCATCACGATGCCCTCGCTGNNCTCGAAGCCGTCCATCTCCGAGAGCATCTGGTTGAGCGTCTGTTCCCGNTCGTCGTGGCCGCCACCGAGGCCGGCACCACGCTTGCGGCCGACCGAGTCCANCTCGTCGATGAAGATGATCGCCTTGCCCATCTTGCGGGCCGACTCGAAGAGGTCGCGGACCCGACTGGCGCCGACTCCCACGAACATCTCCATGAAGTCNGAGCCGGTGACNGAGAGGAAGGGGACNCCGGCCTCGCCGGCGACGGCTCGGGCGATGAGGGTNTTGCCNGTGCCGGGCGGTCCGACGAGNAGGATGCCCTTCGGGACCCTGGCGCCGATCTCGGCGAANNNNTCGGNNNCCTTNAGGAAGTCGACGACCTCGCGGATNTCCTGCTTGACGCCCACNTAGCCGGCGACNTCNTCGAAGGTCGTGCCGGGGAGTTCGGAGGAGTAGGTCTTGGCCCGGGATCGGCCGATGGACATCATNGAGCCCATCTGGCCCTGGGCACGGCGGTTGATCCACCAGAAGAAGAGGATGANGANGCNGA